>CAMNGW010000075.1 GCA_946538615.1 uncultured Clostridia bacterium
CCCATGGTGCAAAATGGGCCTCTACATAAGGCCAGAGAAAGGATGCGTCCAGCACCTGGGCAAAGCGTGTGAGAAAACGGGCCTTCATCTCAGGAACTGCAAGCAGGGCATTGAGGGGTTCATGACGGAACGCGGCATATTTGGCCGAGACGGGTTTTATGTAATTGTTAAGGGGCGTGACATCTGAATCTGAGTCTGAGCCAAAACTGGCTTCGACATCAAAGAGAAGATACTTCCATTTCCCGCCGGGCACTCTGTACATGCGGACATTGGTGATGTCTGAATTTCCGGAAATGATTTCATAAGAGGCATGGGTGAACAGATTGTCAATATCGAGCCTTGCATCGACCCACTCAAGATTTTCCGGAACGTTCAAATCCTGTGTTTTACAGAACTTGCACAGCTCCAGCCAGTCAGCATTCGAACCGTTCTGCACATAGTCATCTGAACCGGTGCGCGCAAGGATATCGATAGCGTCTACCGTTGCCTCGTCTTCAAGGTCAATTTTTTCCCACTGTGCGACCATGTATTTGTTGATTTTTTCCCTCAGGTTATAATGGCCCCAGTATTCCCCGTTGATGAAAACCACAATGGGCCTTGCGTCCTGGTAGCAAAGATCAAGGGGCTCGGCGAGGGAAGTAAAGACGACATCGCGCAGCCGCTCAGAATAAGCATCTGAATTGGTGGAACGCAGAAGGATGGATTTGTACTTTTCATAGTCTCTGTTGGGAAAAGGACTGAAGGCAAAATATTCGGGTCCGTAGGCTTTTCTGGCATACAGCGCTATGGACTTCTGGGCATTCTGCTTTGCACTGTGGCCGCTGGCAGTGAAAGAACCGACCTGGTTGATCAGACAGTTCCCGTTCTCATCGAAATATTCAATATTCACAGGATATTCATAGGGCTTGTCATAGTTCGGGACGGCTCCGGTCCCTTTGGCGAGTGCTCCGGCTTTTTTTCCGAAGAGGTAGCTTTCGTCGGTTGTCAGGCTGACGACAGGGACCGGCAGACTTTCCCCCACAAAGAAGGTGGCCGATACCGTTGCGGAGCTGACTTTACCCTCTTCAAACGCACGGACCCGGACCGTACTGGTATGCTTCAGGGAGATGCCTTCTTCCGGAAACAGTCTGGATTTTTCCGAGGGTGTGGACCCGTCAAGGGTATAGCGGAGCACACCTTCAGAGCCACTGGCTGAAACAGTGAGGTCGGCGTCATAGAAACCGCCGGCGGTGAGGATCTCCGGTGCAGCCGTTCTGGCAGAATAAACAGATTTTCCATTCTTTTTCCCGGGAGTGGCAGTTTCAAAATAGCCATAGCTTTCTCCGTTTTCGGGAAGCCCCCAGGAGATATTCCCGTACTGCTGGGGAAAACTGACAGTGCAGACAGCTGTGCCCGCAGCGTCTGACAGTATGACATCGTCACCTTTGGCCGAGAGCTTGAAATTGGCATAGTAGACGCCTTTTTTTCCGGGGCTCATGTCCTCGCCTGTGCAGTAGACAATAAGATACGCCCCGGCCTTGAGCTTGCAGCCTTCGGGGAATTGCCATTTCATAGGTTTTTTTTCTGAATCACTCAATCCAAAGCCGCTCAGGTCGATGGTCTTTTTACCGGTATTGTGGACCTCTACCCAGTCATATGCATGGCCGCCGGACCAGGTCCCGTTGCTGGCCATGACCTCAGAGATCACCAGGTCATCGGCAAGGGCGGGAAAAGCACACAGCAGGAGAAGGAACAGAAGCGGAAGAACTGCGTAAGCCTTCATGCGCAAAAAACACCTCTTAAAGTTTTGTGTAAAGATGGATATAATACATATCACGCGGCCCGTAAGAGACGAAGCAGGCGGCGGGAAAGGGAAATACATGGATCGGATTTATCTTGATCATGCCGCGACCACCCGGCTTTCCGGGAAGGTCCTTGAAGGCATGATACCTTATTTTACGGACTGTTATGGCAATCCGAGCAGTATCCACGCCACAGGCAGAGATGCCCGGAAAGCTGTGGAACAGGCAAGAAGAAAGGTCCTTGCTGCACTTCACGCCGGGAGCACACAGGAAATCTATTTCACCTCAGGCGGCACAGAGAGTGACAACTGGGCAATCCGGGGTGTTGCGGAAGCGTACAGGGACAAGGGAAAGCATATCATTACCAGCAGGATTGAACATCATGCGGTGCTCCACACCTGCCAATGGCTGGAAAAGCAGGGATGGGAAGTGACTTACCTGCCGGTGGACGCCTTTGGCCGGGTCTCTCCGGATGATGTAAGAAACGCCATAAGGAAGGATACCGTCCTTGTCTCCATTATGATGGCAAACAATGAAATCGGAACGCTTGAACCAATTGAAGAGATTGCGGAGATTGCCCATGAACATGGCGCCCTGATGCATACAGATGCCGTGCAGGCCGCAGGTGCCGTCCCCATCTTTGTGGAGACGTCAGGCGCAGACCTGCTTTCCCTCAGCGCGCATAAATTTGAAGGCCCAAAGGGTATGGGCGCTTTATATGTGCGCAAGGGGACACGTCTTGCCCGTCTTCTGCATGGGGGTGAGCAGGAGCGGCACATGCGCGCGGGAACAGAAAATGTGCCCGGAATGGTCGGGCTGGGCCTTGCGCTCGAGGAAGCGACGGAGCACCTCGAAGAGCGCAGGAGTCATGTCCTGGCACTCCGGGAAAGACTGTACCATGGCATCTGTGAACAGCTCGACGGTGTTCTGCTCAACGGTCCTCTGGAAGACCGCCTCCCGGGCAATCTGAACCTCTCTTTTCTTGGGATCGAAGGGGAGTCGCTGCTTCTCCTGCTGGACCTTGAAGGCATTGCGGCATCCTCCGGCAGTGCCTGCACAGCAGGCAGTCTGGACCCCAGCCATGTTCTGATGGCAATCGGGAGGAGCCGGGAGGAGGCACAAGCGTCCCTGCGTATGACAATCGGCCACGAGAACACTGAGGAAGAGATTGATGAAGTGATCCGGCTTCTGCCGGGCATAGTCAGAAACCTGAGAAGCATGAGGGGATGAACTCAGAGGCTCATCAGGGCGAGGCCGATGCGGCGGGCAAGGATAGCGTGTCCCTCATCGCTCGGATGAAGGCCATCCGGCATAAGGCGCTGCTGGATCACAGGAACCGCGGGCTGCATGCCTGAGGAAGCATACAGGTCGAGTACAGGCAAGGCATAATAACAGGCGACTTCCAGGAGAATGTTGCGGTAAACGGCCAGAGGAGCCACAGGAAAAGGCTTTGAGCCATCCCCCTTAGGACACTCTTCCCCGAGCCGGTGCAGCGGCGTGCAGATCAGGACTGGCTTGCCCGTATACGTTTCAACAAGGTAGCGCATCAGATCATGACAGGCCCCATAAAAAGTATCCGGTGTGCGGCTGTCCGCATCCCCGAGAGGGGCCGAACCGTGCCCAAAATCATTGGTCCCGCCAAAGACGACAACAGCGTCCGCGTGCCGGTCCATTTGGCGCACGCGCATACAGAAATCCTGGTCATAAGGATTTGTCTCATCCACATGCTGCTGACGCGCGATCCTTGTTCCGCCAATACCGTAGTTCAGAACCCGGCAGTCGAACTGTGTTTCCATGACAGAGGTAAAACGATGAGCCAGGTCCGAAGCGCCGGCGCCTTCTGTTATGCTGTCTCCCAGCACGGCGATTGTCTTGTCTTTGAGTTCCATATGTGTTATCTTCCTCTCAAATACTGTTTATAAGATATGTTCCGGAAAGGGGATGTCACTGTGAAGTTTTTGGGTATCTTATGTCTGCTTCTTGTCCTGTGCCAGGGCGCGCGTGCAGAAATCATTCCTCCCGAGGGGGAGGGGCAGATTGGGTACGGGGCATTTGTACTCTGTGAGAGCCTGAGTCTGCGCACAGCCCCTGATGCAAATGCTCCGGTTGTCCGCAAGCTTGGCTACGGCACAATGTTTGCTGTGCAGAACTATGAGAACGGCTACTGGGACTGCTTCCTCACGGAAAATGGAGGCTGTGACGGCTGGGTGCTTGAAGATTACATCGTGATTGACCCGGCGTGGTATGTTACTGAAAAGGGGACACCAGTATATGCCTGGGGCAGTCTCAGCGCCAAACGAGTGGGCTATCTGGCCACAGGGACAAGACTGCCTGTGATTGAGATCCAGGAGGACTGGATCGTGGTGAGCCTGCGGGGCGCCTCTGCGTGGATCCGGAAAACAGCCCTGGACAGAGAGTACACTCAGGTTAACGGATAAGGCCTGCATGACGCAGGCTTTTTTCATTCTGTCTTCATCCATTTTTCAGGATAGGCATGTTCGATTGCCCGGACAATGACAGAGGCATCGGGAATGTCCCCGAGGACCGCTGCATAGCCATCCAGTGTACGTGCTTTGCTGCTGAGCATTTTCGCATGGCGGCTCACGAAGATGGCGGCTTTTCTTTTCCCGTTTTTTGCCTCCTGGATCAGGTTGCCGGCTGCAGTATTGCCGTCAAGAGCAATCAGAACCGATGGTCTGCGCTTGAAAATCTCATAGGCGTAGCTTTTATAGATGGCCATGCGGGAGGGCTCAATGGAAATGCGTATGCTGATCTGTGCCTGCTTCAGGCGGTGCGCTGTACGGCGCGGGATCCGGGAGGGGACGAAAGCAAAGAAATCAAACCGGCCCTTCCCCTGCTGATAAAGATAGTTTTCATAACCTTTCAGCTCCGGACCCAGGACAAAAAAGACCTTTTCCGGGTCAGCGCACGAGAGGAGCTGGTCGAGAAAATGACAGATCTCAGGACGCATGCGGGTGCGGTGCGTGTCCTGGTTGAAACTTCCGCCGCAAAGAATCAGGGGCACTCTGTCCACGGGGAGCTCACGATCCTGTCCATGAAAGATTTCATGGCTGTCAAGCTTGTCGTTGGAGACAAAAAGACGGTCAGCTGACTGCTCCTGAGCAATGATGCGCTCCGTGTAGAAAGCACGGATGTCAGTAATGTTCCGGGCCTTGAAGGCGCTGAGTTTGCTCCGGAAACTGTCCATCCCTTCCCGGAGCAGGTGCTCATCGGTCCGTTTCATGGCCATAAGGTCGTCATAGGTCAGGTTGAGCAGCTTTTCCAGTGACAGCTGCTCATCGATCGAATCTGTGCCATAGATTGCGCCGCCGTCTGTCCCCTGTACGCAGGCAACGCCATGGTGCAGATAGGTTTTGAGAGGGTGGTTTTCCAGTGAACTGAGGTTGTTGAGACGGACATTGGATGTGATCTGGAACTCGAGTACTGTCCCGGTTTCCACGAGGTCCTGCATGAGCTGGATGCCCTTGGCCGATTTGAGATTGGCTGTATACAGACCATGGCCAATGCGGAGCTTCGGCATTTTCTGGGTAGGCCCAAGGGCCTGTTGCACGCATTTCAGGGCATGATAGACATTATCCCTCAGGCCGTCGTTTTCTCCTGCATGGATCCGTATCGTAAAATCCGGATATTCATTGGCGAGATGGACCAGCTCTGTGAGAAGCGGCGCAAGATCGCGGATATCATTGATTTCCTCACCGATGATGTCAGAACCTGCCACATAGGGGTCCATGGCGACGGAGCGGATGGTCTGCAGGCAGTCCCGCATAGTGCTGTCAGCAATCTGGTCCTTGACAATGGTAAGAGGGGTACGTCGCACAGCGGCGAGGAAGCGGATGGTGACGCCTGTTTCCTTCTGGATTTCCGGCATCACAGCATGCACGAGGGCGAGCATTTGCGGTGCTGCATCGGGCTTGGCAAGGGAAGTATCGGAAATCTCCACATATTGGATGCCGCGGCTGGCATAACTGCGCGCAATCCACAGCAGTTTATCCTGGAAGAGGGTATTGTCCCCGAACACGGGATGGTTTCTGTCATCCGCCATCTGATGCAGTGCCCTGACAATATCCCTGTCGGGAATGGAGGAAAGCATCTGCGGGGCATATGATATTTTTTCCCCATAAGGGACGCCCTTGCAGAAAACGTACCGGTAGAGATAGACTTTTTCAAGATTGGTAAAGACGGCCTGACCGTCCTTGAGAATGGCCAGTGAAGCACGTATGCGGGAGAGATTGTAAGATGCGTCTCCGGGGTTGTTCAGGATGAGATCGGCAAAGTTGATAAAAGTGGCATCATTGATCTTCCGGTCAAGGTATTTTCCGGTGAGAGGAGAACCCTGAAAAGAAAGGGCAACTTTTTCACGGCGCATGGCAAGCTTGTTTTCCTGCTCTTCCGTGCATTTCAGGCTGAGTTTGCGGATATAATAGAGCGGATAACGGATCTGATGGTGGATGCCAAGGGCTATGAGGCAGTCAGGGTCCAGATTGGCGTTCATATGGGTATGCACGTCCGTGCGGAACTTGCACTCCCGGAAAATGTATGTTTTTACAAGCGTTTTCTTGAAATCCAGATGATAATCCTTGGTCTGGCTCATCAGCGTTTTTGAGATGGCCGGAATGGATGCTTTGCGCTCAATGGTCCCATCCGGAAAGATATTGGCTACCTTTGTGTCCAGCAGGCGGCAGACGTAAACCAGCCGGTTCTCACTGTTGATGTAACAGGGCAGTTTGCCTTTTATGACAAGCAATCCCTGGCTGTCCCTTGAAAGGGGGAGCTTACAGAGCCTGGCCAGGTTCGTGATGAGATTGCCGGTTGCATGGTGAGGCGTCCGCAGGCAGTACGAAAGCTCTTCGGATCCAGGGTCCATATCCAGTTCGACGATAATGTCCTTCTCTTTATCAAGATAGAAAGCCCCGAAGTATGCCATAGTTTTATTCCTCCATACACAAAGGGGAACAATTCGATACCAGGACGGCAAATCCTGCCTTTCAGGCAAAAGCCCCAGGATGAAAGGTCGCGGTGCCGGGCTTTTTTGCGGAAACGTGCACTGCGGCCCTGTGATATGTCTTCCTTAAAAATCAGAAGAACCGGCCAGTCTGGCCGGTTCTTCTGGATTGACGCGGAAACGGATGGGGTACGCTCCTCGATCCGGCGATGTGAGATGCAGCACGGAGCGTGTTTTCAAAGTTCCTCCACAATCCCCCAGGTACTTCCGTTCCAGCCGGGCAGGAGTTCCCAGATGCGGGAAACAATCTGGAGGGAGGCCTGTGAGTCTTTCAGGACAACCCTGAGTGACATGCACCCTGTCCAGTCCCCGGTGAGCTCGCAAGACAGGTCAAAGACGTTTTCTGCTGTCCAGGCAGCGGTCACAAAGCACGGCGTCCCACTCTGCGGGAAAGAGGCCTGGAGCCACGTGCCGGGAGCAAAGGGCAGGGACCAGGTCTGTTCACCTTCAAAACACACGGTATTTTCGCCTATCACCATATTTCTGAAAGGGAACATGTCCTGCTGAAGCGACAGGCGGACAGTTCTCCGCGTGTCCCCTGAGACAGCCGGGAGGCTCAGCGTCCCAAGCTGTTCAGACAGGACCTGGCGGTCCGCATCGCTTGAAGGCAGCGTATCGAGGTCCTCCAGATGACGGAACACTGCGTCATAGATTGGCTGGACACCGGTGTCATTGCTCAGCGTATCGGCAAAGGTACATACGACAAGCTTTTTTTCCGGGATACATATGCCCATCTGACCGGCCATGCCATATAAAGAGAAGCCATGGCGCGTCTGCCATACCTGGTACCCATAGCCGTGCCTTTCCTCCGGCCCCGTGCGGAGGGATGTGTCGACCAGCGGAGAACAGGCATCCTTGAGATAATCGGGACTGACGATGCCCAGCCCATCTGTCATGAAGAAAGACGTCAGAGCGGCAAAATCGTCAAGGTTCATGATGAGCCCGGTTCCCCCCTGGGAAGTCCCGCTCTTATCCTTGAGCCAGCGCTTTTCACCGCACATGCCAAGGGGAGCAAAAAGGCGATGTTCCAGGAAGGTCAGGATATCCGACTGCGCGATTTTTTCACAAAGGGCGCAAAGCACCTGGGACGCGGAGGTATCGTAGTTAAAAAGCGTTCCGGGAAGATGGTCTGGTGCGGCTTCGAACCATGTTTTTGTCCAGTTGCTGTCTTCCAGCGGACGGTACGTGGCTTTGGCATAGCAGGTCTGCATGGTAAGCATGTTGCGGATCGTGACATGGCGCAGAAGGCCGGAAGAGCTGTCAGTGTATTCGGGAAAATAAAGGTATACCGGGTCATCCAGATGGATCTTTCCGTCTTTGAGCAGGATCCCGATGGCGAGCGACACACAGGATTTGCTGACGGAGAAGAGCCGGTGGGGGGCCTCACAGGAAAAAGGGGAAAAACTGGCCCGTGCCAGGACTTTTCCATCAAGTGAAATATGAATGGCGTGCATCGGAAGGGCACGGATCTCGTCGAGAAATGCAAGGATTGCTCTTTCTTGTGTCATATGGCCTCCGGTAATAAAAATCAAAGAAGCGGGACCGCTTCTGCAGTCCCGCTGAGGATCAGAATGGATTATTTCATGGCCGCAGCGAAACGGTCATACTGGGCTTGCTTCACCTTGATCAGTTCATCGATCTGCAGGTTCTTGAGGGTTGCGATGTAGCTTTCAAATTCGTCTTCGATGGAAGAGTAGCCGCAGATGAAGGCAATGGCACGCTCGTCGACGTAGGTCTGAACATCAACAAGGTACATGGAGATTGTGGAGGTCTCGTCGGCGGTGGAGTAAATGTTCGGGAAGGGTGCGCGGATATAGGGCTCTTCAAATTCACGGTCATTCTGGACGTGCCATGCGGGGAGCAGGACATCGGTAGCCGGAGTGGACTGCTGAGAGGGCATATTCGGAGCATTGATGCCAAGGCCCTGGTACCAGATGGTATCTTCTGTGCAGCGCGGCAGGAAGTGACGGTTGCCGTCAGCATCCACTTCGTAGGTGAGGCCTTCCTCGCCCCAGACATACAGGTCCTGGGCTTCCTCGCCCATGGCATAGTCAAGGAACTTCACAGCCAGTTCAATGTTATCGGACTTGGCGTTGACACCGAAGCATCCGGATACAGGATTGCGTCCCACATAGAAGCCTTCATGGGCACCGGAAAGGGGAGCTACACCGGCGATGATGCCGACGCTGCCGTCATAGTCAGCATACTGTGCGCTGTAGAGGTTGGACATCTGCCAGGAGTAATCAAAGGTGGCGCCGGTCAGATCGTTAGCGCAGCGCTCGGTGATCTGGTCACGGTTGAGGGAAGTGAACTCGACTTCAAGCAGGCCCTCGTTGTACAGGCCATTAAGGAAGGTCAGATAGTCTTTGTATGCATCTTCATAAGCGGCATAATGGACAACACCGCTGTCATCAGCATAGAAACCGGAAACAAGGTCAAGACCAAAAGCAGGACCAAACATATAAGGCAGGAAAGCAGACTGGATGGACATAGGGATCTCATCGTTCGGATCGCCATTGCCATTCATATCGTTTTCCTTGTAGTAGCGCAGCATCTCTACGAAAGCATCCAGTGTTTTGGGTGTTTCAAGACCTGCTTTGGCGAGCCAGGGCATATTCAGCATAAGGACAGGCTGATAATTGTTGGTAACAACCGTCTGGGGCACATAATAAATGTGTCCGTCGACTGCTGTCAGGGAAGCCTTGATAAAGGGATTGGCCTCAAGATACTTGGAGTAGTTGGGCATGATATCAAGGTGCTCGTCAAGTTTAACGAACATGCCTGTAGACAGATAAGTCATATTGTTATCGGTATCAGGCAGCTGAATGATATCCGGCAGGTCCTGACCGGCTGCAAGCATAGGGCTTACCGTGTCAGAATAGGTGGTGGGGTCAATGAGGGTCCAGTCAACGGTGACATTGGCATTCTCTGCGATTTTTTTAAGGAGGTAGGCATCCTTGAGGTCGACGGTGGAATACCAGGAGTTCATAGCCAGCATGCTGACTGTGGCACCTTCCTGATCGGTGATGGCTGACTCTGCAAGTGCGGAGCAGCAGCCGAGCAGAAGAGACAGGGCAAGAACGATACTGAGGATCTTCTTCATAGGGGTAATCTCCTTTCTATATGCGCAAGCGCTTGATAACGCTTTGTGCTTAACCTTTGACAGCACCAAGCATGGTGCCGGTGACCAGATACTTCTGGACAAACGGAGTGATGCAGAAAATGGGCAGTGCGGCAAGGACGATGCATACGTACCGGATCTTCAGTGTGTTCTGTGCAGCAGCAGCGGCGCCGCTGGTCCCGGCTGCCTGAAGAATTTCTGCCGATGACATGATGAGTATGCGCCGCAGGAACATCTGCAGGGGCTGCAGCTCACTTTTGCCAAGGTACAGCATAGCATTGAAGAAATCGTTATAGCGCGCCACGGCATAGTAAAGTGTGAGCACAGCCAGTGTCGGCTTGATGAGCGGTACGGCGATGTGGACCATCATGTACCAGTCGCTTGCCCCTTCCAGTGAGGCATTTTCAAACAGGTCCTGGGGAACGGATTCCATGGCAGACCGACAGATCATCATATTGTATGTGCTCAGAAGCACAGGGATGATCATAGCAAGCCGGCTGTTGTAGAGACCGAGACCTGTGACGACCATGTAGGTCGGGATCAGACCGCCCGAGAAATACATGGTGAAGACAACAAAGAAATTCAGCTTACGGCGCAGAAAGAACTGCTTCCGGGAGAGAGGGTACGCAGCGAGACAGGTGAAGATGATGTTGCATACGGTGCCCAGAACGGTATAGATTGCCGTGTTTTTGTAAGATACCCACAGCTGATTGTACTGTGTGACGGTACCGTATGTTTCAAGGGTAAATCCCTTCGGAAGAAGAACAATCTGCCCTTTGGCCACTGCGGTGCCATCTGAAATGGAAACACTCAGAACATACAGAAACGGATAGAGTGTGATGATCACGGCAAAGATAACGAGAAGCCAGATGATAATATCAAGGATTTTGTCGCTCAGACCTTCCGAAAGGAAGGAATCAGGTTTATGAATTTTCTTCGTATGCACAGGATAGCCCCCTTACCACAGCGAAGAGCCGGTTACACGGCGAGAAAGGGTATTGCTTGCAACGACAAAGACAAAGCCGACTGCGGAATAGAACAGGCCTACGGCTGAGGCATAGGAGAAATTCTTGTTTTCAATGCCCTGACGATAGACATAGGTTGCAATGACATCTCCCGTTTCGTAAACAGCAGGAGAGTACATAAGATAAACCTTTTCAAACCCTACATTGAGCAGGTTGCCCAAGGTCATGATCAGCAGAAGAATGACGGTATCTGAGATCATAGGAATAATGAGATGGATAATCTGCTGCCAGCGTGAAGCTCCGTCCACACGCATCGCCTCATAAAGTGAGGGGTCAATGCCCATGATGGCGGCAACAAAGATGATGGCATTAAAGCCGAAGGACTGCCAGGAACCGGAGATCACATAAAGCCTGCGGAACCATTTCGGATCCGACATAAAATTGATGGGTTTGTTTCCTGCTGCTTTGATCAGCTGGTTGATAATCCCGTTTGAAGGGGAAAGAAAGTTTGTCATCATGCCTATCACAACAACTGTGGAGATGAAGTAAGGCAGATAGGTTACAACTTGTGCGGCTTTTGCAAATCGCTTTGCCCGCATCTGCGTGATGCATATGGCAAAGCTAATAGGGATCGGAAAGCCGAATATGAGCGACCAGAAGGAAAGAAGGAAGGTATTGCGGATGAGCCGCCATGCAAAAGCTGAGTGGAAGAACTGATCGAACCATTTCAGGCCTACCCAGGGACTGTTGAAGACACCAGCAAAGCCGGAACCCATTTTAAAGTCCTCAAAAGCCATGGCGAGGCCTGCCATAGGAAGATAGCAGAAGATGACATAGTAGAGAAACACGGGCAAAAACATGAAAATTAACTGATGATCACGTCGAATCAGCTGCCTCAGTGTTTTCTTGGGATCGGTTGGATTTGACATACTGATGACATCGCCTCCTTGCACGGATCTTGTTTTTCAGGTTGGCCTCAGCTTACGTCAAAATGCTTTTTTTCACAACAATCAATTTTGGAATGGTGGAAAAGTGACCGGAACAGACAAAAAAACCATCCAGCCAGGGGGCTGGATGGGGGCAAAAAATGAACGATCAAAAAAAGAAAATGTAAGCAGGAAGCCATTTTTGGCCCGCTGGATCATTTCCGGACCGTCAGTTCCGGTACTCGCTGGGATTGACACCCATCTTCGCTTTGAAGTTGCGCCTGAAAGTGAGAGGGTTGGTAAACCCGCACTGTTCAGCTATTGCATCAAGGGGCAGAGAAGTGGTTTTTAACAGTTCAGCCGCCCTGCTGATCTGACGGTCATGCACATAGCTGAGAAAAGTCTGTCCATAATGCTTTTTGCAGATGGAACCAATCATTTTGGCGGAAATGCCGAACTGATCGGAGAGGATGTTCATGGACAGATCCGGTGAAAAAACGTGGGCATCAATATAATCACATACTGTTTTTTCGAGATCTTCGCCTTCGCTGACATTGTCTGTTTTCAGGGCAGTTTCAAAAACTTTGTGGTAATAAGAGAAGATTTCATCTATGGTTGCTGTCTCCTGGATGCCTTTCATCTGGATATGAACGGGAGAAGTGGCATAGACATGGCGGAGCGATTTGCGGATTGTCCAATACAATTCATCAGCCATCTGACGGATCTGCTCGACAGGGAGATCTGATTGCAGGATATTTTTACGGTAAATATCATCAAGGAGGGCAGAAAGGGCAGCGAGGTCCCTCTTCTGCAGTGCTTTATCCATCTCCTGCTGAGCGTTATTGGGGAAATAGTAGCTCCGGCCCTCACAGGCATCAGGTTCATAGAAGTACACGGTGCCCCGTCCGCCTGTCAGGATCTGGCCCAGACTGCGTTCTGCGTTGCTGCAGGCGATTGGCAGACGCTCAATATCGCTTTCGATGCCGGACACGCCAATGGTTATGACACAGTCATCACGGTCCAGAGCTTCATTTGCTTTCTGATAAAGCGTATAAAAGAAGCCCTCAAAGCTTTCCCTGGCATCCGCACTGGCAATGGTATAGAGATTGCTTTTCCCTTGCGGGGTGGTGACAACTGTGACTTCATCCTCTGAAAGCTCTGCCACAGCCTGGCGCAGAAGGATACGCGCATCATCGTACTGGGTCTGGGGAACATCGGAGTCTGAGGAAATGAAAAGGTTAATGATCCCGACCATATAATAGGTCCGTCCCAGGTCCGTGAAGTGGTCGTCAATAAGGACCTTGGCATGGCTGCCTGCACGGCCGGAGATCATGGCATTAAGCATCCCCTGCTGGGCATAGGGCGTGATGGTGACCATTTTTTCCCTGTATCCGTTTCTCTGAACGATCAGCCCCGAGATTCCCTGCAGTATTGTGTCAAATTCATTTTTTCCATCGGATGGGGGCACGGAATCCGTTTTTTGTATCATCTGCTGGATGTCATCGATGGGCTTGTAATATCTTCTGGTCACAAAAAAGGTCAGCAGAACGAAGACGATGCCGAGAAGAGCGGCAAAAATGATAGGCATGAGGGCGTGAAGAGGAAAAGGGATACGGAAGTCAGTGTCAGGAGCAGTCACCGTATAATTAAGCCCCTGAAGAATGGCGCTTTCGTGGGTATAAGTATGGTTTCCTGTTTCTCCTGTGGCAAGGACGGGAGCGTCGGACCATGTGACAGAAAATCCGAGTGCGCCCGGAAAGGCTGAACGCCATAATGAAAAGAGGACAGAAGTGTCGAAGAGAACAAGGACGCTCCCTTTGACAGACGATTGCTGTCCGAAGCCGGTATAAGCATCGCCATATATCAGGAAAGGCTTGGCAAGGGTGA
>CAMNGW010000076.1 GCA_946538615.1 uncultured Clostridia bacterium
ACGGTTTCCGGATTGTTGTTGATGATGATGGCTTCATAGCCGGCTTTGCGGATGGTGAGCACTGCATGTACCGTGGAGTAGTCAAACTCCACGCCCTGCCCGATCCGGATAGGTCCTGCGCCCAGCACGATGATCTTTTTCTTGTCCGACAGCCTGGACTGCGTCTCTCCCGTATAAGATGAATAGAAATAGGGGATGTAGGCATTTGTATGGCAGGTATCCACCATGCGGAAAGCAGGGCGGATGCCCTGGTTCCTGCGCATCTCCCAGACCTTCAGTTCATTTTGCCCCCAGAGTCTGGCAATGCACCCATCCGAGAAGCCCATGATTTTGGCTTTTCTGAGGACCTCTGCATTGCCGGGATTGGCCCTGAGCTCACCTTCCATTTCCGTGATCCTCTTCAGCGATTCCAGGAACAGCGGAGTTATCATCGTCTTCTCATAGATGACATCAAGGCTGACGTTCCGCCTGATCAGTTCCGTTATGGCAAAGATATTATCCGCCCGGAACTGCGTGACATAGTTCAGAAGCTCCTCTGTTGTCATTGGGTCAAACTTGGGCATGTACAGGTGGTTGACACCGATCTCCAGGGAGCTCACTGATTTGAGCATGCATTCCTCAAGATTTGAGCCAATGCCCATGACTTCGCCGGTTGCCTTCATCTGCGTGCCGAGAAGGTTCGGGGCCTGGGCGAACTTGTCAAACGGGAAGCGCGGGAACTTGGCCACCACATAATCCAGTGAAGGTTCAAAAGCGGCATTGGTATTGGCAATCGCAATGTCTTCAAGGAGCATGCCCACCGCAATCTTGGCCGTCACGCGGGCAATGGGATAGCCGCTGGCCTTCGAGGCAAGAGCTGATGAACGGGAAACGCGCGGGTTGACTTCAATGAGGAAATATTCTCCGCTGGTGGGATGGAGAGCGAACTGCACATTGCAGCCGCCTTCAATTTTCAGCTCGCGGATGATCTTGACCGCGCTGTCATTGAGCATTTTCAGTTCCTGGTCCGACAGGCTCATAATCGGCGCCACGACAATAGAGTCACCTGTATGCACACCCACCGGGTCCACATTCTCCATGCCGCAGATCGTTATGACGTGGTCAGCGCTGTCGCGCATGACTTCAAACTCAATTTCCTTATATCCTTTTACCGACTTCTCAATGAGTACCTGGTGCACGGGTGAGAGACGGAAAGCATTGATTCCGATCTCCGTGAGCTCCTCTTCGCTGTAGGCAAAGCCGCCGCCTGTCCCGCCAAGGGTGAAGGCAGGGCGCAGCACCACTGGGTACCCGATTCTCTTCGCCGCAGCTTTAGCTTCTTCCAGACTGTAGGTTATCTCAGAGGGGATGACCGGTTCGCCGATGGACTGGCACATTTCCTTGAAAAGTTCACGGTCCTCGGCACGTTCAATGGAGCTCGACGGCGTGCCAAGCAGTTCCACATGGCACTCCTTGAGGATACCCTTGCGCTCAAGCTGCATAGCCAGGTTCAGGCCTGTCTGTCCGCCGATCCCGGGGACAATCGCATCGGGGCGCTCCTTGCGCAGAACACGCGCAACATATTCGAGTGTCAGGGGTTCCATATAGACTTTATCCGCAATGGTGGTGTCCGTCATTATCGTCGCAGGATTGGAATTGAGCAGGACAACCTCATATCCCTCTTCCCTGAGGGCAAGACAAGCCTGTGTGCCGGCATAGTCAAACTCTGCCGCCTGGCCAATCACAATAGGGCCTGATCCGATGATAAAGATCTTTTTGATGTCTGTGCGCTTAGCCATGTGTTTTTCCTCCTTGCTTTATGGTCCACTCAGTTTCTTTCATACACAAGCCTGCCCCGGTAAACTGTGGCAAGACATATACCATGAACTTCCTTTCCTCTGAAGGGTGTAGAACGTCCCATAGAGAGGAAGGATTCCGGATCAATAGTTTCCACGGCCTGCAAATCCCATATGCTGAAGCTGTCAGGATCGTCCCCGATCCCAAAACGCTCCCTTGGCCCCGTGGTGAGCAGGCTGATCAGCTTTTCAAGCGGTAGAATGCCTTTGAGGACCAATTCAGTATAAAGGACAGGAAAAGCTGTCTCGAGGCCCACAATGCCAAAAGGTGAGCCCGCTAAACCTTTCGCTTTTTCCTGGGCGCTGTGGGGTGCATGGTCTGTGGCGATCATATCGATTGTTCCGTCGAGCAGACCCTCAATGAGCGCCTCGCGGTCCGCCCTGTCCCGCAGCGGCGGGTTCATCTTCCAGTCGCCATGGTCCCTGAGCATGCTGTCATCCAGCGTCAGATAATGCGGCGCCGTCTCGCAGCTTACATTCAGCCCCTCGGCTTTGGCCCGCCGGATGATCTCCACACTTTCCTTCGTTGACACATGGCAGACGTGGTACGCACACCCAGTCTCCCTGACCAGCTCCATGTCCCTGGCGATCGGGCCCCATTCGCTTTCGTTGCAGATCCCCGGTACGTTATGCTCCCTGGCATAACATCCATCGTGAATGACGCCGCCATGCAAAAGGCTGTTGTCCTCGCAGTGTGCAGCAATGACCTTGCCCAAGTGAGCGGCCTCAAGCATGGCACGCTTCATCATCTCACGCGACTGAACGCCGTGCCCATCATCGGAGAAGGCAAAGGCTTCTTTCATTCCCGCCAGGTCGGCCAGCTCCTCGCCTTTCTCGTCTACAGAAATCGCACCGTAGGGCAGGACCCGGACCACTGCCTGGTCCTGAATCAATTGCAATTCCTGCTGAAGATGTTCTCTGCTGTCCGGTACAGGATTCAGGTTCGGCATGGCACAGACTGTGGTATACCCCCCGTGAGCTGCCGCCCGGCTTCCTGTTGCAATCGTTTCTTTATACGAAAAACCCGGCTCTCTGAAATGCACATGCACATCACAGAAACCGGGAAATACAACATATGAAGCTTTTTGATAATGAGAAAGACTCCCCTTAAGCTGCGGGGCATGAAGGGCTGAATACAGCTCATGTCGCATCCGTCGTCCACCTCCATGAAAAACTGTACAGCAGGATGAACACACACGGACTACGCCCTGTCTGACCATCTTACTGACCTCTCTGGATCATCTTAAAGATTGATCGTGCGAATTATAGGAGTTGTGCCTCACTTCGTCAATAGGGTGGGCCATGTGACATTTGGTCGGAATTTTTCCCTTCATTCTGCATCTGAGTCTGCCGGATCATCTGCAGGCCCTTCCTGGACGCGCGGAATCAGCCGTTATGACAGAGGACAGGACCGGAGCAGCAGATTTTTTCTCCTTCTTTGTTTTTTTCCTGTTCTGCCATGCCCGGGTCGCCCCATCCTTCCGCTTTTCCTTTTTCCCTCCTGAACTTTTCTGTATTCTCTTGCAAGTTTTTCGCACCATGTTATAATGGCTCCGCAGTTTATAGCGCTGCGGGAAGAGGAATCAGATTGAAACAGAAACTCAAAGATCTTCTCAAGGACGCCTGGAATGTTCCCAACGCTCTTACCCTATTCAGGCTGATCCTTGTTCCATTTTTTATCATTGTCTACCTGAACGGTCATCCCTACGCTGCACTGGCCATCTTTTGCGTTGCTTCCTTAACCGACATGCTTGACGGTTATCTGGCCCGTAAAAACAATCAGATCACATCCTTCGGGAAACTTGTCGATCCGTTTGCTGACAAGCTCCTTGTCATTTCAGCCCTGATCTGTCATGGCATTAAGAATGAGTTCCCCTGGGCCGCCATCATTCTGGTCACCATCAAGGAAATCTCCATGATCACCGGTGCACTGCTCATGCTTGACAGGAAGAATGTTGTTGTGCATGCCAATTACTGGGGAAAAACGGCAACCTGTTTTTTTATCGCTTCACTGATTGCCGGATTTTTCCATGAGTTGATCGCCACTTCAGGCTTCGCCTATGACATCTGCCTTCTGTGGATCTCCGTTGTCCTCTCCTATTGCGCAGCTTTCAGTTATCTGTTTGAGATTATCCACATCCGTACAGAATCCAGCCACCGTACTTAACCTGTCCCATCCGGACAGGTTTTTTCTTGTCTTCCTTCCTGATTGTCTGCACACATGGCCAGAGTACACAGAAGTTTTTCTGCGCCAGACGTCACACAGGTCCCGTAACAAGGGACAAGCAGCATGTTTGCACGCCCGGAACGCATAAGCCATAAATGACTTCCTGTCTGTATGCTGCGCACCGCCTTCACTTTCTCTCGGGCATAAAAGAACCAGCCTCCCGTGCAGGAGACTGGTTCTTTGCTTATTTCAGAATGATGCCATAAATATAGCTTGTGCCTTTGCCTGTTGTGCCAATCACCATCGTATCTTTGTACACCGCCGGACTAGCAGTGATTGTTCCTTCAATCTTCAGCTGGCCGACAACGGCACCGGTAAGGCCATCCAGCAGTTCAATCATTCCGTCGGATGCCGCCTGAATGATCCAGCCTTTACCTTCATCGTTATAAACAGCAACCGGTGAGGAATAGCTGTAAGCTGTAAGCGGACGATGCCATACCATTTTACCTGTATTCTTGTCAAGGGCAATCAGTACTGCATCCGCCGCACTGCCATCCACATCCGTGGCATTGCTGACTGTAAAGTAAACATAATCGGAAAGTCCGTTGCGCCCGATAACCGGTGAGGCTTTGGCGCCGGCAGTAATCCCCTTCTTGGTGTTTTTCTTCACCGGCACCTCATACGTCCAGTCCAGGGCGCCCGTCATTGCATTATAGCGGCGGATCTGGCACGGGCCGTTTTTGCGGTTCTGGAGGGTATTGGCTGTGTACAGCCAGAGTGTCTGCCCGTCATCCACAAGATCAAGGGCCACAGAAGCTTCCACAGCGTCTCCTGTTGCAACGGCCCAGCAAGTCGTCATGCTGGACGTATCCACGCACCGGAGAATACCGCCCATGTCGGCATAGAAGACATAATTCTGATAAGCTGCAATGCTGCTTTCAACGGCAACAGCCTTGTCGGATTCGCCTTTTGTCTTGGACTTGAGGGATACATGCGACGGATTCACAGTAAGCGTGCCCGCTGTGCGGTCAATGGTTGTATTGAGCTTGGTCAGGTACAGCATGCCGTTGGTCCCGGCAGTGATCATCGTGTCCGAATTATAATCAAACAGAGAAGATGTTTCAAAGGACCCGACATCATAATACGGACGGTCAAGCTTGCCATCGAGGCCGTCGATCATAAACAGCTGCTTGGCGTTGAGCAGGTTATAGACCCTCATGCCGATATCATAGGTCTTCTTGGCCATCTTGCGTGCATACTGTCCCACAGAGAGTACCGGGAATCCCAGAGAATGCACGCTTGGCGTGCCACGCATCGGGGTGCCCGCATCAATGACGGCCCTTGTCTTTTCACCTGTTTCGAGGTCCAGGAAGTAAATTTTCCCGTCATCGCCTGCCACAATGACTTCACGCAGCGCCTTGGTGCCCTTTTTCTCCTCGTAAATGTTGGACATCTCGCGGACTTCTTTGCTCCATTTGATGATCAGAGGCTGTCCTGTCCAGCTCACGCCATAGAATACGGTCTTCCCATTGCTCTTGATGGAGCCTGCTTCCATCTTCCACAGGACTTCCATGTCTGAAGGATTGTTGACTGTCCCTTCCGCTGCATTCTGGCGGAAAGAGGACCCGCGGTAAGTCATGACGCCATAGGGCTGACGCGCATATCCGTCCGCATCGGGCATATTGATCAGATCTACGGCCGGACGGTCATATGTTTCTGTTTTCTTTGTCCCGTTATAGATCACAGCGCCTTTAATCAGTGAAGGGTCCGCACTTTCATCAGCTTTTGCCGTAAGCTTTGGCAGTCCGGTTTCCTGTGCTTCTGCTTCCTGGGCAGCTTCACCCTTCGTTTCAGGTGCAGGGGTCTGAGCCGGCACATCCGGTGTGGGCGTCTCCTCCTGTGCAGTGGGGACAGGCAGGGCATTATTGACAAGCGGTGCCTGGGTCACAGGTGCAGCAGGCGTCGGCTCCGAAGGCACATCATCCAGGGAGCCGTCAACCGTTTCATCCACGGTTTCTTCATCGGGCTGGACCCATTCCTCATCTTCCCATTCCACCGCTGCCTCATCCATTTCATCCGTCTCAGGCAGTACGGCCATCTCTTCCATCCCCTCATCCGCTGCGGGTGCATCCACAGGCGGCAGGGTCGGCGAAGGCACCATCGTAACCAGGACAGGCGTTTCTGTCACTGTCACGGTCTGTCCCTGTATGGAGAGGGAAACCAGTTTATTGGAATCGAGCCAAGTCCCGTCAATGTTGGCCTGGGCGCGGACAACACCGCTGTAGGCACGGTCAAAGGTATAGTTCAGTGCCCAAATCCGCGTGCTGGCATTGTCAACAAGCACACTGGCCTCTGCCTCTAACGGGTCCCCGTGTTCATCCACAAGCCTTACCTGTTTGATGTTCAGGCTCGTTGTCATGGAAAATACAATGTTGACCGGTGCCGTGCCCTGAGCGGGTGAGGCGCTGAAATCCAGAATATCATTGACAACCTGGAGTGTCGGGGCCACCGTGGATGTCTCCCGGATCGTCTCCTCGACCACAGAGATCTGCTGCGACAGTCCCGTGTCCTCCCATGTGTCTGTATATACACGAGGACGTACCATGCCGAAGTAGGGCTGTTCAAAATTGACGATAATGCCCCATTCCACGCTGCCATCTTCACGTTCGTCCTGATACACCACGCCGTCCAGCGCCTGTCCGTCTCCGTCATACAGCTGGACCTGGCTCACAGATTGATCCGTCACAAGATAGAACGTGATCTCTGCGGGCGCATATTCACTGGACGTCTCAGAATAGAACTCCGAGGCATGGCTGAGCTGCTGCGCGGCAGGTGAAGCCGTAGGATCAGAACCGACAATGCCAGAGAGCGTACCCTGAACGCTCCGCTTCAGGTCGCCCAGTGTCCCTTCCTGATTATCCGGGATCAGGTGCAGCCCCAGAAGAAGCAGAGCCAGGATCAGGAGCACAGCGAGGATGACCAGCAAAATCCGGCTTATACCTTTCTTATCGTCCTCTTCCTCTTCTGCAGCTATAGCCTGACGCTTATCTGCCTCTGACGTCTGTCTGACCCTGATGTTGGGATCGGATGTCCTTCCAAGCGGCTCCTGACGGGTGTAGCCGGGTGCATTCACAGGGCGGCGGATCTCATTGGCATTCGCAGGGCGACGGATCTCATTAGCCTTCACAGGCGTACCCGCCCGGTCAAGGGCCTTGGGCCTAGGCGTCCTGGCCGTGTTTGGGTCAAAAGCCGTGCGGGGCGGCTGGGGTGCGCCACCCTGTGCGGATGGTGCTGCTGTCCCTTGCGTGCCGGCAGACTGCGGCGGGATCCGTACCGTACGGTTTCCGGATGCCGGAGGCGTTGCCTGCGGGACCTCATCCTGCGGTCGTTCGCTCCGCCGGTGGCGCGATGAGCGGGGTCCAACCTTTTTGACGGTTTTGGTTGCCTCTTCATCAGCAGACGGTTTTACAACCTGATTGTTGTTTGTCAAATCACTCAAGATCCTCGTCTCCTTTACGGCTGATTTACGCCTGTTCTTCCAGTTCTTCCCAGGCACTGTAGAGCGTTTCGATTTCTCTTTTCTTGTCCTGATAGGCACGGCTCAGGGCCTGCGCCTTTTCTGTATCCTGCCAGATGGAAGGGTCTGCAAGGCTCTTTTCCATCTCAGAAGCCTCTTCCTCCGCCTTCATGACAGCCTTTTCAGCCTGCTCCCTCTGGACTTTCAATTCGTTGATGCGCCTTTGCTCCTCACGGGACTTCTTCTTTTCTCTGTCCATCTGGGTGCGTGTCACCACCGGGGCATTGGCGTCGGGCGCCTGTTCCCGGCTGATTTTCTCAAAGTAATCGTCATAATTGCCGAGATATTCAGCCAGTCCACCCTCCTCCATGACCGCCACCCGCGTGGCAAAGCGGTTGATAAAATAACGGTCATGCGAGATGGCGAGAATGGTCCCGGGGAAATCCGAAAGGGCTTTTTCAAGGACTTCCCTGGAGTCCATATCCAGATGGTTGGTCGGTTCGTCAAGCAGCAGCAGGTTGTCCTGCCTGAGCATCAGCTTGGTCAGCGCGACCCTTCCCTTTTCTCCGCCCGACAATGTGGACACCGGCATCAGGACATCGTCCCCCGTGAACAGGAACATACCCAGGGCGCCGCGGACCTCTGTCTGGTCCAGCCGCCGGAAATCGTCCCAGACCTCATCCAGAACAGTCTTTTCATCATGCAGTCCGGCCTGGTGCTGGTCATAATATCCCAGCTCCACGCCGCTACCAAAACGTATGGTCCCGCTGTCCGGCTTTTCGCTCCCCACAATGCACTTGAACAGGGTGGATTTCCCCACTCCATTATCGCCGATGAGGGCAACGCGGTCGCCGCTTCGCAGGTGCATGTTCAGATGTTCAAATAAGGTGTGGCCGTCAAACCCTTTGCTCACTTCTGTGAGCATAAGCACATCCTCGCCGGTCCTCCGTTTGCAGGAAAAATGGAAATGGACAGTGTGCTCGTCCACGGGCTTTTCCATCTTTTCCATTTTTTCAAGGCGTTTTTCCCGGCTCTCAGCGGCACGGATCGACTTTTCACGGTTAAATGACCTGTACCGTTCGATAATCGCCTGCTGCCGCTCAATTTCTTTCTGCTGGAGCGTCCACGTCTTCATGCGGATCTCAAACCGTTCCGCGCGCTGTTTCATGTACTCGGAATAATTGCCCTCATACATCTCGATGCGTCCGAAAAGCAGCTCTGCCATGTGATCGCAGACATGGTCCATAAAGTACCGGTCATGCGATATCACAAGCACGGCGCCACGGTAGCTCTGCAGATAATTTTCCAGCCAGGAGATGGCTTTCAGGTCAAGGTGGTTGGTCGGTTCGTCCAGCAGGAGAAGGTCCGGCTGCTGCAGGAGCATGCGTCCAAGGCACAGTCTTGTCCGTTCCCCGCCTGAGAGAAGGGACGCTTTCTGTCCCTGCTGCTCCTTGCGGAACCCAAGACCTGCCAGAACACCCTGTACCGCACTTTTCCAGCCGTATCCGTTGGCGTCTTCAAAGGCCCGGTTCAGCTGGTCATAGCGGCTCCCGAGCCGCCGGAGCTGTACCTCATCGCCTGCACATTCCGCCATTTCCTCTTCAAGTCTGCGCAGATCCTTCTCCATCTCCACGACAGGATCAAACACGGACTCCATTTCCTCAAGCACCGTGCGCTGGGCATCCACCGCGCCCTGCTGGGCCAGGTACCCCAGTCTCAGGCCTTTTTGCATGGAAATCGTTCCGCCGTCTTCATGCTCCAGACCTGCTATGATTTTCATCAGCGTGGACTTTCCGGAACCGTTCACGCCGACAAGCCCTAAACGCTGTCCATTCTGAAGTGTCAGAGAGGCACCGCGCAGCACTTCATTGGTCCCAAATGCCTTTCTGATATCCTGAACAGATAGAATGATCAAATGCGCCCCTCCTCTTTCTTCCGAACCATATTATGAATCCAATGTGAAAAGTGTACCCACTCTGTCGCGCCAGGCCATGGAAAGATTCACATCCTCACCCGGACGGATCCCTTCCAGTTCGAGCCTCGTGCAGCTGGTCTGATAAGCCAGTTCCGGTGTATTGTTCTCGCCTGACAGGTGCCCAAGAATAAAGTTCTTTGTGCCCCTGTTCAGGAGTTCAATCATGCCGTTTGCACAATCCATGTTGGACAGATGGCCCTTGCGGCTGAAAATGCGCTGCTTGAGCATGTACCGGTAGTGCTCGTTATTTCTGAGCAGGTCCGGGTCATAATTGCTCTCAAGAAGGACCATATGGCTGCCTTCCAGCGCGTCAAAAACATAGGCAGGCAGATAGCCAAGGTCCGTGGCAATGCTTACTGACGCATTGCCTCCCCAGAGCCGGAACCCGCAGGGGTCCGCTGCATCATGCGGAGTCGAAAAGGAGTCTATGCCGAGCGAACCGATATAGAAGTCCTCTCCTACTGTAAATTCACGCATCAGCTCCGGAGGGATCTTGCCGACCGCTTCAGGCATGGCCTGCCAGGTCGCCGCTGAAGCATAAACCGGTACATGGAACCGTCTTGCCAGAATGCCGGCACCTTTAATATGATCATGATGTTCGTGCGTGATGAGGATGCCATCGAGGTCCCTTGGATCCTTGCCAATAAAGGACATAGCTTCCTCAATCTGTGAGCCGCTTCTTCCTGCATCCACAAGAATGCTCGAGTTCCCGTAGCTCACAAAGGTACTGTTCCCATTGGACCCAGAGTAGAGGGAACAGAAAGTGATTGGCATGTACCCACTCCTCAAATATCCAGGTGCTTGGCAACGCGTTCGTTCTCAGGGGGCGGCGTCATATAATCTGCACCGAAAAGAATCGTCAGCACTTCGTCGTACCGCTTTGGAATAAGACAGGAAAGATGTTCAAAAGGCACCTTGATCTTTTCTCTGAACTGCTCCGGGTGCCAGATCTGCATCATCAGCTCAAAGGCGCCATTGGACATGCACAGGTCGTCCCCGGAAGAGCACTGCATGGAAACCTTCTCATACTTTGCCGTTTTCCACGCGGTGGAAAAAGGCAGGCCAATGAGGTGCGTGACCCTGAGAAGGATCCGGTTCTTCAGCCCGAAGCGGGAGTAATCCACGTCATGCTTGAGCATGCCCTGCAGCAGATGCAGTCTGAGGAACCACCATTTCCTCCTGAACCCTTCGGGCGGGACATGGTCAAGAATAAAAAGGTCCGTCCAGGCCGCCGCCTTTACTGGATCATGGTTCATGACGCGCGGCGTCCAGGTGTTCAGGTAAGTCAGCTCAAAGCGCGGATCGCATTCTTTGGGATAAACTTCACGGAAGCGCTGAAATTCCTCACGCGTCATGAGGAGGTCCACATCATCGTCCCACGGAATGAAGCCCTTGTGCCTCACAGCGCCAAGAAGCGTCCCGCACATCAGGTTGTATTCGATACCATGCCTTTCGCATACTGTGACAATGTCATTGAGCTGTTCAAGCAGCTCAGCATGGATTTCATCAAGCGTCAGTTCAATTTTTGGCATACGATTTTCCCCTGTCTGCTCCGTCTTCACTCACACAGATAACTGCGTGTCTTATCAGCAATCGCCTGATCATTCATACCGTAGCATACGCGCAGGTACTGCTGGCTGCCCACTATGCTGGAATATTCATCCTGCATGCCGATCCTGTGCAGCTTTGTGCGTGTACCCGTTTCAGCGACCACTTCTGCCACAGCCGACCCGAATCCGCCCACAATAGTATGCTCCTCCACGGTCACAATGTGCCGGAAGCGGGAGCACAGGTCAGAAAGGCAGGCCGTATCTAAGGGCTTCACGCACGGGAAGGATACCACATGCGCAGAAATGCCTTCCTCTGCCAGACGGCTGGCAGCCGCCATGGTCTGGGTCAGGATGCCGCCTGTGGAAAGAATGGCAACGTCCTTCCCTTCGCGTAAAACAAGGGCCCTGGGCATCTTCCAGCCCGTGACCGGTGAAGGATGGACGCGCGGTTCACCGCCACGGCCGAGCCGGAGATAGCAGGTGCCGGGATGGTCGAGCATCTCCGGGACCACAGCCTCTACCTCGTTGGGGTCGCCCGGCGCAAACACAGTGACCCCGGGAAGGGCCCGCATGGCCGAGAGGTCCTCCGTGGCATGGTGGCTCATGCCGAGGGAGCCATACACAAAACCGCCGCCCACACAGACGATTTTGACATTTGCATCATGATAAGCGCAGTCGTTGCGGATCTGTTCAAGACAGCGGAAGGTTGGAAAGTTCCCTATAGAATAGGTAATGACAGTCCTTCCTGTCATAGAAAGTCCCGCTGCCATCCCTGTCATGGCCTGTTCCGCAATGCCTGCGTTGATGAACTGTGAGGGGTAGGTTTCCCAGAAAGGACGGAGAACGCCAAATCCCAGATCACCTGTGATCAGGATCAGTCGGGGATCATCCTTGGCGCGCTGCATCAGGGCGCGGACAAAAGCATCTCTCATGGTCTTTGCGCCTCCAGTTCCTTGCGTGCCGCCTCATATTCCTCGCCCTGAGGTGTCCGGTAGTGCCAGAGAATGTCGTTTTCCATAAAACTGACACCTTTGCCTTTGACCGTATCAGCAATGATGACCGAAGGCCCTCCCGTGTGTTCACAGGCGAGCTGGAAAGCGCGGGTCAGCGCATCCGTGTCATGCCCGTCCACACGCTGGGCGTTCCAGCCAAAGGCCTCCCATTTTTTCTCCAGCGGTTCAAGCTTGAGTGTTTTTTCACAAAAATCCAGGGACTGCATGTGGTTGTGGTCCACTACAGCAATCAGGTGGTCAAGGCCAAACTGGTTGCCCTCCAGCAGCGCCTCCCAAACCGAGCCTTCATCGCATTCGCCGTCACCAAGGACCACGTAGGTCCGCCAGTCTTCATTGTCCATTCTGGCACCAAGGGCCAGCCCTACCCCTACGGCCAGGCCATGTCCAAGAGAACCTGTGGAAAGTTCAACGCCCGGCACGCCTTTGTGCGATACATGTCCCGAAAGGTGTGAGCCGTCCCCGTAATGGTGCCTGAGCTCCTCCACCGGGAAAAAGCCATTCTCCGCCAGCGCCGCATAGACAGCCGCACCGGCATGCCCTTTTGAAAGGATCAGACGGTCGCGGCCGGCCCATTTCGGGTCCTGTGGGCGGAAGTGCAGAACGCGTGTATAAAGGACAGCCATAATCTCAGCTACGGAAAAAATAGCGCCGATATGTGAACCATGGCTGATATGCGTCATTTCAAGGCCGTGCCGCCTGATCAGCCAGGCAAGAACCCTCGGGTCCCGGATATCCGGTTGTCTGCCCTCTCTGAGAAACGGGGCATGTACCCATTCCTCATATGTATAACCATCTCGGTACTCCACGCTTTCACCTGTCCTTTGCATGGCTCTCATCGGCCATTTTCTTTGCTTTGCCGAAAATCCCACCGAAGGTTTCAAAAAAGAGTTCACAGTCCAGACGGAAAGACTGGTTCCTTGCATATTCCACCCTGAGCCGGTTCTTTTCGGGAAGAATATACTTCTCATAGTTTTCCACCGGGTTTTCCTCGCCCACAATCTCGTCCTGCGCAATAAACACAAGGCTTGAACGGTCCGTTACCCCCGGGCGCACCCAGAGAATGCATTCCTCCTCCTTGGTATACTGCGTTGTATACAGCAAAAGCTCCGGCCTTGGGCCGACAAAGGACATGTCGCCTTTGAGAATATTGAACAGCTGGGGCAGTTCATCCAGCTTGAGCCTCCTCATCACCCGTCCGGCACGTGTGACGCGGTCGTCATTGAGCGCTGTACAGCCCCCTGTCTTGTCGGCATCGACAACCATGGAGCGGAACTTCAGGATCTCAAAGGTCCTGTTATGGTAGCCGCCCCTTGGCGCCCGGTAGAACACGGGCCCTTTCGAATCGAGCTTCACCCATATGGCCAGGGGCAGCATAAGGACGATCCCCGGGACCAGAAGAATCAGGGCGAGAAGAAAATCAAGAACACGTTTGACAAAATGACTGTAAAACGGGTGCGAAAGCGGCCCATCCCAATACGGAAGATTCTGTGATGTTCCCTGCAAAGACACACCCTCCTTCATACGCTATGTTAACGAATGCCTCCCGGACTTTATTCCGGGACGCCGATCCGCTCGAGCAGTTCATTGAGGTGCTCAAGCTCATCGCG
>CAMNGW010000077.1 GCA_946538615.1 uncultured Clostridia bacterium
GTGCGGATGGTGTCAATGTTGTAGGCTTTGCAGGTCAGAAGGTCCCGTTCAATCTCGTCGGGCGTCATGGTGTAGCCGCCCGTAGGAGACGTGTCGTGATGGTTGACGCCCTTGAACTTGATCTTATGGTCGTTCAGATAGAGCACATCCGAGAGGATATCCACATGCTTGAAACCGATCCTCTCCCGGATGCAGCACGTCCCCGTCTCATAGTAGATACTGTAAAGGACAGGGCTTTCTGCGTTCCACTCTGTGACATTAAGGTCTGTGAAGGTCACAGTGGCCTTTTTATCCTCGGTGCTGACCTGTTTTGTGACATGCAGCCCGTTCCCTTCGAGGGTGAAGGTGACATCTGTGTCCGAAAGGGTGTCCACGCTCAGGGTCAGGGAATAGGTGTTTCCGGTCCTCTCCGTGACGGCACCGATCTCGCAGATATCGGTTTTTTCACTGATGCGAAGGAGCACATCACGGAAAATGCCGTTGTTGCGGAACATGTCCTGGCTCTCAAGATAGGTGGAGTTGCACCAGCGGTGCACCACGCACACGAGCTCGTTGTCCCCTGCGAGCACCTTTCCGGTCAGATCGAACTCGGCGGTATTGTGGGAGCCTTCCGAATAGCCGATGAACTCGCCGTTGAGGTACAGGTCCAGGCAGCTGGCCACGCCCAGGAAGGAAATGACAAAGTGCTTGTCAGGGTCCTTGACGGTGAACATCCTGCGGTACACACCGACGAAATTGTACTCCTCGCCCGGGTCTTTCCAGCGCAGGGACACCTTCTGGTCCACACCCAGCCAGGAGAAGACGCGCCCGGCTTTTTCCGTCGTGGGGATGACGGGCGGCTTGTAGGGGAACTGGTAGCGGATATTGACATAGAAGGGCCGGTCATAGCCGTGGAACTGCCAGCACCCGGGGACGGGTATTGTGTCAAAGCAGATTTCATCCGTATTGAGGACCTCCGGCATCTCGCCGGGGCGCGGATAGAACTTGAAGTCCCAGTCCCCGTTGAGGCAGACAACTTTTTCGGAGGCATAGCGCTTTTCCTTGGGGGACACTGCGTCAGCCGCTTCACGTGTGGGGTACGGCACAAAATAACTCCTGCCGGGGAGCTTATTGACTTCATAAATATCAAAGGTACAATAGTTCTGCGTATTGAGCTGATACTTCATGGTCGCATGTTCCTTTCGTGAGGATGTGTGGACACAGACATTATAACATGCGGCACAGATTTTGACACCAGAAAAAGACAAGGCGCACACCGGGGGGGATGGCAGCGTATGAGACGGGTTTTGTACCTCTTGATGATTGTTTTTCTGCTGTATACGGGCAGGGCCGCGGCGGACACCATGTTCGTTGCGGACCTGCACCTCACCGCCAATGCGGCCGACCATGCCCAGGTCCTTGACGCCATCGCGGAATCCGCGCGGGGCCGGGATACGCTGGTGTTTCTTGGGGACAATACGAACAACGGCAGGAGCGAGGAGCACACCGCTTTCCTCACCTTCCTTGCAAGGCTTGAGAAGGAGACGGGGGCAAGGATCCTGGTGGTCCCGGGCAACCATGACCTGTGCGGTGAGACCACGCCCGAAGTGTTCAGGGCCCGCTACGCGCGATATGGCGCCGGCCAGGCAGCGTATGCGGACCAGGGGAGCCTGAGCTATGCGGTGGTACACGACGTGTGCTACCTCGTGGTGGATACCAATGCGTATGACGCGGTACAGCGCATGACGGGACATGGCGGCATTTCGGAGGGCACGCTGGCTTTCTGTGAATCCGTGCTCGCCGCGCTGCCGGAGGATGTGCCGGTTGTGGCCTGCGGCCACTATCCGCTGCTTCCCCTTGGGGAGGGCAGGGACGGGGCGGACGAGGCAGGGGAACTGCTCGGGTGTCTGAGGCGTCATGGCGTGGGGCTGTGGATGTGCGGGCACCGGCACAACAATGAGACCCTGTCCGGGTATGGCCTGAGGCAGATCACCGTAGGGGTCCCTGGCGGCTACCCTGCCTGGTGCGGCCTGCTCGTTGAGGGCTCCCCCTGGACCTACCGCGTCCTTCCCCTTTTTGATGAGGACAGCGCATATGCCAGGGAGGGCCGTGAAGCGGCTCTGCAGCTGGGGCGCACCATGGCGGAGGGCTCCCTCAAAGGAACCGCCTATGAGGGGGACGAGGGCGCAGTCGCCTGGTTCGCCGACGCATTCCTGTGCGAGGTGGAGAGCCGGGTGAAGGGTGAAAGGGAAAGGCTCCTTGCCGACGAAAACTGCGAAAAATGGAGGAGAGCCAGCGTCCGCGCTGTGACGCGGGAATGGATCCTTGGCATCCTGGACGGTGAAACAGAAGATGTGCGGGAAATCACCGTGGACATGAACAGAAAAAAACAGTAAAAACAGAGGAGGCACTTATGCAATACAGACAAGATAAGCACGGAAGGGAACTGTCCGTTCTCGGTTTTGGCTGTATGCGGTTCACCCGCAAGGGCAGCAGCATTGATCTTGACAAGGCCGAAAAGGAGATCCTTGCAGCCTATCACGCCGGGGTCAACTATTTTGACACGGCCTATGTCTACAACGGGAGCGAAGAGGCGATCGGGCAGATTTTTGAGAGAAACGGGATAAGGGACAAGATCGCCATCGCCACCAAGCTTCCACAGTACCTCATCGGGAGCCGGGAGGCGGCCGAACGGTATTTCACGGAGGAATGCAGGAGGCTGCGGACCAGCTATGTGGATTATTACCTCATGCACCACCTTACCGATATCGCCATGTGGGAGCGCCTCAAGGCTGTGGGGATCCTGGACTGGATCCGGGAGAAAAAGGCCAGCGGGGCCATACGGAACATTGGCTTTTCCTATCACGGGAACACGGAAAACTTCCTGAAGATCCTCGGCGACTATGACTGGGACATCTGCCAGATCCAGTACAATTACCTCGATGAGGTTTCCCAGGCAGGGGCTGAGGGCCTGAAAGCAGCTGAGGAGCGGGGCATACCGGTTGTCATCATGGAGCCCCTGCGGGGCGGCAAGCTGGTGAACATGCTGCCCCAGGAAGCCAGGCAGGCCATGGCGGAATCCGGCCGGGATTGGTCGAGCGCGGAGTGGTCCTTCAGGTGGCTGTACAACCAGAGCGGGGTCACGGTGGTCCTCTCGGGCATGAACTCGGTGGAGATGGTGGAGGAGAACTGCCGCACCGCGGATACAGCCAGGGCCGGCGCGTTCACGCAGGAGGATTTCGCGACCCTTGAGCGTGTCAAGGCGGCCATAAAGGCAAAGGAAAAGGTGGGCTGCACAGGCTGCAGGTACTGCATGCCCTGCCCCAGGGGCGTGGACATCCCCGGCGCATTCCGCTGCTACAATACCATGTTCATTGAGTCCAGACATGAAGGGCGCTTCCAGTATGCACAGACCGTGGGGCTGACCAGGGAGCCGGCGTTTGCCACGCAGTGCGTGGGGTGCGGCAAATGTGAGCAGCACTGCCCGCAGTCGATCCCCATCCGTGAAAAGCTGAAGGAAGCAGACAGAGCGCTCAGGCCGCTCCCCTACAGGATCGGGATCGGCATCGCAAGGAAATTCATGCTCCGTGGACCACAGGGCGGGAAAAAGGCCAAAAGCTGAACAGTGGGGACAGAGGAAGGTGGGGGCGTATGATAAGCAGGACAGTGGCTGTTCTCCGGCCGCAGGGCGCAGTTTCCCGGATCAGTGAGGGCGACTTTATCCGCCTTCGGGACGGAAGGATCCTTTTTGCCTGCAGCCGTTTCCAGGACCCGAGCGATGACGCGTGGGCCGAGGTGGTGGGTTATACATCGGACGATGAGGGCGAAACCTGGTCAGAGCCGGAGGTCCTGCTCAGACCGGAGACCCTTGGCGTGAAGAACGTGATGAGCGTGAATCTGCTGCGCATGGCCGCGGGGGACATCGGCCTGTTCGTGGTCGCCAAGCCGGACGCGCGCATCTACCGGATTTTTCTTGTCCGCAGCGGTGAGGATGAGCTGACATTCAGCCGCGTCACGGACTGCCAGAAGGACATGGCCATTGGCCAGTACGTCCTCAACAACAGCCGTGTCGTCCGCCTTTCCAGCGGCCGGATCCTCGTGCCGCTGGCCTATCACAGGACAAGCGCGGAGCCCGGCAGGGTCTGCAAGGACGCAAGGGCCGTGGCCCTTATGCTCTATTCAGATGATGACGGTGAGACATGGCAGGAGGGGCAGGACACGATATCCATGCCCTTTCCTTCTTCGCGCTCGGGCCTGCAGGAGCCAGGGGTCCTGGAGATGCGGGACCATACGCTGTGGGCCTATTTCAGGACGGACCTGCACGCGCAGTATGAAGCTTTTTCCCGTGACGGCGGGATGCACTGGACAGGTGCCCAGCCTTCCCGCTTTACCTCGCCGCTCTCCCCCATGAAACTTCTCCGGGCGCCGGACGGAAGCCTCATTGCGGTATGGAACCCGGTACCCAACTACAACGGGAGACTGCTGTCCCCGGCGGGCTGGGGAAGGACGCCGCTGGTGATGGCCAGGAGCACAGACGAGGGCGTGAGCTGGTCTGAGGCAGAGGTGATCGAAAAGGAGGAAGGACACGGCTACTGCTACCCGGCGGGCTTTTTCACCAGGGACGGCCAGCTCCTTCTGGCCTACTGCAGCGGCGGGCCGGAGGAAGGGAGCTGCCTGGCAAGGACCACGATCCGGAAGATCCGCATACAGGACGGCTTTTGCGGCAGCTGACGGAGAACGGAAGAGCTGGATGCATCAAAAAAACTGACAGGCGGACCTGTCAGTTTTTTGATGGGAAATTGGGATCAGGCATCGAACTTTTCAAAGCCCTCGGCAGCGCTTATGGCGTCCGGGTTGCCTGTCACGCAGACACGGGCGCTCTCAAGGACCTCTTCTATGGAGCCAAGCCATCCAAGGATCATGTCCGGGGTGCAGCTGAGCATTTCAGCGCGTTCCCGGTCGAGCAGTTCAGGCGTGATCTGGGAGAAATAGCGGACATCGCCAAGCTTGCCCTGTGAGGACGGGGAGATCAGCGGCTCAGTGTCGGCTACCGCAGAGAGGATATATTTGTCGCAGGAAGGCTTCTGGGCACAGAAGGAGCGGAGGAATTCCGGAATGCCGCGGTAAACCTCAAGGGTGTTGAGGGGAGTGGGGTCCCGGAAGGAATAGCAGAACATGCCGCCGTTCATCCCCACGCCCATGCCGCTTCCGTAGGCGCCGCCCTGTACACGGACCACGTTCCAGAGGTACTCCAGGGAGATGATCTTGGCTATGACGCGCAGTGCCCCGTGGTAGGACGCGAACTTGCTGCCGATCACAGCGTAGCTGATCCGGGCCGGGACCGGGATGGCAAGACGGGACGGGACGGAAGTGGTGTAGGAGGCGGAGGTTTTGGCCGTGTCCCCCTTGGGGAGGGCCTGCAGAATGGGAGAAAGGTCCATGCTCTCCAGATAGTCGGAGTCGGATGTGACAGAAACCGTCAGGTGCGCCTGATTGAAGGTCTCCTTCAGGAGCTTTGAGGCCAGCTGCGTGACGGCGGCGTTCTGGGTCTCAAAATCTTTGGACCAGTCCTGCACGAAGCGGTAGTGGGTGGCACCGCTGAGGGATTCCTCCAGGGCGCCGAGGGAAGAGAACCCGGCCATGGTGACTGAGCGGCCGATGGCATGGCCGCTGGAACCCAGGGAGAGCCGTGCCTGTTCGGCAACCTGGTCAGCGATTTCACGTATGCGGTCGGTCTCATCAAAATGGGTGTCCAGCAGTAGCTCCATGATCAGCTTCTGGGCCTGGGGGACGTTTTCGGCAAGGGCGCTGAACTGGACCTGGAGCATGGGACGGCAGTTCTTTGTGTCACCGGTCTTTGCATAGACCACAATATCGGTGGAAAAGGTCCCGGTACAGGTATAGAGTTCGCGCTGGATATCCTGGATGCCCAGACGGCTGGTGGGCAGGCTTCCGAACAGGTAGTGCAGCGCGCAGATCCTGGTCATATCCTCAAGGCTGTATTCGGAAAGATCAAAATAGAGGGTGGTATGGACGATGCCGTGGGAAGGTATGGCATGGGTGATGCATGTCGCCTTGTCAAGCTGGCACACCTGCGTGTCAGGCAGCGGGGGCCTCCCGCCGATTTCCGAGACGGAAAGGACGGGGATGGTGGCGAGGGCCTCGGGGGTGTCTTCAGATTTCTGCCAGCGGAGCAGATCAGCCTGCTGTGCTTCGAGCGCTTTGCGCCCTTCTTCGTTCAGGCCGTCCCAGATGGCATGGAGGCGCTTCTGCTCGGCTTCCTGCATTTCCTTTGCACATGATGCGGAGGGGAGGGCACGCAGTTCGCTGAGCGGCGCAAGGACAAGCTTTTCACGCAGCAGGGCGTCCATACGGCCGTCTTCGACCATGTCGCGCAGCTGTCCGATGAGCTCATCACAGGTCAGGTACAGCATGGGGTCCCCGCCATAGAGCCAGCTGGATGCTGCGAGGCTGGCGCGGATGAGGCCCTGCGGCTCGCGGTACTCCCGGAGATGGTAGCTCAGACGGCTGATGACGGCGCGCAGCTGCGGACGGTCAATGCCCTTATTCGCGATGTCAGCGAGAGTTTCCTTAATCACCCGTCTCAGCTCGGGCAGCTTGCTCTCGTCGGTGCCCCGCGCCTGGAGATAGAACCAGGACTGGGCCGCGCCGTCCATGACGCGCAGGCCAATATCCTGTGCGAGGCCGGAGGAGAGGACAGCCTTGGTGAGAGGCGCCTCGTTGGAGCCTGTGAGGTAATCGGCAATCGCTTCAAAAGCCAGGTTGGTGGCGCGGTCCTCCCATGTGGCCAGCAGGCCGCCGAGGGCGTACTGGGTGCGTCCCTGGGGGTCATCTGATTCGCCTATGGCGTAATAGACTGTCCTGTCGGCGGGCTTGGGGGCCTGCATGGGGATTTCAGGGGCAGTCTGGCCCTTCCCGTAGCAGGAAAGATAGCTTTCGATCATGGCCAGCGTCTCATCCAGCGGCACAGCCCCGTCCAGATAGAAGCGGGCGTTGGAGGGATGATAGAACCGGTGATAGGTCTCGACGTACTTTTCATAGGTCAGGTCCTGAATGACGCCAGGTTCGCCGCCAGAGTTGAAGCCGTAGCAGGTATCCGGGAAGAGCAGGGAGCCCATGGCCTCTTCGATCACATCGTCGACATCGGACATGGCACCTTTCATTTCGTTGAGCACCACACCTTTATAGCTCAGGCCGTCCTCGTCTTTCTCCATGTGCCAGCCCTCCTGGCGGAAGATGTTGGGGTCCTCAAGGAGCCTTGGCGCGAAGACCGCATCAAGATAGACGGACACGAGGTTCAGATAATCCTGCCTGTTCCGGCTCGAAACGGGGTACATGGTCTTGTCCGGATAGGTCATGGCGTTGAGAAAAGTGTTCATGGAACTCTTGAGGAGTTCAACGAAAGGCTCTTTGACCGGATACTTGTCCGAGCCGCACAGCACTGTGTGCTCCAGAATGTGGAAGACGCCGGTGCTGTCTTCGGGGATGGTCTTGAAGATGGCGGAGAAGAGTTTGTTGTCCTCGCCGTTGTCCAGCCAGGCGAGCTGGGCGCCGGTTTTTTCATGCACCATCTCAACGAGGCGGCCGTGGAGTTCCTGGCATTCGCGCACGCGTGTGACCCGAAAGCCGTGGGAGGTTTCACCAAGTCTGATTTCCAATTTGCGATACATCCTTTCCTGTGTTGAATCATAGGGGGAGCCAGTTCAGGACAGTGTGCCGGATCTCCTGTTCCCAGAAGTCCCAGTCATGATGGCCGGGGGAAGTGCGGAACGTGACATCTGCGCCGAGCTCTTCCATGTCCCGGGCAAAGCGGACATTGGCAGGACACAGGCTGTCCTGCTCGCCGCAGGAAAGGTACAGCCTGGGGATGGGCTTCCCTTCCTGTGCGAGTGTCTTGGCCAGAAAGACCGGGTTCTTGTCGGAATCCAGCACGGCATCCGGGTCGCCGAACATGGCGCGCATGTAGCCTTTATGGGCGACGGGGCCCTCTCCCGGTTCCTTTTTCAGGTCATCGAGGATCAGGGCGGAGGAGAATGCCAGGATGGCCCCGAAGGTGCCTGCGTACTTCAGGCCGTTGAGCAACGCACCATAGCCGCCCATGGAGAGACCGCCGATGAAGGTTCTGTCCCGCTCGTGGGAGAGGGGGAACATGTCCCGGGTGAGCTGGACAAGCTCGTCCCCGACATAGCGGGAGAAGCAGTTCATGTAATCCTCATGGTCGAGATAAAAACCGTTTTCCCCGTCAGGCATGACAACCGCGAGATGTTTCTGCTCGGCATAGCGCTGGACGTTGGAGGAGGTCACCCAGCTGGAACTGTTGCCGAAGATGCCATGGAGCAGATAGAGGGTGGGATAGGGCCCGGATACGGGCTGATCGGTGTCAGTGGGAAGAAAGATATTCATGTGGACCTTGCGGCGGAGGACCGCAGATTTGACATCTGCCTGAAGAAAAGCCATACGGGAGCCTCCTTATTGCAGTATACAGGTCTGAGGGACAGCGGTCTGTGCTGTACGGACTGTTTCCGGAAGCTGCAAAGCGTGAGCTCCCGGAAAAGAAGAGGGCCAGGTACGCGCCTGTCTGTTCAGAGGGATCATAACACGAAATGGGAACAAAGTATACCGTCCGTAAAAAGGCTCTCCGGGACGGGAAGCGCAGAAACAGGCTGGCACATTGGGCCGTGTCATGGTAAGATAGAAAAAAATGATAAGGAAGGGGAAAAAGATGCGGAAGGTGTTCTTGCTGATCCTGACGGGGCTCATGTGCATGACTGTGGCAGCGAAGGGGGATTACAGCATGCGTTACAGAAATCAGGCCCGCTTCGGGGACCTGCTGACGCTCATGCTCGGGACGAGCCGGGCAGGGGAGGCGGATGAGAGCAAAGTTTCCGGCTTGCTGGAAACGATAGAGGAAGAAAGCGAAGCGGATGGCTGGCTCGCCCGGACCATATGGGAAAACTGGAAAACGCTGTATGTCACGCCCTATACCCAGAACCTCTGGCAGGGGGAGACAGATGCCGGAGATATCCTCGGGGAGTACCCGGAAAACGGGCATGCTTTTGTGGTGCTGGGGTACCAGCTGGAGAACGGAGAGATGCTCCCCGAGCTCAAGGGAAGATGTGAAGCTGCAGCCGCCTGTGCCCGCCGCTATCCCCAAAGCATCCTCGTCTGCTCAGGCGGCGCAACCGGCGGCAACAACCCGGAAAAGCATACGGAAGCCGGGATGATGAAGCGGTACCTGAAACGGGACTGCGGGATCGATGACAGCCGGATCTTTACGGATGAGAGGGCCATGTCCACTGTGGAAAACGCTGTGAATACTTTCCGGATCCTCCGCAGGAAGGACGTGCACAACATCACCATCGTCTCCTCATCCTACCATGAACGCTGGGGACAGGTACTGTACCATGCCCAGGCTGCCCTTGAATATCTCAGGGACGGTTATGAGGTGAAGCTGATCGGGAACTACAGCTATCCTATTGAAGCGTCCCCTACCTTCCAGGACGAAGCGGCATGGGCCGTGCGGCAGCTCGCCATGATCCTGGACCTTCCTGCCACTGTGCGGCGCGCCATTACCCAGGCGGCAAATCCGTGAAAAGTGGTCTGCACGGCTGACGCGCAGACATTGAGGGAACTGATATAAGAAACCGTATACGGCACGGTACAGCCTCGGAGAGCGAAAAGAGAGTCTGTTCAGGGACAGTAAGTTCCTGAGCGGACTCTCTTTTATGTACCGAATCGTAGATCAGTCCTGGCCCTCTGTGTCCGGCAGGTCAGAAGAAGCTGCTTTCTGCCGGATTTCATTTTGAATCCGGAGCGCGTTGCGGGTATGGCGATGGTCCTGTCCCCAGGAGGAGATGAGAAGGGCGACGGAAGCATCAATCAGTTCCCTGCTCTGCTGATCCTGTCCAAGGCCGGAGAGGACCAGGGCCATAACGGCGTTCGCATCCCCTGTCCAGGGGGAATCCGGGCCGAATAGGGACATGCGGTTCTCAACGGCTTTCCGGGCCAGAGGAAGGGCTTTGCGGAATTTCCCGTTCCGGGCCAGAATCAGGGCAGCATTGCGCTGGTGCGAGGCCAGGATATGAGGCTGGAGGGGGAGATCTTCATCCAGACGGATGACATCCAGGATCGTCTTTTCAGCTTCTGATGCGGCACCGCTTTCAAAAAGCGCAAGGGCGGTATTGTTGCGCATCATCACATACTCGGTGCTGTGCGTCCTGTCCTGCTCTTTGTAGAGCCTGTCCAGAGTGCTGAAGACCTGCAGGGCATGCGGATAGTCCTGCATCAGGTACAGGGACACGGCGAAGGTGCTGCGCGTTGCCATCATCATGGGGGAGTCGTCCGGGTATCCGTATTTTTTGTAGATTTCCAGGCACTGCTCCAGCTCATGGGCAGCTTCTGCTTTTCTGTCAAGGTCCAGGAGACACATGGCGTACCTGTAACTGAGATTGGCAGTGCGCAGGCTGGACGCTTCACCGGGAAATCCTGACAGAATCTTCCGGGCCTCCATCAGTGCGGCTATCGCACCTTCGGGGTCTTTGGCACCGTTGCGCAGATAAACGCTGAGGGAGATCAGATAATTGGCCATCTCTATCCCGGAGGCATTCTCGGGCCGCAGGACGTCAAAGTATTCTTTTACTTCTCCGGATTCGGGCAGGGAGGCGGCACGTTCCAGCAGGGTGTACAGACAGGTGAGACGATGGCTTTCATAAATCGCCTCACCGGTCATTTCCATATGCTGAAAATATTCAGTCAGGTGGCTGATGGTGCTGTGCACCACGATATCCCTGATGCCCAGAGCCAGCCAGTAATCCGTTTCGGCCCCTGCGTAGGCTTGAGCTGTACTGTCCAGATAGTTCCTGTGGATCCGGTACAGGTCCTCAGGGACAGTATAGTAGCGGAAAGATCCCAGACGCTGTTCCATGTAAGAGAGGCACCTGACGGCCAGGGGATTGAGCTGAGAAGTGTGCTGGACCAGGGAGATAAGAATCAGCTGGAGAGAGGTATCCATGCTGTCTGAAATGGAAGAGACAGCCTCCCAGAGCCTGGGATAATCATCTGCGGATATGTTCCGGAGACGGACAGTCTCTGCGATCAGGGGATGGATGGCATAGCCTGCATCTGAGCGGAGAAGCAGGCCGAGATCGCAGAGAATCTGGGACTGATCGGCCAGATCATCCTCATCAGGGCACACGTCAAGGGCATATGGAATCAGGGCAGATGGGATCCAGTACTGGAAAGGAAGGATGGCATACAATGCCATGAGACGGCGCTGCTGATCTGTCAGACTGTCTTGTGAAAAGAGCCGGCTGAAGGTTTCGGACAGACGGACCGGCTGTGCCAGCTCAATATAGGAGAGCCTGTGCAGCCCCTCTTTCTGCAGCGTTTCAGTGAGCCAGCGGACCTGTCTGAACCGGACTCTGCAGAGCTTGGCGAACACCTCAATGGCCAGGGGGTGGCCGGAAACCATGCCGCAAAGTCTGTCAATGTCCCCGGTCTGGTCTGAGGCGGATGGATCATGGATCAGGAACAGTTTGCGGCTGCTCAGAAGGTCCAGACCGGAGAGATGGATTTCAGAGAAACCCTCGGGCGGAGGGAGACGGCTGGTGAGGATGACATCGCAAGGGCAGCTGGTGAGCGAGTTCAGAACTGTGTCCTGCTGTGGACCATGCGTGATGTTATCAATGATGAGCAGGGTCTTGCCATGGGAAGGGTTTTCCAGAAAACGGTAAACCTGAGCGGGAAGGTCATCAGGGGATGCCTGGCCCAGCTGCGGGAAGGAAAGAAGAAAACTGCCTGTCAGATTATCCTGGTACTGGACAAATGCCAGAGAATCATACTGATGCTTTACTGCTTGAAGCAACTGTCGGACGAATTCTGTTTTTCCGCTTCCGCCTATACCTGTCACAGCCAGTCTACCGCTGGTGGATAGCCGCTTGACAGCACTCTGAAGTGTGACGGTGTGTCCGACATATGCATCTGCAGGGAGGGGCGGAGAAAGGATAACGGAACCCTGACTGGACAGAATGATCTGTTTATTGTCGGAAGAATCGGAAGCAAGGAAAGAGCGGTATAAAGCGTCAGGTGAATGATTAGGATTCAGCCGCAGAAAGGTTAAAGGCGTATCGTGGGCCTGGCTTCCGTACAAAGCAAAAAGTGTCAGCCAGGAAAGGACGACGGAGTGAAGAAAAACAGGCGGAAAAGACTGAGAGCTTTTGTTCTGCTGGGATGAGAAGGCCTGACTCTGACAATCTGAGGGGCTGAGGTCCAGTTTGGACAGAGAATCCGCAAGTTTTTGAAGGAAGGAACGTTCATCATCTGAAAGTGTGCCGTCGGAATCAATGACGGCCCTGAGAAAGGCAGTCAGACGGTGGTTGAGTGCAGACGGGTCATAGTCCATTTCTGTGAGCCTTTTCATCCAGGTACGGATGATTTTCAGCAGAAGAGAGGTAGTCAGCTGTTTTGAGAGATGGTCGAACCAAGACTTCATCAGGTTGGAAGAGCTTGTTCTGTTCAGGAGCCTGGATAGCGATCTGTTATGACGTCCATCCACAATAAAGAAAGATAAATCGACAGAAGCGGGAAAGGCTTCCTGAAAAAAAGAATGCCAGAAAACAAGCAGGGTCTGCCCTTTGAGCATGTTCCTGGAAAAAACATCGTAAGTAGGAATGGGATAATCTTTTTGCGTTAAAACACGGTAAAGGTTCTTTAAGGTGAGTGTAATCGGGGCGGAAACCACTTTTTTCTGTGTCTGCAAAAGAATACCCCTTTCTGTGGAAAATAGTGAATAAAATTATATGGACTTGATTTGCGTGAAGTCAATGAAATACAAAAAGTCGCCAAATTTTGTGGATTTTTCGCCAGATTATAAATGGAAAAAATTATATAGTATGTATGGATTCAAATATTATCTGTTTAGTGTCCCAATGAAAGGCATGTAAACGATAAGGTATATTCAAGCAAGAATGAAAAGTAATAGAGAAGGAGAAAAGCGGTTATATTCATTTAAAAATAGAAAACTTGGTGTTTGCATTGAAAAATAGAAAACAGGGGGTAGAAAAACAATGAATACTATTTTTAGCGGAGCACCACCTCCGGGGACTGATTCTAAGAAAAAGAATAACTGAATGCAAAAAAAGAGAAAGGAATAGGAATCTTATGAAAATGAGACATTGTGTAAGCGGTTTTTGGCTGCTTGCCGGGATTTTGTTGTTATGTCTAGTGCTTGTGCCACAAAACACTTTAGCAGAAAACGCTGTATCGATAAAGCTGGAAACTGCTTTTGCACAGCCAGGATCAGAAGTTAAAGTTCCGATAGTTATTAAAAGCAATTCAGGATTCGCATCTCTGAAGTTCCGTGTAAAA
>CAMNGW010000078.1 GCA_946538615.1 uncultured Clostridia bacterium
CGAGCAAGAAGCCCCCACTTCTGAGCGAAGCGGAAAGTGGTGGGAGCATGTCACATGAAAATAAGCAGGCTCATGGCAGCTATTCTGCATGGCTTCCCTCAGCAGGGGCAGTTCAGGACAAAAAAGCGAACATTCCTGCTGTTCGAGAAATGGAGTTTTCAGATGACGGAAAATGTCGGAAACGGTGCAAAGGACACCATATAATCTTGAACAAAAAAAGACAGGAAAAACCTTGTAAAACATACTGAAACTTTCTTGACATTCTTAACTTTATCGTTAAAATGTTTTCGAATGTTCGGAAACGGGCATTTCAGACTGAACCTGAGAGGAAGTTGTTTTCCCGTTATGGTCAAAAAAGTCGCGGTTATCATGGGCTCTGACAGTGACCTGCCGCTGATGCAGGGAGCCGTCGACATGCTGAAGAAGCTGGACATTCCTTTTGAAGTCCATATTTTCTCAGCGCACAGGACACCGGATGCAGCAGCAGATTTTGCCAGCAATGCCATAAAGGATGGCTTTGGCGTGCTGATTGCGGGCGCCGGTAAAGCGGCCCATCTTGCTGGCGCGCTTGCCGCCAGAACGACCCTGCCTGTCATTGGTATCCCTATTAAATCCTCTACTCTTGATGGAATGGACGCCCTGCTGTCCACTGTTCAGATGCCCAGCGGAATGCCGGTTGCAACAGTGGCGATTGATGGGGCTGGCAATGCAGCATTGCTTGCCGCTCAAATGCTTGCGATTTCTGATAAATCTCTCGCAGAAAAGCTGAGCGCTATGCGCAGACAGCAGACTGAGACAGTGATGCAGAAGGACCGCGAACTGCAGAAGACTTATGCATAAAGAAAGGATGTCACCACAATGAAAAAGATGGAACAGCTCTATGAGGGAAAAGCAAAGAAAGTATTTGCCACAGATGATCCGAACCTTGTGATTGTGGATTATAAAGATGATGCGACAGCACTGAACGGAAAAAAGCGCGGGACAATCGTCGGCAAGGGAGCCATTAACAATATGATGACCAACCGGCTGATGAAAATGCTCGAAAAAAATGGCATTCCTACACACTTTGTTGAGGAGATTTCTCAGCGGGAAACCGTTGTCAGGAAGGTCCAGATTGTACCGCTGGAAGTGATTGTCCGTAACGTGGCTGCGGGTTCACTTTCCAAACGCCTTGGAATCCCGGAAGGCACACCTATGCGCAAACCGGTGATTGAATACTGCTATAAATGCGATGAGCTTGATGACCCTATGGTCAATGAGTACCACATTGCGGCCATGGGTTGGGCAAGCGATGAGCAAATGGCGAAAATTGCCGAATATGCCCTGAAAATTGACAGCATTCTGATCCGCTATTTCAAAGATATCAATGTGGACCTGATTGATTTTAAACTTGAGTTTGGTGTAACGGGGGACGGCACGCTTGTGCTCGCAGATGAGATTTCTCCTGACACTTGCCGCTTCTGGGATGCGACGACGCATGACAAGCTTGATAAAGACAGGTTCCGCAGAGACATGGGCGGTGTAGAGGATGCTTATCTTGAAATGGCCAGGCGTCTGCAAATCGAAGAGTGAGGGATATCATGGATAATCTGCTGTCTTTGCTGAAGAACAATCCTTATCCGGGCCGTGGCATTGTAGCCGGTATGAGTCCGGATGGGCTGGTGAGAATTGCCTATTTTATTATGGGACGTTCCATGAACAGCCGCAACCGCATCTTTGTGATGACTGATGAAAACACCATGGAGACGAGGGCGTATGATCCTTCCAGGATGGTTGACCCCAGCCTGATCATTTATGCGCCCTTCAGAAGGCTTGATGAGAACACCTACATTGTTACCAACGGCGATCAGACAGATACCATCAGGGATTACCTGCTCGCGGGAAAAACTTTCCGGGATGCCCTCATGACCCGGACCTTTGAACCGGACGGGCCAAACTATACACCACGTATTTCAGCCCTTGTCTCTCTTGAAGGGAAAAAGCCCTCGTTTGAACTGTCTGTTCTTAAGAGCTTCAATGGCAATCCTGATGTGGCAGTACGGAATTTTTACAGCTATGACAATCTCCCGGATGGTGCGGGCCTGTTTGTGCATACCTACGTCACAGACGGCGACCCGATTCCAAGTTTTGAAGGGGAGCCTGAACGCGTGGTCATGGAAGAGGGCAGTCTCACGGAATGGACGCAGAAAATCTGGGACAACCTTCATCATGACAACAAAGTCTCCCTTCTTGGCCTTGAAATCCGTCCAGCTGATAAGACCTGGTCATCCCATATCATCAACCGTTACGCATAGACAGGAGGCACTCTATGGGGAATGACAGCTATGTGAGCCCCTTTTCCACGCGGTACGCCAGTAAAGAAATGCAGTTCCTCTTTTCTGAGGACCATAAGTTCCAGACATGGCGCAGACTGTGGGTCGCCCTTGCAAAAGCGGAGCAGGCGGAAGGGCTTGATATTTCGGATGAACAGATCACAGAACTTGAATCGCATATCGATGATGTGAATTACGACGTGGCCAGACAGCGCGAACGAGAAGTGCGGCATGACGTGATGAGCCATGTGTATGCCTATGGCGTGCAGTGTCCAAAGGCAGCAGGTATCATTCATCTCGGTGCAACATCCTGCTATGTGGGAGACAACACGGACATCCTCATTATGCGGGAAGCGCTCAGCCTGGTGCGCGGGAAACTTCTGACGGTAATGAGTCTTCTTGCGGATTTTGCTGAAAAGTACAAGGCGCTCCCTTGTCTTGCTTATACGCACCTGCAGCCGGCTCAGCTGACAACGGTAGGCAAGCGTGCCACACTGTGGCTCAATGAGCTTCTCATGGATTTTGAAGAAGTTGAGCACAGAATGGAAAAGCTGGCTCTGCTCGGTTCAAAAGGTACGACAGGGACACAGGCCAGCTTCATGGAACTGTTCCATGGGGATTCTGCTAAAGTCAAAGCGGTCGAGGACAGGATTGCCGCTCTGCTCGGGTTCGAACGGGTAGTACCTGTATCCGGACAGACCTATTCCCGTAAAGTGGATTACCAGGTTGTGTCTTCTCTCTCCGGCATTGCCCAGTCGGCCAGTAAATTTGCCTATGATATGCGCCTTTTGGCCAGCTTCAAGGAAATGGAAGAGCCCTTTGAAAAAAGCCAGATCGGTTCATCGGCTATGCCGTATAAGCGCAATCCCATGCGCTGTGAACGCATTGATGCGCTTGCAAGATATGTGATGGTTGACACACTGAACACAGCGATTACCAGTTCGTGCCAGTTTTTTGAGCGTACGCTGGACGATTCAGCCAATAAACGGATCGCTGTAGCGGAGGCTTTCCTTGGTGTGGATGCCATACTCAATATTATGATGAATGTTTGCGATGGCATGGTGGTATATGAGAACGTGATCCGCCAGCGTGTCATGCGTGAGCTCCCGTTTATGGCCACTGAAAATATCATGATGGATGCAGTGGAACATGGGGGCAACCGCCAGGAACTGCATGAAAAACTGAGGGTACACGCTCAGGCAGCGGCCAAGCGAGTGAAGGAAGAAGGCGCGGAGAACGACATGCTTGAACGTGTGTCAAATGACCCGGCCTTTGGGCTGGCCAAGGAAGACCTTCAGCAGGTCCTGAACCCTGAGGACTACACGGGAAGGTGCCGTGAACAGGTAGAAGACTATTTGCAGAATGTGGTCCGTCCGATTCTGCAGGCCAATCAGTACCTGATGCAAAAGCAGGTTGAACTTACAGTCTGACATACATCATACCGCGACATGCCCCCCCGGATGCGCAAAAGACGCTTCCGGGGTTTTTTAAGGCCCAGAAGGAAGAAAGAGAATAAAGGGCTGAAGAACCGGAAGCACTGTGCTCTCTGAAGCGGTCTATGATAAGAAACTTATAAAAAAAAGGATGGAAGAAAACTGTTTTTTCATTCGTAAATAGTGTATACTTTCCTGGACAACCACGCCAGGAGGAAAGCGAGGCGAATGCGGTGGATTTTACCCTGCAGACTCTTCAGAATGCGTACTGGAACCTCAGGAACCGTGCAGGATTAACAGATGGTATAGATATCCTGATTGTAGCCATCATTCTCTATGAATTGCTCACATTGATCAGACATACCCGCGGTTCTGCGGTGCTTAAAGGTTTTGGTCTTCTTATTCTGAGTACATTTGTCAGCAATCTTTTAGGACTGACGGCTCTCAACTGGTTCTTATCGACGATTGTCAATAACGGTGCTCTGGTGCTTGTTATTCTGTTTCAGCCTGAATTGCGACAGGTGCTTGAGCAGCTTGGCCGTGGTGCCATGTGGGGCAGCATGCGGCACTCCAGCCATACTGAGGAGTATCAGAATGCGATCAATGGCATGGTGGAATGCTGCATGCATCTGAGCAGGAGAAGAGTCGGCGCGCTGATTGTGATTGAACAGAAGACGGGACTGAAAGAATATATTGATACCGGCACCCGTATTGATGGTGTGGTATCATCACCGCTTCTGGAAAATATATTTGAACCCAATACCCCGCTTCATGATGGGGCGGTTATTGTTCAGGGTTCAAGGGTTGTCGCAGCTGCCTGTATCCTGACGCTCACAGAAAACAGGGACGTGGCGCGCGAACTCGGGACCCGGCACCGTGCCGCCATTGGCGTCACTGAGACGACGGATGCTCTTTCCGTTATTGTTTCCGAAGAAACTGGAATTATCTCTGTGGCAAGGCAAGGAGAAATCAGCCGCGGCCTGGACGAAAAAGGACTTGAGAAAATTCTCAGCGATCTTTATGAAAAACCCAATAAAGGATTCAAACGATTCTTCGGGAAACGGAAGGAGGATGCCGCATGAACAATCCCAGACCGGCAGGGAACAAACGCCAAATCCTCCGTTCCATCGGACATAAGCTCCTCCTTAACTGGCCCTATAAGCTGATAGCAGTTCTTCTGTCCCTTTTTATCTGGGCAGGCCTGATTGCACAGGATCCGACCATAACAAGGGATAAGGTGTTTTCAGATGTCACGGCGACAATTTCTGGCACTGAGACGATGAAACGCAACGGTTTCATTGTTACCAGCGATCTGAGCGCGCAGCTCAGCGGACTGTCCTTGAGGGTCTCTGTTCCACAGATGCAGTACCAGAATGTGACAGCGTCAAATTACAGTCCAAGGATTGATTTGAGCAGGGTCAGTTCTGCGGGCACTCAGGAGATCCGCGTCCTCACGACGAGCACGAATGCCTATGGAACAGTTCTTGATGTTTCACCTTCCACCATCACCATAGAAGTGGATGAGTATATCACAAGGAACCGCATCCCCATTGTGCGGGAAACGGTAGGGAGCATGCCGGAGGGCTGGTATTCGACAAGCAGTACCCTGGACCCATCGATCCTTACCATTTCAGGACCGCGGTCAGTGGTTGACCGTGTTGTCAGAGCTGAGGCGGTACAGGACCTTTCTGCAGTTCCAACTGCAGAAGGTGTACAGCGTTCGGCACTTGCTTTCCATCTGGTGGACGCCAATGGTGAAGAAGTGGACAGTGACCTTCTTGAGATCACCAGCAACTCCGTTCTCATTGACAGTGTTATCATTGAACAAACAGTTTACCCCAGTAAGATCATTACATTTTCTGATACCGGTGTTGTGGTCGGTAAGCCGGCAAGCGGGTATGAGATCAAGTCTGTAACAATCAATCCTGAAAAAGTACGCGCTGCAGGCCGTTCGGAGACGCTTGACAATCTGGATACACTTTTTACGGATGTCACAATTGATGTGACGGATGCCAAAGATTCTGTCACACAGGTCGTCCGTCTCAGAAAACCGTCCGAGATCACCTATTTAAGTCAGGATACAGTCACCGTGGCCATAGAGGTTGGTGAAATTGTCACAGAACGTATCTTTTCAGATGTGAGGATTAATGTGGTTGGCACGGAATCCGGTCACACAGCCACACTGACGGACCGGTACGCTGACAGGGTCACGATTGAAGGCACGCAGAACTGGCTCTCGACCCTTAAAGCTGGCCAGATCGCCTTGTCAGTGGATGCGACGGGTCTGATGGTTGGTGATTATGAAGTTCCTGTGATCTGTGTCATTTCAGGGGACGATGGTCAAGAGTATACAGTGAGGATCACACCTGCAACCGTTCAGCTCGCAGTGAGAAGTCAATAAGATCAGGACAAGTGAAACAGCCTCGGCTGTTTCGCTTGTCTTTAAATGGAGTCATGTATGAATAATCTTGCCGATACGGTGTTTCCGTTTCTGTTTGGATGGTTCCGTATGGCTGTACAGTCGATGTATACAGCACTGACGCATCCTTCCGCACAGACCTTTTTTACCTGGGTAGGGGACAACTGGAAAATACTGCTGGCGGTCGTCCTGCTGTCAGGTACTTTGATTGATCTGCTGGTCTATCTGTTCCGGTGGCGGCCGCTAGCGGTGTGGGCCAGCTTCTTCCGGAGGATGGCCGGAAAAGGCAAGTATGACAGTATAAGGGAGATGGAGATACTCCGGACAGTAGGTGCTGTTCCTGAAGATGATGCCTATGAGATTCCTGACCAGGAACTTGCCCAGGGACTGAAGTCACTGACTTATCAGGACCCGCAGACAGATATTGAGTATATAAGCCACTTGGCACAATCTGAGGATACGCAGCAGACAACGTTGTACGCCAGGAAAAGGCGGAGCCCGGAAAAGATGAAGAAAAGCCGGATCAGACATTTGATCCGACTGATTCTGGCAGACACGGAAGATGAAGAAAAAACGAATTACAAACTGGCCCATAAACCGCCGGCAAGAGATGCCAGAGATGTTTTTTCTGCTCCCTACATTCCTCCTCAGTGGAAGCAGCCGGAGGAAGTGATTCATCGGAGAAAACGCAGCAACCGCGAGGAGGAGTAACTGTGCCAGAAGCATTTCTGGAAGCTATGAGGGAGAGACTGGGCGAGGATTTTGATACTTTTCTTGCATGCTATGGTCAGCCGGCTTACCGGGGCATACGATTCAGCCGTCTTAAGGCATCCGCGATTCATCCGGAAGGTGTAGGACAGAAGATTCCGTGGGCAAAGGAAGGGTATGAGCTGGACGGTTCCTCAAAGGCCGGTCTGTCTTTAGGCCATGAGGCAGGCATGTTCTACCTTCAGGAACCAAGCGCTATGCTGCCGGCTTCTGTGCTGGATGTCAGAAGCGGAGAGAACGTGATTGATTTATGTGCTGCGCCGGGAGGCAAGACAACGCAGCTTGCGGATGCTATGCAGGGAAAGGGCATCCTGATTGCCAATGAAGTGGTGCCCAGAAGGGCACAGATTCTGTCCCGCAATGTTGAACGGATGGGCATTACAAACTGCATCGTGACATCCTCATCGGTTGAAGCACTGTCTGAAAAATATCCGGAGGCTTTTGATGCCGTCATGGTGGACGCTCCCTGTTCAGGGGAGGGGATGTTCCGCCGCCACCCCGAAGCGTGCGATGAATGGACACAAACGGGTGTTGCGGGGTGCGCACAGCGGCAGAAAGAGATTCTCGGTTATGCCGCCGGACTTGTACGTGGAGGCGGGAGAATTGTATATGCCACATGCACTATGAACCGACAGGAAAATGAAGATAATGTGGATGCGTTTCTTGAGTCCCATCCAGATTTTGAACTGGATCCTTTCGATGTGCCAGGCATTGATGGAAGCAGGGGATATTATCTGTGCCTGCCCTGCTATATACATGGAGAAGGGCAGTTTGTGGCCCGTTTCAGGAGAAAAGGGTCTGCCTGCAAACCGCTGCCTGTCTCACAGGCGGAGAAGACGGACAAAAATGTCCCGCGATTGATTGAACAGACTGTCGGGTATTGCCCGGATCATATCCATGCACTGGGCAGCACATGGTTTTCCCTGGAGGCCGTGCCGGACCTGAGGGGAATTAAAGTACTCAGAGCGGGACTCCATCTGGGAGAAGTCCGTAAGGGCAGCTTTGTACCCGATCATGCGTGGGCCGTCAGTGCAACCCCTCCACCGCTCCAGCACGTCAGCTTATCTGAACAGGAAGCTTACCGCTACCTTCTTGGAGAGGCCCTTCCAGTTTCTGAGGGAGTTTCAGGCTATGTGCTGGCAGCTTTTCAGGACATGGTCCTGGGGTTTGGCAAAGTGACCCAGGGGCTTATGAAGAACCATTACCCGAAGGGGCTGAGACGTGATCTGCGCAGGGAGACGTTACCAGAAAACAGTTGACATCTTTTTTGCTCAGTGGTATGTTTTCATTGTCACAGATGGTTCTTTATGGAGGATATCGCTTTGATACACCTTGTCACAGACAGCATGTCTGATCTGACCCCTCAGGAGGCGGAAGACCTCGGGGTTCACTTGGTTCCCTTGATTGTACGTTTTGGGGACAGAGAATTCCGGGAAGGCTATGATTTGTCCAGAGAAGAATTCTATATCAGGCTCAGACAAGCGGATGTCCTTCCCAAAACGAGCTGTATATCGCCAGCCCTTTTCCAGGAGAAGTTCGAGGAACTTTTGCAGGACCCGGAGGATGAAGTCCTTTATATTTCTGGATCCTCAAGGCTCTCCGGGTGCTACCAGTCAGCCTGCACAGCACGGAAAATGCTTTCTGATCCTGAAAGGGTAACGATTCTTGACAGTATGATCGCCATCTCAGGGCAGGCGCTCCTGGTGCGGATGGCAGCAAAGAAAATGAAGCTTTATAAATCAGCCCGGGAGCTGGGGAAAATGATACAGAGCTTACGTGACCATCAGCGATGCTTTGGCCAGGCAGAAGACCTCAAGTACCTGGTCATGGGAGGAAGGCTGTCACCGCTTGTGGCCAAGGTTGGCACATCGTTTTCTATCAAACCTATGCTTAAGTTTGAAGCAGGAGAGATCCTGCAGGCCGGACTGATTCATGGACGCAATAAAGCAAAGGCGTGGTACCTGGAGAAGCTTCAGATGTACCCTCCTCGTCTTGACTGTCCAATGGTGATTGCAGGCTGCGATTGCCATGAAGATGCTGTCAGACTGGCCGAGTATTTTCGTTCTCAGAAGCAGGGACTGCCGGAAATGATTGTCATGGGGGTCGGCGCCGTGATCGGAACCCATGTCGGACCTGGCCTGCTTGCAGTCTCGTGGATAGAACGGGAATAGATCAAGAAAAAGAGCGCAGATGAAAACTGCGGTCACGCAGAAAGAAAAGAGGAAAGAGAAAATGGGAAAGTATCAGATTTTAGCTCCTGAAATGTGTAAAATGCCCTGGCAGCCCAAGCCTGATGGGGAAACGAACCATGTTTTGTGGCGCTACAGCGAGAATCCGATTATCGGCAGGAACCCGCTTGAAGGGGGGGCCCGTATCTTCAACAGTGCTGTCATGCCTTATAAGGATGTGTTCATTGGCGTTTTCCGCGGCGAACAGACAAACGGTATCCCTTACATCTATCTTGGGCGGAGCGATGATGGCATACACTGGAGCTTTGATAAGGACCGCATCCCTTTTGTCAATGAAAAAGGCGAGCCTTTTATGCCGGTTTATGCCTATGATCCCAGACTGGTCAAAGTGGATGATGTCTACTACGTGATCTGGTGTCAGGATTTTTATGGAGCCTCCATCGGGATGGCAAAGACCACAGATTTTGTCACGTTTACCCGCCTGGAAAATCCATTTATTCCTTTTAACCGCAATGCTGTACTGTTCCCGCGCAGGATCAATGGAAAGTATATGCTTTTGTCCAGACCGTCAGATTCGGGCCATACACCTTTTGGAGATATTTTCCTTTCGGAAAGTCCTGACATGGTCTATTGGGGAAGGCACCGTCATGTCATGAGCCGTGGCAGCAACTGGTGGGAAAGTCTGAAAATTGGCGGTGGTGCAGCACCTATTGAGACGAGTGAAGGATGGCTGCTGTTCTATCACGGTGTTTCGGGCACCTGCAATGGATATGTCTATTCCATTGGCGGTGCAATCCTTGACAGAGATGAGCCCAGCCGGGTGAAATACCGTTGTGCAAACTGGCTCCTGACCCCAGAGGAATGGTATGAAGAACGCGGCTTTGTTCCCAATGTGACCTTCCCATGCGCTACCCTGCAGGACCCTGAAACAGGAAGGATCGCTGTTTATTACGGTGCGGCCGACAGCTATGTTGGTCTTGCCTTTGGCCAGGTTGACGAAATCATTGATTATATCAAGGACCATTCACAGGTTTCTGAAACCGATACGGAACTGGGCATCCGCTGAGTTCACGAAAGGAAAGCCCCTGTTTCTGCTATGAGTACAGGAGCAATATCTGAGACAGCTGAATAGAAAAATGGGAACCGTGCTTGAAAGCATGGTCCCCATTTTTCATTCAAGAGAAGACGGCCGAGTGATTGTGATCGATTCCTCATTTTTATTCTGTGCTTTTCGTAACGGATCCATTACTGTATCGCATATTTCATAATTGCACTTATGATTTCCGGGTAAGGGAAGGAAAGCGAGGCACGGTCAAAAAATCCAAAACACTCACCGTTGCCCTGGAAAAAATTATTGTCCCAGACAAAGCATGGCATATGACGTGCGGTGGCGCTAGCAACATACCATGCAAAGAAATCTACACGGTCCTGAAGATTGTGTTTGTCAAGCGCTCCATATTCGTCGATGACCACAGGGATCCCGTTGGAGACAAACTTGTCATAAAGCTTGTTCATAAAACCTGCAACAGAGGACCGGTCGCTGGGTTTGTCAGCAGAGAATTTGGATGTGCCGTTTCTGTTGAGCGCAAAATCATAAGGGGTATATGCATGAACCTCAACCAGAATATGGTTTTCAATGGTGTCATCCGGAAGCCGGAAGACATCTGCAAGCGCACCGTCGGCGCTGGCACAGTAGCCGGGAACAAGGAGAAAGCGCGTTGCGTTCTGAGAAGACGATGCGCGAACCGTGTCCACAAAGCACTGGTTAAGAAGGTTGATCGTCTCAGCACAGTCGACACAGACAGGAGAGGAAGGATCAAAAACCCATTCCACGTCCGTTCCCTTTGGACGCGGTTCATTCATGGATTCAAAAATCAGGTGCTCGTCATAATCAGCAAAACGCTCTGCAATTTGAGACCATACGGCTGTGAGGTAGCGCTTGGAAGACTCAAGATGGGCGGAGTCAGGATAAAAATAAGCATCACCTTCGTCATGGTGCGTGTTGAGTATGACGTACATACCTTCTTCCATGCACCAGTCGACAACTGTCTGGATGCGGTCCATCCAGTCCTTGTCAATCTCAAAGGCTTCATTGACATGGTTGTGCCAGCTGACCGGGATTCTGATAGAAGAAAAACCGGCCTGATGCAGTGTCCGGATCATTTCCTGGGTCGTCTTTACCCTGCACCAGTACCCTTCAAGGTCCAGCGGGTTCCCGCTGAAATGATCGGCATGTGCGTCGAAAGTGTTGCCAAGGCCCCAGCCGGCACGCAGATTCTGTACGAACCGGGTGCCCTCGTTTTCAGGAAGATCAAAGGTTTTGAAATCGCCAAATTCGGGTACAGTTGCAGAACCCTCAGAAAAAGCCCCCCCACAAAGAAAAAGCAGGAAGGGGATCAGGAGCAGCCTTCTCAGTAACATGATATGCACTTCCTTTGTGTCAGTATGCCTCAGTATAGCATGCCAGTTTGGGAAAAACAACAGCTGTATCCCTGTGCAGACGGGATAAATGGGGATTTGTTTCTGTATATAGGACAATCAGTACAAAAAATGTGAAGGATTCTTGACAAGAATGCATGATGCGATTAAGATATGAATGATGAATCGATTATAAATCAGCAAGAGAATATTGAATTTTTCCTTTTTTAAAAAAGGTAATTTTATTTTTCTTTTATGAGAGGAGATTGAGGCGAAATGAGAAAGCTGCGCAATATCCTGTTATTTGTGGCCTGTGTTGCAGCGATCGTTACGCTTCTGATCCTGTTTGGCGGAGGTGCGCAGGATTTCCATGCCAAGTATGATGGCGTGGACCTGAGCGCGGATGTCTCAGGGATTGGGCGCAGTGACACTTATACAGGATACCTCACTGCGCATGCAGGCGAGGACGCGGGTAAAGAGAACGTGCATGTGGATCTTCTCTCGTTTGAGGGTGAAGCTGAAACACGTACGGAGGACGGTGAAACGATCCTGTACATGCCCGATTCTTCCACTGTGACATGGAAGGTTGAAATCCCTGTTGGGGGTATGTACCAGATCCGGATGGATTATAAAGCCGTTCCATCCCGTGGCGTTGATATGGAACGCGAGCTCTATATCAACGGAGAATTGCCTTTTTCCGGAGCCGGCACACTGACATTCAACCGTCTGTGGACCGACGCCGGTGAGGTCCGTAAGGATAATCAGGGAAATGACGTGCGTCCGTCACAGATTGAAGTGTATGACTGGCAGTCTGCCTATTGTACAGACGATATGGGCTATGTCGTGGACCCCTACCGCTTCCATTTTGATGAAGGCGAGAACACTCTGACCCTGAAGGCTGCCAATGAACCGTGGCTTCTGCGTGCTATTGATATTATACCAGCCACAGGTGAACGTACATATGCTGATTACCTCTCTTCACAGCCCCAGGCGGCCATGTCTGAAGCCGGAAAAGAGTACGTGCAGATTGTTCAGGGTGAGAGTGCCTACCTGCGGTCTTCTCCATCTCTTTATGCACGCTATGACCGGTCTTCTCCGGCGACAGAGCCCTATTCGGTGTACAATACCGTTCTCAACTACATTGGCGGCGATCCCTGGAACAATGCCGGCCAGTGGATCCAGTGGCGCTTTGAAGTGCCAGAAGACGGCTATTATGAGATTTCTGTCAAAGCCAGGCAGGCTTATCAGCGCGGAGCCGTGTCTGCCAGGTCCGTGTACATTGATGGGGAGATCCCTTTCGACGCCCTAAAAACGATTTCATTTGACTATAACACGTCCTGGGATCTCCTCACGCTTTCCGATGAGAAAGGAACACCTTACCGCTTCTATCTGAAAGCAGGCGATCATACTGTCCGTATGCAGGCTACGCTTGGCGAAATGGGCAATATTCTCAAAGAGCTTGAGGACAGTATCTACCGTCTCAACCTGATCTACAGGAAGATTCTGGTTCTGACGGGCGTCAATCCGGACAGATTCAGGGATTACAACATTGCCAAACTGTATCCAGATGTGATTGAGGCGATGGACCTTGAAAGCAAACGCCTCTATAAGCTTGTGGATGATACGGTGGCCATCACGGGACAGAAGAGCGACCGCGTGGCCGTGGCACAGACGCTGGCCGTACAGCTTGATAACTTTGTAAATTATAAT
>CAMNGW010000079.1 GCA_946538615.1 uncultured Clostridia bacterium
AACATTGGGTTAAGCTCCCAACCGAAAACAGGAATGAGTGCCCCCGCAGCCAATGGTATCCCTATTATATTATAAATGAAAGCCCAGAATAAATTTTCACGGATATTTCTTAAGGTGGCTCTTGAAAGCCGGATAGCAGCAGGAACATCCATAAGTGAAGAGTGCATCAGAACAATATCAGCAGCATCAATAGCAATGTCTGTACCGGCGCCTATTGCCATTCCAATATCAGCACGTGTAAGTGCAGGTGCGTCATTGATACCATCTCCGACCATGATGACATCGCCTTTGCTTTGGAAATGCTTAACTGCATTTTCTTTGCCATCCGGAAGAACACCTGCAATCACTTCATCTACACCAGCAAGTTTTCCAATTGCATCAGCCGTTCTGGGATTATCTCCTGTCAGCATGACTGTACGAAGTCCCATTTTTTTCAAAGCTGCAATCGCTTTCGGACTCTCATCTTTTATCGTATCAGCAACAGCAATTCCTCCGAGTAATCTGCCGTTTTCAGAAAACAGCAGCGGCGTTTGTCCCTTCTGAGAAACTGACTCGCATTCTGACAGAATGTCTTCCGGAACCTGAAGCTGCTGCTGCATAAACTTCAGACTTCCCCCGATGATCTCCTTTCCCTTATAAACAGCTTGCAGACCGTTGCCCGGCAAAGCTGTGAAGCTGTCTGTTCTGTCCGCTGTTAATCCTTTTTCTTGAGCATACCGGACCACCGCACTGGCCAGTGGATGTTCAGAACACATTTCAAGATTAAATGCAATCTGCAACAGCCGTTCCGGATCTGTCCCTTGCGCTGGAAACAACTTTGTCACAGAAGGCTCCCCTTTTGTTATCGTTCCGGTTTTGTCAAGAATAACGGTAGCCGCACGCCCTGTCTGTTCCAGAGAAATAGCTGTTTTAAAAAGGATCCCCCGTCGTGCACCCACACCATTGCCTACCATAATCGCAACAGGTGTTGCAAGTCCCAGGGCACACGGGCAAGAAATCACCAGCACAGAAATGGCACGCGCTAAAGCAAATCCAAAAGGTTTTCCAACAGCCAGCCAGATCACAAGTGTCAACAGCGCAATGCCTATGACTGCCGGGACAAAGATTGCCGCAACCTTATCAGCGGTCTTGGCGATTGGTGCCTTTGTGGCTGCAGCATCACTGACCATGCGGATAATCTGGCTGAGTGCGGTATCCTCCCCTACCCTTTCGGCCCTGCACTTGAGGTGTCCAGACTGATTGACCGTTCCGGCATGGACCTGATCGCCAATTGACTTATCCACTGGGATAGATTCACCTGTCAAAGCAGATTCATTCACCGCACTTGTTCCTTCAATAATTGTCCCGTCAACAGGTATGCCCTCTCCTGGACGTACCACGAATACCTGTCCGGGGCAAACAGATTCCACTGGAACAGTTCTCTCCCCATTTTCGTCTAAAAGGACCGCTGTCTGAGGCGCCAGTTTCATCAGTGTCTTCAGCGCATCTGTTGTTTTTCCCTTGCTTCTTGCCTCAAGCATTTTGCCGACAGTAATGAGCGTAAGAATCATTGCGGCTGATTCAAAATAGAAATCATGCATCCATGCCATGGCTGCATCAGAACCGCCATGTACTTGCGCATCTGTCATAGCGAATAAAGCATATACGCTCCAGAGAAAAGAGGCGGAAGAACCCATTGCCACTAATGTATCCATATTAGGGGCACCATGCAGTACAGATTGAACACCGGATACAAAAAATTTATGGTTGATCAGCATGACAATGATAGTCAGCAGCAGCTGAACGAGTCCGATCGCAACCGGATTTCCTTCAAACCAGCCAGGAAGTGGAAATCCCCACATCATATGTCCCATAGATACATACATCAGCAGGAGAAGGAAAAACAGGGATGCAATCAGTCTGCGTTTAAGCTTTGGTGTTTCTGTATCCTCAAGTTCTTTTTCCTGTTGAGGACGGCTATTTTTCTTTCCCGCTTCTGATGCTCCATAACCGGCATGCTCCACGGCCTGAATAATTGCATCTGCATCTGCATTGCCTTCCACACCCATGGCATTTGTCAGCAGACTGACTGAACAGGACTGAACCCCTGGCACGGCTTTTACCGCTTTTTCCACTCTCGCTGCACAAGCTGCACAACTCATGCCCGTAACCTTAAATTGTCTCATAGTATCCCCTTTATTTCAAAATCTTCTGAAGCACGTTTACCAGATCATCTGCAGCTTCCTTTTTGCCTGAAAGAATATCCTCTGTCACGCATGTTCTGATATGGCTTCCAAGAAGTTCACGGCTGAAGGCATTAAGAGCCGAAGTAACAGCAGATACCTGGATTAAGATGTCCGGGCAATATGCATTATCCTGCAGCATTTTCTGAAGCCCTTTGACCTGTCCGGCTATACGGTTCAACCGGTTGGAAAGCGACTTATACTCTTCTTCTGAACGCAGTTTTTTTCGTTCTTCGCACTTTTCGCATGACACAGGCATCACCTCCACGAGGTGATGATATACCCCGGTGGGGTATTTGTCAAGTGAAAAGTTCTTGCACTTCCAAGTGATTTTTTGTATGCTCTTTCTGTTGCGGCCCTTCGCCGCGATCCCTGTACTCCGCCTTTTCTTTTCAGATGACAGCATACAGGCAAACCGGTTGAGACATGCTTATTCCATAACCATGTGCTTTCCCACCGGCTGTATTAAAACACTGAATCAGAAAATGGCGCACTTTGGAATCACGGCATTCTCTTCATTTTCAGACGCATTCCAGAAGATCTTTCCGGCCATCGGGAAAGAATGTGCACATGATGATCATGAACTCCTTGTTTTTTGCATCATCTGTACTGCCCCGTTTTCTTTTCAGTCAAGACACTATGAATGGTTCATTTTCATTCTTGGTCTTTCCATCAAAAGACCCCTGTCTTTTAAGGATAATTTATATTTTCCGTACTACTTTCAGCAGTTCCTTTTTCATTTTTCTGAACCTTTTTGACAAATCCAAAAAGTGCCCGAAAGAACGAATAACCAGGCTGGAAAATATGCCAAGCTCTGTCTTATCAATCAGTACCGAAAAAACCTTTCTGTATTTTCTTCCTGGCTCTCTGCCTATCCTTGTTCCTCGCCGCAGCTATACAGTTTCTTTAATCAGGCTGCGCGCTGATCACATATTCATTCTTGAGTCCATTTCCATTCCGTAAAGTGAGGTCATTCATTCATGGTTTTCCGCGAAATTCTTGCCGACAAATCTTTTCTGCGCCAACTTGCCCGGCTTGCTCTTCCTATTGCCGCCCAGTCTCTGATGCTGTCAGCAGTTTCTGTAGCCGATACCCTTATGCTCGGAGGGGTTGAACAGAACGCAATGTCTGCCGTGTCCCTTGCCTCAAAGTTTCAGTTTATTCAAAATATGGTCATTTCTTCCATCGTTGTTGCACTAGTCGCTCTCGGTGCCCAGTACTGGGGTAAACGCGACATAAAGTCCATGAACCATGTTTTTTTTATCGCATTGCGTTTTTCTGTTCTGGTTTCTCTTCTTTTTTTCATCGGCTGTGCATTCTTTGCTGATACTCTGATGCTCTTCTTTACCAATGATTATGAATTAATCCGTATTGCTTCCCAGTATTTACGTCTGGCTGCCTGGTCGTATTTAATTACAGGTTTTTCCCAATGCTATCTTGCACTCCTCAAAATCACAGATCATGCCGCAGATTCTGCCAAGATCAGTTCCTGTGCCGTCATTATCAATATCCTTTTAAATGCTGTTCTCATCTTTGGACTTTTTGGCTTTCCGGCAATGGGTGTTTATGGAGCAGCACTTGCTACACTCATTGCGCGTATCATCGAACTTTTCTGGTCAGTTGGTCTGACTTTCCGTAAAAATTATATAAAGCCTGATCTGAGACTCCTGCTCCAGAACAACAGAAACCTGCTTAATGATTTCATGCATTGCATGCTCCCTTTGCTCGGAGCCAGTCTCTTGTGGGGAATTGGTTTTACTGCTTACAGCGCATTTATGGGCCACATTGACCAGGATGCACCTGCAGCCAACTCCATTGCTTCTTCCGTCATTGAAATGGTTTGCAGTTTATGTAATGGTCTGGCCAGCGGCGGCGGTATTCTGGTGGGCAATGCCCTGGGTGCTGGTGACCTGAAAAAGGGAAGACTTTACGGGATACGCCTTGCCTGGATCTCTGTTCCCGTGGGTATATTCACTTCTCTTCTGATGCTCGGGCTTACGCCCCTTATTCTCCTGATTGTACGTATGAACGATCAGGCATTGGATTATCTTCGCGGCATGATGCTCGTCATGTCCTTTTATACAATCGGTCGCGTCATCAATACGATCATTATCAATGGGATTTTCGTTGCGGGCGGAGATACTCTCTTTGATGTGTATTCACTTGCCGTAGTCATGTGGGGCCTGGCTCTACCCTTAGCTGCTCTTGGTACCTTCATATTCCACTGGCCTGTATGGCTTGTCTACGCCTGCACCTGTCTTGATGAAGTAGGCAAGCTTCCATGGGTCTTCCTGCATTTCCGGAAATACAAATGGGTGAAAGATCTTACACGCAGTGAATAGCAATTCTATATTTTGTCCATATGATCCTGATTAAGTCGTCAAAGGGACCTATCGTCCGGGACTGCAAAAGTGCGTGTTTTCACATATTCAGGCTTTATCAGAGAAGACTGGATCCATGGACAGTTCTGAATATCACATCATATCCGGACATTTGTGCATGAATGGACAGGAATGCCAACATGGACTGTAAAGATGACTGCACACGCTCCGGTTCAAGTGAATAGCGTTTCTGAAGGCTTTTCATGTTTTCCTGCCCTGATATTATAAAAAAAGGGAGATTCGGTTTGCTTTCCGAATCTCCCATTTTTATGGACACTTTGTCTGAACTTCTCCCCTGACCGGAAACAAATTCAGAACCGTTTATATTATGATTTGAGATTACATGTTCTCGTACTTGTCGCGAGCCACATAATGAGTATGGAGGAGATGGTGAGCCTTTTCTCCGCCAATTTCTCCAAGATATTCTTTGTAGAGAACTTTCAGTTCTTCATTATCCTGGCTCTTACGGCGTGCTTTGCCTTCATCCTCGGTATAAAGCGCTTTTGCACGGACTGCAGATACATTAACGGTAGCACGGATGTCACTCTTCACAATGGGCTGTCCGCCACCTGTTACGCAGCCACCGGGGCAGCACATGACTTCAATAAATTCATACTTCTTTTCACCATTGCGGACGCTGTCAAGCAATTTCTGAGCATTGCCTGTTCCGTGCGCAACAGCGACATTCAGCTTCTTGCCGTCAAGGTCAATTTCAGCTTCCTTAACACCCTGCAGACCGCGTACAGCATGGAATTCCACTTCTTTGAGTTCCTTGCCTGTCACAACCTCATAAGCAAAGCGCAATGCAGCTTCCATAACACCGCCGGTAGCGCCGAAAATAACGCCAGCACCTGTGCTCTCGCCAAGCAGGCTGTCAAAATCTTCATCGGGAAGATTAGCAAAATCAATACCTGCGCGGCGGATCATACGGGCGAGCTCACGTGTGGTGAGGACTTCATCCACATCAGCCAAATCGCCATTGCTCAATTCAGGACGTTTGGCTTCTCCCTTTTTGGCTGTGCAAGGCATGATAGAGACCACGGCCAGATCATGGGGATCCAAACCAGCTTTTTCAGCATAATAGCTCTTGATCACAGCGCCAAGCATCTCATGGGGACTCTTGCAGCTGGACAGATTCGGGATGAAATCTGAATTGTAAGTCTCGCAATACTTGACCCAGCCAGGAGAGCAGCTGGTAATCATCGGCAGTACACCGCCGTTCGTCAGTCTCTGAACCAGCTCTGTACCTTCCTCAAGAATCGTGAGGTCTGCACCAAAATCGACATCGAAGACTTTATCAAAACCGAGGCGGCGCAGCGCTGCAACCATCTTTCCGGTCACAGGGGTGCCCATAGGCAGTCCAAATTCTTCGCCAAGTGCTGCACGTACCGCCGGGGCGGGCTGAACAACAACATGCTTGGGACCTTCCAGAAGCGCGTCAACAGCTTTGATAGAATCTTTTTCTTTCAGAGCACCCACAGGGCAGGCTACGATGCACTGGCCGCAGCCGACACAGGAAGTCTGAGCAAGCTTAAGCTTCCAGGGGCTTTCGATTGCCGTAGCGAAACCACGGCGAACAGGTCCAATCACACCTACGTTCTGCAGGTTGTGGCAAGCTGCCACACAGCGGCGGCAGAGTACGCACTTATTGTTATCGCGAACAATAGAAGGAGATGCATCATCCACATCATAATGGTTGACAGCACCAGCAAAACGATTGTCATCCTCGATCCCAAGATCGCGGCAAAGATCCTGCAGTTCGCAATTGTTGTTACGGGTACAGCTCAGGCACTTACGGTCATGAACGCTCAGAAGAAGTTCGACAACCGTTTTTCTGGCTTTGCGTACTGCAGGGGTATTCGTTTTGACGACCATACCCTCACTGACAGGGTACACGCAAGCGGCCTGCAGCGCACGGGCCCCAACGTCAACCACACATACACGGCATGCGCCGATCTGGTTCACATCCTTGAGATAGCACAGCGTGGGGATGTGAATGTTGGCCTGTCGGGCAGCTTCCAGAACGGTGCTGCCGGCGGGCACGGACACCTGCACGCCGTCAATTGTCAAATTGATCATGTTATCCATACAGCTGTCCTCCTATTACTGACGGGAAATCGCGCCGAAACGGCACTTCTCCATGCATGCGCCGCACTTCAGGCACTTCTGCGGATCAATCTTATGAGCTTCTTTAACTTTGCCTTCGATTGCATTGCCAGGGCAAACGCGAGCGCAGGCTGTACATCCACGGCACTTCTCAGGATCAATGACATACTTGAGCAATGCCTTGCAGTGATGAGCAGGACATACATGGTCACGGATATGTGCCACATATTCATTGCGGAAGAACTTCAAAGTGGAAAGAACAGGGTTGGGGGCTGTCTGACCAAGACCGCAAAGCGCTGTTGCTTTAATTCCCTTGGCAAGTTCTTCAAGTTTGTCAATGTCCTCCATTTCACCCTTGCCCTCAACAATGCGGTTGAGGATTTCGAGCATCCTTCTAGTACCTACACGGCAAGGTGTACACTTGCCGCAGCTCTCATCAACAGTGAATTCAAGGAAGAAGCGTGCGATATCAACCATACAGTTGTCTTCATCCATGACAATCATACCACCGGAACCCATCATGGACCCTGCAGCGATCAGGTTGTCATAATCGACAGGCGTATCGAGCAGTTCTTCAGGCAGACATCCGCCGGAAGGACCACCGGTCTGTACAGCTTTAAACTTCTTGCCGTTAGGAATGCCGCCGCCAATATCATAAATGATTGTGCGCAGCGTAGTGCCCATAGGAACTTCGACAAGACCTGTGTTGTTAATTTTACCGCCAAGAGCAAAAACCTTGGTTCCCTTGCTCTTTTCAGTGCCCATGCTGGCAAACCAGTCAGCACCATTGAGAATAATCTGTGCTACATTGGCATAAGTCTCAACGTTATTGAGCATGGTAGGCTTCGCAAACAAGCCTTTGACTGCAGGGAAGGGAGGACGCGGAATCGGCTCACCGCGCTTGCCTTCAATAGAACGCATCAGAGCTGTTTCTTCGCCGCAAACAAAGGCACCGGCGCCAAGACGGATGTGAATATCAAAACTGAAATCGGTACCAAAAATATGTTCTCCAAGAAGACCATAATCACGGGCCTGACCGATTGCAATCTCAAGGCGCTTAACAGCGATCGGATATTCAGCACGGACATAGATATATCCTTCGCTGGCCCCGATGGCATATCCTGCGATCGCCATGGCTTCCAAAACACTGTGTGGGTCACCTTCAAGCACCGAACGGTCCATGAATGCACCAGGGTCACCCTCGTCAGCATTACAGGCAACATACTTTACAGGTCCCGGGGAAGCTGCTGCAAACTTCCATTTCATACCAGTGGGGAATCCGCCGCCGCCTCTGCCGCGCAAACCGGATTTCAGGATCTCTTCGATCACCTGCTCCCGGGTCATGGATGTCAAAGCTTTCTCAAGTGCCTTATAGCCATCAAAAGCAAGGTACTCATCGATATTCTCAGGATCAATGACACCGCAGTTGCGCAGGGCAATTCTCTTCTGATGCTTGTAAAATTCAATCTCATCAAGAGATTTGCTTGCATCCTGCTCAAGCGTCGCGTGGTCCTTGTAAACGAGGTGCTGAACGGGACGTCCTTTGAGTAAATGCTCAGAAACAATCTCATCCACGTCGTCTACTTTTACGCGGGAATAGAAAGTGCCTTCGGGGTAGATAATAACTACCGGGCCTGCTTCGCAAAGGCCAAAGCAACCGGTGCGAATGACCTTGACTTCCTTGTCAAGCCCATTCTCTTTAATTTTTTGTTCAAAACGCTCAATGATCTGCGCCGATCCGGACGATGTACAGCCGGTGCCGCCGCAGCAGAGCACGTGCGCGCGATAGATTTCCATGGGCTAATCCTCCTAAACCGGTCGCTTATTTATCCTCGGCTGCGCCGATGGTATATTCCGTAACAGGTCTTCCGTTCACAATGTGTTCAGCAACAACACGGCCAACCTTTTCAGGCGTCATGTGGACATAAGTCACCTTTTCCTGACCAGGCATATAGACATCTACCATCGGTTCAAGACGGCACATACCAATGCAGCCCGTCTGGCTGACAGTGACTTCGCTCAATCCACGGGTATTAATCTCGTCCATGAATTTCATCATGACAGGACGTGCACCTGCTGCAATACCACATGTTGCCATGCCGATCACAACACGCACATTCTTATCTTCATCTTCTCTGCGAAGGTTGATACGCTGAAGCGTCCTTTGGCGGATTGCTTCGAGTTCGGCCATTGATTTCATAAGATCACACCTCCAAAGATAGGTTGTAACTCTTCTCGGATGGATTCCAGGATCCACACCGAAATCTCAGGTTCATTCAGTTTGACGTCCCCAAGGACCTGTCTTATCTCGCGGGTATCAAAAGACATACTTCCTTTTGGTGAAGCGCATTCAAGTAAAAAGTCCGGCTTATCAGGGTTTGCTGATACTAAGGTTACAATTGTTCCTGCGAGGTCACCGAGCGGTAAGCAGTCAATACTGTTCCCATCCAGGGTGGCTGTAAGCTTTGTCCCCTCTCCGGGCTTACTCTCCAGGGTCAAATCGCCGCCCGTCAGCCTGGCGTTTTGTGCCATAAGCGGTATGCCCAAACCCACTTTACGTGTGCTCCGGGTTGTGCCAAAAGGGCTCATAACTCTTTCAAGAAGCTCCGGGTCCATGCCACAGCCGTCATCCAGAATGGTCAATGTGATCCACTTTTTGTCGTCAACATGCACACCAATGGTAATCAGGCTGGCTTCTGCCCTGACACTGTTTTCTGCCAGATCCAGCAAATGCAAAGACAGGTCTCGCATAAAGGATTACCCCTTGTACTTGGCGATAATGCCAGGGATGTCGTCAGGCGTCAACCGGCCATAGACTTCATCGTTAACTGTCATAACAGGCGCAAGGCCACAAGCACCCAGGCAACGGGTAGCTGCAAGGGTAAACAAGCCATCGTCTGTCGTGTCGCCAACAGGGATCTTCAGTTCTTCACTCAGACGCTCCAGAACCTTTTGAGAGCCCTTGACATAGCATGCAGTGCCCAGGCAGACAGAGATCACATATTTTCCTGCGGGCTTGAGCTTGAACTGAGAGTAGAAAGTGGCAACGCCATACACTTCACTCAATGTCACGCCCAGGCCTTCTGCGATCGCTTTCTGCACATCCAGGGAAACGCAGCCGAAAATCCCCTGTGCACGCTGCAGAACAGGCATAAGTGCACCGGGCTGATCTTTGAGCTCTTCAATCACCTGATTCAATTGCTCGAACTTCTCTTTGTTGTCCGGCATGATCGGAAAACCTCCTTCGATAGTTATCATGTGACTCACAGTCATATGATATTTAATTATATCACGTTTTATATAGAAAAGCGATACTCGATTGACATTTTTATAACAATCTTCAAATGTTGTTTTATCCGGTAAACAGCTGTATGATTTTTTCCAACACAATCTGTCATCATTCTTTTTTTGTGGAGCGCATCCACGCAAAAAGCTCATCCACGCTCGCATGTTTCAGCTTCAGAGCCGATTCTTTTTCCTGAATGTCACCCAAGTAGTGCGCATCAGAAGAATACAGAACATGTTTTCCTGTCAGAACCGATGGATCACACGGTAAATGCTTCCATATTTCAACAGTTGTATACTCTGGTTCTGTTGGCATCATGCCCAGATTCACCAGAAGCCCGTGGGACCCACGGTTGATATGTGCTGGCACAGGCACACCCTGATAAGCAAGAACCTGTCGCGTTGCTTCAGCGAGATTCAAATCCGTAGCACCAATGAGAAGGGCATCTTCTTCATCAATTTGTTCATCATCACTGTTCATAACACGCTGGTTGCCAAAAAATTTGGGTTTGTTCTTTGCTTTGGGCAGATGGGACCGGATCAAATCTGAAAAAGCCAGTGCGGTATCGACATCCGGAAAATAGCCCAAAAGATGAACCTCTTCCTTTGTCGTGATCTCCATGCCAGGCACCAGAAGAAGGCCATAAGCCTCACAAAGTTCCTTTGCAGCAGGCAAATTTCTACATGTGTTATGGTCTGTAATGGCTATGATGTCCAGACCTTTGATCTTCGCCATGCCACAGATGTTGCACGGTGTCATATCATCATCACCGCACGGCGACAGGCAGCTGTGAATATGCAGATCTGCAAAGTATTCCATTTTCTCATTTCCTCATGTCTGAAGCGGTCAATCTTTATCAGGAATACCAGCTTCGTGCATCCGTCCACAAATTTCATATCCGCTCAGACTTGTCTGAAGAACACACATACCCTCGTTCTGAGCCTTATCCAGACTCTCCTGCTCCATTTCTATATCTTCTGGCATAATCACACATGCCATATCACTGAGCAAAGCCACAGCGATTACATTCATATGCGTCTGTACTGTCACCCATGCCATACCTTCCTGCCCATGTCCCATGACCCAGCTGAGCAGATCACATGTGTACCCGCACTGAACTTCTTTTTCCAGATCAGCACCAGGTGTTTTGTTTACAGCCTCAATGAGAGGAATAAGCTCTTTTATTGTCACAATTCTCTTCCTTTCAAACTATCCAGATTAACATTCTGCTTTATCTGCGGATCTGTGCAACTTCCACCATCTGCTCTGCCATGGCCTGTAATTTATCCCGCAGTTTATGGATGCATTCCATCTCATTGGCATAGCCAAGAACAATATCCTCCGCAAAAGAGCGGCATGTCGGAGACCCGCAGCTTCCGCAGTCATATCCTGGAAGCGTTTCAATAATTGCATTCAGGCGGTTCAGTTTCTCCATCGCTACAGATATATTTTCATCAAGGCTCATGGCATTGTTTTCTTCAAGAGGAACATCCAGGCGCATCGCATATTTATTCATCATTGAAACAGGCACGCGCTGCTGCGGTGTCTCCGGATTCTTGGCCTTGTAATTCGCTACCAGCTTCCGGATTGTGTTCTTTGCCACATAATTATTTTCAAATGTCAGCGGTCCACCAACACATCCGCCCGTACAGGCATTTCCCTCGAAAAAAGCAAGGTCATTCAGTTTATTATTCTCAATTTCCTCCAAAACCCGGATGACGTTCTGAATCCCATCCACGTTCAGGGCGTTCTCCTGGAAAATGCTTTTTGTTTCTCCACTCGATGTGGCCCAGCCTATGCCATAGCTTGTGGATGTATTGTCCATTTTTTCTTCACTCTTGATTTTTGAGATCAGCGGTCTGAGATGGCCATATATTTCCATCATGGAAATTGCCCCGTCCACAGCTGATTTTTCCTGCCCAAGCGGTGAATGAATGGCTGTCATTTTAGCAGGACAAGGTGTAATGAAAAAGATACCAACTTCATCCGGCTGGCAGTTATGCGCCTTGCAAAATTCCGCGCGGGCAATCTGAGCTGCTACCTCCATGGGCTGGCGGATATCCACAATGTTTGGCAGAAGATCCGGGAATCGTACCTGAATAAGCCTTACTACAGCAGGACAGGCCGATGAAATCATAGGTCTTGGCAGCATGGGCTCCCGCATTTTCTCTGCTATTGCCCTGGCAACCACGTCAGCCCCACGGGCCACTTCAAAAACATCATCAAAGCCAATTCTTTTAAGGGCTGTAAGAATGATGCCTACATCCTGTACGTTTCGGAACTGGCCATAAAGGGTTGGCGCGGGAAGGGCAATTTTATATTTGAAGCTCTTTATATCCTCAAGCGTATCAATCGCAGCAACTTTTGCATGATAATCGCAGATCCGGATACATTCCCCGCAGTCAATGCACCTTTCATCAAGAATATGGGCTCTTCCGTTGCGGACACGAATCGCCTCTGTAGGACAATGCATGAGACAGTTTGTACATCCCTTGCATAATTCTTTATTCAGCCGTACAGAATGGAATCTTTTATTCTGTTCCAAAGATAAGCACTTCCTTGTCAGGCAAGATGAAAGCCCATTTCAATTGTTGTTCCTTCACCCACCGTACTTTCAATGGCAAAATCATCAGCATTGCGCTTCATATTGGGAAGTCCCATGCCTGCACCGAAGCCAAGGCTCCTCGCTGTTTCACTTGCAGTCGACCAGCCTTCCCGCATGGCAAGTTCCAGGTTAGGAATCCCCGGGCCTCTGTCCTTGCTGATTAATTTGACTGTATCAGGTGTAACTTCCAATGTCAGTACACCGCCATCAGAATGGATGACAAGATTTAATTCAACCTCGTAGCTGGCAACAGCCACGCGCCTTAAAACATTGGATGAAACACCAAGTTGTTTAAGCTTCCGCTTAATATCTGCAGAAGCTTCCCCTGCGCATGTATAATCTTCTGCCTCCACCGGGTACTCTGTATGGAGAAGTGTATTGCTCATAAACGTGCCTCACTCTCTGGCCATTCAATCGGCACGCCACGCAATCCAGCTTCGTATAAGAGGCCACATGCTGTAAATGCCGTCTCCGGTGTTGTAATCACAACAAGGCCCTGTTCATCGGCTTGTTCCACAATTTCTTCACCGGGGATTTTCCCTCTGGCAAAAACCAGACATTTTAAATCAAGCATGTCTGCTGTTCTCAGGACG
>CAMNGW010000080.1 GCA_946538615.1 uncultured Clostridia bacterium
CCTTATTTCTCACACAGGAAGATGTGGATTACTTCTTTGGAATGTCCATGGAAGCGAATTTCTATCAGCCCGTGAATGGAAAGAATAATGGAACAGATGTAATCTATGAGTTCAATGGTGATGATGACTTATGGATCTTTATAGACAATGTATTAGTGCTGGATATTGGTGGCTGTCATCATGCACACTCTGGTACTATCAATTTCAGCACTGGTGCAGTTCGGGTAGAAACCGGGAATGGAACAGCAACTACAACAATTAAAGAATGCTTCAGAAATGCAGGTATTTTTCCTGACGGTACTGCATGGGATAATAGCAGGGTAAACCAATATTTCAAGGGGGACACCTTCGCTGATTACAGCCAGCACAATATGAAGATGTTCTATATGGAGCGAGGCGCCGGGGCGTCAAATCTGCATATGAAATTCAATCTTCCTGTAATTAAAGATGCGGGGAAACTCATTGTAGACAAGGTGGTTTCAGGTACAGTAAACGAAAAGTATTCCAACGATAAATATGCATTTCAGGTAATCAGAGTCAACGGAAATATTGAAACAAGGTTTGTCTCCGCCGTTTATGAATCAAATGGTCAGCCTGTGGAGTATAAACATGAAGCTGTATTCAATGGGACGACGTATAATGATGTTTTTTATCTGCGCCCCGGCGAAGCGGCAGTGTTCGATGTGCCTGACAATTCACAGCAATATTATGTAAGAGAGCTGGGAATAGACACTCAATATTATGACCGTGTTCTGATCAACGGAGAAGTATCAAATATATCCGGTGGCATCGCAAAAAGCAGTACCAGCAGCGTTAAAAATCGGAACCGTGTTACCTATGACAATCATGGCGTGACTGAAAACCTGCGAATCAGGAAGACCGTCGAAGGTGATGTAAAAAGGGACAGCGACAAGTTTGAGTTTTATGTTTATCTGACAGGACCTAATAATGAACTGATTCCCTATTCTAATGGGGACTATTACGTTCTTGATCCCGATGGTAATTACTGCACTTACGTAAATGGACTTCCAGTCGGGGACAGCACAATTACGGAGAACACAAGAACGGCGTATCATTCGGGTCAATGGGGTACAATCGGCAGTATTCCTGATGGATATACGGTTCTGATTCCTGACCTGCTTGTAGGAACAGATTTTATGGTATCTGAACGAATGGATAATATTCCATCGGATTATGAGCTCAAGAGCATTGGCGTTGATGCTGGAACTGCAGAAACCGCTACTATCACTGGTTATGCGAATGTTACAACTACTGAAGCAGGTGCGATTACAATCGGGAGCTATTCCTATTCTAACCACTGCGAAGGGAAACTGAAGAAGGATGCTGGATCTGATGCTACTGTTACAGTAACAAACCAGTCTGCCAAAAAGCTTACTATAGAGAAGAGATGGCTGAAGAATGACTATGTTACTGAACACGGACCGGTGCAATTCGCGTTATATAAACTTGATAACGGGAATGAAGTTCTTGTGGAAAATTCAGTAAAGACTTTAACAGCACCTGACTTGAGTATCGAATACCGTGTGATCGGAAACATTGCCGATTACGTCGTTCGGGAGGTTGTTGTTGCCACCGACAGCAATGGGACGACAGTAACACCTGTCAATGACAATGGAGTGATTGAAGTTCCGGGCGAGACGACAAAGCTTGGTTCGGATATGAAAGACTCTTATATCGTTACATATCAGCAGGGCGTAGTTACGGAAACCTCCCGTACAGATACTGTGACGAATACAATACCGAAGTTGACAGTAAATAAAAAAGATATAACAAATGACAATCACCTGGCTGGTGCAGAGTTCAAGCTTACTGGTGATGATGGTGAAACTGCTCTTACAGGGTATGATAAAATAATATCTGATACCAAAACAAGTGGAAACCTTTTAAATGGTATTTGCCTCTCCAACGGTACTTACTATCTGGTTGAGACAAAGGCTCCTGACGGTTATAACATGCTGCCTTATAAGGTTAAGATTGTTGTCAGTGGAGAAACTTCCAATATATTTACTGCGTTTACCGATCCGGAATCGGCAACACCGATTTCTGTTCAGACCCAGGACAACAATGTAATGTATACCTTCAATGTAGATAACACTCCGGGTGTTGAATTACCCGCCACCGGCGGCCCAGGCACACGGCTCTTCACGATCCTCGGAAGCATTCTGCTCATTGGAGCGGCAGTACTGATGTGGAGGAAACGTAGATTGAATTAAACAGTCTGAGGAAAAGAGAGACTGGTCTCTATGAGAATCAGACGCTCTTTTAGCCTCCATTCTCTGAAAAAGTAGAACGGTGTTATAAATCACATCGTTTCTGCAGGCAAAAGATATTTTCACATAATAAAACATGGGACAGGCGTAATGTCATTCTGATCATTGCAAATGTCCCATGTTTTTGTCAAAAAGTAATATATGCCTGGTCTTTAGAAATTTATCATGGTTGAAGGTTTTCACGATGCAGATGCAGAATGTAACAGGAAGGTAAAAGTCGGATGGCCAAGAAAAACGATCTGGAATGAAACTTCTAGACAAGGAGGCGTTTTATATGATCTATGCGGTTGAGCGGAACACAGAAGAAGACTCCACGATGTTTGTGGAAACACTTTTCTGCACAACACGAAAAGCAGAAGCAGAAAAGATGTACAAGTCGCTTAAAGCGGAGACACCGGGCATATACACCATTGAGAAGATTAGTTTGACACCGCCCAAAGGGATGGATGCAGAAACCTATTTAAATTTCTATCTGGAGGAGCATGATGGCAATTATCCCAGCCTGGAATACTATATGCCGGATAATGACTGGGACCCCTATTTTGAAATCTTTGAAACAGAAATAGATGACAGTCCCAGAGATGAGAAGTAAGGGCAGCCAACTGTGATGACAATGTTTTTTGGAAGTTGACCTTATGAGACTATTTTTCCGCTATGGAGATGTTCAGAACGAACCGGTTCAGGGTAAATCCTGCCGATGAAACCAGGCTCCTGATTGCGTGTTGCCGAGCATGTCCCGGACCATTTTCTGACAGGTCCCCTTACTGCCCTGCAAACAGGACAAAAGGATGGTTCGGGACGTATATGACAGGCAAGGGAGAGTTGTGCCGCATCATATCCGGTGCCCAGGCAGAGAACGGGAATTTCCGGATGAGTCAGCGGGAGAGAACAAAGCGCGGACGGGTATGGTCGATCAGACAGCTGAGATAAACAGGCAAGTACAGTATTTGCGAGGCATGTGGGTGAGACTGGCAGAAAAGTGAATCATCAAGTGAAGGTACAGGCCATAGGAAACTGAATCGTTTAAGTATAAGAACCACTGCAAATCGCAGTGATTCTTTGCCTCTATGGTGGATAGAACCCGGAAAGGATTCCCATTTTTTTCTACATTTGGTCCAGCGTGACAATGTCCTCGGGGGAAATTGTTCCTATCACCTCTCCGATCAGGTAAACGTTCTCATCCGGCCCAAAGGTGAGCGTCCTGAAGGCGGGGTTGAGCGAATGCAAGCCATCTGGTTCAAACAATTTGATGTACTGCTCATTTCCAACAGTAAAAGCACCCACTTTGCCATAATCCATTTTTGTCGACTGTTTTCTGACCAGGACCAGGTCGCCTTCATGATAATCCGGTTCCATGCTGTCTCCGTTTACTGGGAAGATGTAGTCGGCCATTCTGGTTTCGGGTGTTTCCTCAACCCATACCGTGGAACCTTTCTGCTGAAAATCTGTTCCGGCGTCTACACCTGCAGCAAGCCCGTGCTCAAAATAAAGGAGAGGGATGCGCCTGGGCCTGTGCTGGTCCTCACTGACGATGACAAGCTCATGGATCATTTTTCCCACGTAATGCTTCATGTTGTCAGGCAGCGTGCGGTAATCCTTCAGAAGGGTCTCCTCATGGCCTGTCAGCCCGGGCACAGGATCGTCTGTGCCGTACAGTTCAGCAAGGCTGATGCCCAGTGCATGACAGATTTGCGGGGCCATGCTGATGTCGGGCCTGGTACGCCCGGTTTCCCATGATGACAGCACTTTGCCGGATATGCCCAGTGCGGACGCAAGGTCTTTTTGCCTGATCCCACGGATACTACGGTACCGTGTGATCACTTCACCGATCTCAGGGAGCGGGGACAGCGGTTTGCTTGTATGCAGGTCCAGAATCATAAGTCGTCTCCTTGCTTATACCAGATGTGATAGGATTATAGCATAAAAATCCACAGATGCAAGACAAAGACCACAAAGTAAAGAACAGGAGAGAGAAGATCCAGGAGATCCGTTCATCTAGTCAGACGCGGACCATGCACCATGCATTGCACGCGTGGATATGCAGTGCAAGATCAGCGAAAGGAACACCAGGAGGCTGGCGAAGGTTTTGTAGAAAATCATGTTCAGGTAGCAGGGGCTATCTTTCCTCATGCCGAGATGGCACAGTGCTAGGACCGGAGATGGATGATGAACCAAGGGGATGGCGGCAAGGAAAAAGCTCAGTTAAAACTGATATCCCAGGATCTTTCGGAGTTTTAAAAGCTACAGTGAGAGCTTGACTGACGGCACATGCGCGATACAATAGGTATTGTGGCGGGACTGATACTGATCTCTCCGGCCCCTCTTCCTGTGGACGACAGGCATATTGAGCAGATGCTGACCGTTAAGGTTGGCGGACGGTATACCACAACTTTGCTGGGTATGTGGTTGTGTCAGATGGGCCGAAGTCCCCAGAACGGTTGGCTGATCAATCGGGCAAAATGCGTCACTTGTACGGAACGGACAAGACGCATCCTGAAATGAGTTACGGGACACCGGTTTTGAAACAGAACGATTCTGCTTTCACTGCCGATATCGGGCTCTTACCCACAAAATCCTGACGCTATTTCATCAGGATAACAGGATTGACACCTTGAATACACGCAGCGAAATTGCTACACTTTCTTATCATTGTATTTTGTATCCATCTGCAAGCAAACCAACGATTCCAGAGAGAAGTCCACTTGGAAGGGAGGCCTGGAAAATGGCAGTCAGAATCGCCGTTGGAGATGAGAGCTTTGATGAAATCAGGAAAGCCGGCCTCTACTATGTAGATAAGACGGAACTACTGTATGATCTTATTGGCAGAACGGATCATAAGGTGACTCTGTTTACCCGGCCCCGCAGGTTCGGTAAAACGCTCAATCTGAGCATGATGGAAAGTTTCTTCGACATAAATCGTGACAGCAAGGCTTTGTTTGATGGGCTTGACATCGCAAAGCATGAGGAATTCTGTGTGTCCTGGATGAACCGGTATCCCGTGCTGTTCATTTCATTTAAAGATGTGGATGGGCTGGACTTTGAAAAAGCATATGCAAAGCTTTGCGTTGTCTTAGCCGATTTATGCAAAAAGCTGGAAAGACTGCCTTCTTGCGATGGCGTTAACGGGGCTGATGCGGAAATCTTTGAACGGCTGATGTATCAGAGGGCATCTGATGCAGATGTCCAAAATGCGCTAAAGACCATTATGCGTATGATGAATGCGGTCTATGGCAAACCTGTGATTCTGCTCATTGATGAATACGATGTTCCATTGGCAAAAGCAAGTGAGAAGAACACGGTGCAGAACCGCTATTATGTACAGATGCTTGATGTAATCAAAGGTATGCTGAGCATCGCGCTGAAGACCAACGAATATCTGAAGTTTGCCGTGATAACGGGATGTCTGCGTATTGCCAAGGAAAGCATTTTCACTGGTACAAACAATTTCATGTCCTACTCTGTACTGGATGAAGACTTTTCTGAATACTATGGATTTACACAGAGTGAAGTCAATCAGTTGCTTGCGGAGGCTGGCTGCACGGATAAAGCCGATCTCATTCGTGAATGGTATGACGGCTATGTGTTCGGTAACACTTCCGTCTATTGCCCATGGGATGTAGTCAACTATTTGGCTGCTCTTTTACGCCGCGAAGATGCCGAACCGAAAAATTATTGGCGAAATACCAGCAGCAATGGCGTGATCAAAGAGTTTGTAGGCCGCTTCAAAGTCTCGGGGAAATTTGAGACATTGATGAACGGCTCAATCATCACGGAGACGATATCCGATGAACTGACTTACGACGTGCTGCATGAATCGGAACAGAACCTGTGGAGTGTGCTCGTGATGACCGGCTATCTGACAAAAGCTGATCGGGCAGTGAGAGGGAACACGATAGCCTTAAAAATCCCCAACGCAGAAATCGCTGGTATATTCCAGGACACGGTAGCAGTATGGTTCAGGGAGAAACTGGACACAGCAAAACAGGAAGCCATGATGCAGGCCCTGTGGTCGGGAAACGCTGAAAGCGCTTCCGCTTTGATGTCGGATCTGCTATGGAAGACCATCAGTTACATGGACTACCACGAGGATTATTATCATGCCTTCATAGCCGGTCTGTTTGTGGATCGGGGCTATGAGACAAAGTCCAATAAGGAGCAGGGACTTGGCAGACCAGACTTGCAGCTGTTCGATGAAGATAACCGGCGCGCTATGGTCATTGAGATGAAAAAGTCTGACAGCAAGGCGAACATGGAGAAATCCTGTGACGAGGCTTTGAAGCAAATCGTAGATAGCGAATACGCTGTGAACCTTGACACCGGCTATGAAACAGTTTTATGCTACGGCATCGCTTTCTTCCAGAAATCTGCGTTGATCAAAAAGCTGTGATTCTCATTTTTATATGGATGAGTCCGACGGAGTTAACGCTTCGCCGGACTTTTACTTTGCCTGCGGGTTTCCCGGTGCACTGTTCTGACATGCTGAAGTATACTTTTCAGCAGGACCGGACTGTGTATTCACGCTGAAGAGCAGCGAAGTTGGCAGGGGTATCTTCCGTCATGCACAGACGGCGCAGCACAAGGGCTGAAGATGGATGATGAAACAACAGACTGTGTCTTTTTCACATCGGGAGAAAGCATAAAGAACTGTTCCCGGACTCTCTGTTTTCACGTCCGGGCATTTACATAAAAAAGCAGCCCTCTTCAAGGAAAGGACTGCGTTTCACACACTATTTCGGAACCTGGTAAACACGCTTCACTGAAACAGAATTTCTGATGATTCATTGTGCTGGAACAGAAAGCTTACATATTCCTGAAGTATCCATTGCTCAGCGCATAGTTGATTACATCATTGAGTGTGCAGTTGGGATTGCTCACGATGTAAATGGAAATCTTGCGCTTTGCGTTTTCCGTGCAGTAGTAGGTGCCTGCGCCATCGACCCTGCAGGTCATGTATTCATCACCATCTGCAGATGTGTGGGTGTTGTAGTGGAAAGCTCCGCCTACGACATTCTCCATTTCCATATCATTCAATTCGACACGTGCCATTCTGTTCACCTCCTTATCTTGATTATACAGCATATTTCATCAGGAATCCAGCAGAATCAAATGTTTACATCTCTTTATACGGAAAAAAAGAAGAGATGGCAGAAAATCAAATGTTTTTTTTTTCAGGGGAAATACCAGGCAGAGGTAAGCGGGAAAACGACAGACGGTCAGTTTCAGCCTGCTTATGCATCGTGCAAAGATCCCGGTTCACGTTGCAAAACCCAAAGCCGCTGCCTGAGCCCTGCTTTCATCACGGCAGATGAAACTGCTGCCTGGAAACGTACTCCGAATTAGTTTGTGTAATTGTGCAAGATTTGACAAATGCTGAAATACCAAGTAAACATTTCCTTAGTTACTTGACAATAAATATAACCGATTATACAATTAAAACAGCAAAGGGGATCATTAAATAACAGTATCACACATCCATCTACATATAATGGTCCCTTTTGCTGACCCCTGCTGTATGCTGACAGTTTTTTTGCATACCCTTTCAGAATGGATGTGGACAGCAGCGGGTCACAAAGCCCAGGCAGGACGTGCCATGCAGCTTACAGAGAAAAAGGATGGCCCTATGGGTAATCCATGGCTCTTCCTGCCGGACGGGGCATAATCGACTTGTTCCTTTGAAAGGACCAGGAGCCGGACAATTTCACGTCCCGGAAAAAGGAAAAGCGCTCTCCGTGAGAAGAGCGCTGAAAACATAAAATTCAGAAGAAATCTGTCCCGCTTAGGGTAACAGGCTGTACGGGCATATTACGAGTCGTAGAAATGCTTTCCGTCCCCGGTCATGGGCCGGTCGGCCCCGGGATATTCAAAGATCGCGCTGTTGCCGGCGTTGTCCTCGAGATAGCTGACAAATTCTCTTGCGTACCATTTGGCCATTTCAAGGTTGTGCATCAGATAGTGCCCGCAGTTGGCAGGTGCGGTGCCCGGCACTTCATGCGCATCTTCAACGGACCTGAAAGCATTCAGCAGGAGGTCATAAATTTCACTTGAGGCACGATTTCCCTTGAGGATGAGATAGAAGCCTGTAAGGCACCCCATCGGTCCCCAGTAAATTACTTCATCCTTCCAGTCAGGTTCGTTGCGCAGAAAGGTTGCAATGAGGTGTTCAAGTGAATGCATGGCAGCCACATCAATGACAGGCTCCCGGTTGGGCCTTTTGAGCCTTACGTCATAGGTTGTTACTGAGAAGCTGCCCAGATGGTCCACTCTGCTGGTGAAAATACCGGGTACAATCCGGGTATGGTCCACTGAAAAGCTCTGAATCAATTCCATGTGCATGTCTCCTTTTGTTCAGATCATGAATCGTTGGATATGGGATGCTTCGTCTGTCCTGCGGTGCCCGGCTGCTCAGGGAGAGCAAATCCTGTCTTAAGAAACAGCAGGTGGCCCGGCACTTCGCAGCATAGTTTCCGTTTCTGACTGCCCGCATCAGGCGGCACAGGGGGAGCGTTGGGAATGAGGAACAGGAAAAGTGCAGAGGCACTGGCCTGTGTTCACAGCCCGCTCCATTCTTTCCCGCCATGGGACTGGATGCAGGACGTGAGTGTAATGCGTGATGGCCGGGGAAACAGGATTCTGCACGTTCTTTATCCCCTGGTCCACTATACCATGAAGCGCAGCGCTTTGGAAGAACGAAAATCAATCAGCCTGGGTACACAGATGTACCATACAGAAAAAGCGATAATCCCCAGGAGGATCTGCCCCGGGGATTTTTTTCATGGAGCAGAGGAAAAGCTATCCGGGATTCCATCAGGGTGCACCTTTCACCGTCTGCCAGTCACTTTATGGCTGGATTATCTGCTCTGAGCCCTTCTATGAACAGGGAAGACGGGATCCAAAGCGGCCCATTGGCTGTTCTGCGACAGCGGCAGACTGTGCAATTCTTGTCTTTTTTTGCCGGATTTGTCCGAAAAGCTGCCCGTTTATGATATAATCGGTTGTACGACAAGAGAAAGAGGTGCAACGATGGAAAAACCAATTGTTCTCATCCTGATGTGTATACTGATGCTGGTCACATGCGCAAATGCTGAAGAGATCGTGTACCGTCAGGATGTCCATCGTGCTGCCAGTACCAATAAAGAGCCTGTAATCACAGGTTCTATGAATCCGATGGTCGGAGGGACATATGCCTACAAGGTGCTCAACGCAGAAAAGGTGCAGCAGGTCACACTGTTTGAAGCGTACCCCATAGACAGTGAACCCGGGGCCTACAGTCTGCGCAATGGAAAGAATATCACCCTTAATGCGGACAGTTCTTTCCAGTACACGTTCACATCTGTAAAATCCTATCTGATCTGTGCCAGCTATGTGAAGGACAAACAGAGTGATAATGTCTTCTTTTTTATTGATGTGACGGGCCAGTCTGATGACATAGGCAAGAAAGTCAAAGAGATCGCTCAGTTATGCAGGCAGTCCGGCGCATCAGCAGACTATGAAATCGCGCTATGGCTCCATGACTGGCTGACGCATCATGCTTATTATGATATGACATATTCAGAGCACGGGCCGGAAGGTGTGCTGATCAAAGGTTACGGGGTATGCGAAAGCTACAGCCAGGCCTATCAGATGCTGCTCAATGAATTCGGGATCCCGAACTATTGCCAGACAGGCATCACAAAGGGCGGGAACCATGAATGGAACGTTGTAAAACTGGGCAGGGAATGGTGCCACGTTGATGTGACCTATGATGATCCGACAGGAGGCAATGTGGCCGTCACCGGACAGGAGAAGTACACTTATTTTGGACTGCCGGACAGTCTGATCGGGATTGACCACACCTACAGCGTGACGTACCCCTGCACGACATGGGACAATATCTATTACGTCCGCAAAGGCTTCCCACCCATCTATTCGAAGATCATAGATGAGGGGTTCCTTCAGGAGGTCACAGGGCTTAACGAACAGGCGGCAAAGGGCCTTAAGACGATCAGCGTGGACGTGAGCGAGGGTTACTGCATTGAATATGAGGCGTCTGCATACCGGTTCAGAGTCAGACGGTCCACGAGCGGTGCGAACATCATTTTTCCGGTCATGGCGTATCTGAAAAGCCGTACGCCCATGAAAGGGCCGGGCGGCAGGGATGTCTATTACCATTTTACCTATGCGGACCATACCCTGACCGGGACCCTGCAGACGGACCCGACTGTCAGTAAGCTATCTTCGGCATTTGTCGTACCGGAAGGGGTAAAAACAGTTTCAGAGGAAGCATTTGCGGGAATCGCAGCGGAAACCGTCCGTGTACCGGCCTGTGTGACCGGGATCGGCTCAAGGGCTTTTGCTGACTGTAAGAAGCTGAAGCATATCTGTATCGAGGGGAACAATACGGTCATTGCCAGGGATGCCTTTGCCGGGACTGCCGGTCTGGTCATCCATGGCGCAGCAGGCAGCACGGCGAGCCGGTTCGCTGCAGCATACGGGTTTGAGTTTGCTGAAGAATAAGCTGAGCATGAAGCCTTGCGCCGGAAGCGGGAATGACCGCAGCGGGTCAGCAGACGGATTATCCTGACATATTCAGGAAAGCCATGTGTACATTACAGGTGAACCGTAAAGTGCCACAGCGAAGAGGAAAACCGAATGAGCAGGAGCGGATCTGACGGTCCATTTCCCTGACAGGACGTTCCGGTCCGGAAAAGATGAAACAGGAAAGAGCACGGGCCAAGCCATGATTCCTTCTTTATGTGGGACACAACAGGATAGGACAGGTACGCGAAAGGGGACGGTACGGTGCAGACAGCGGAATTCGACAGTGTGATCATGCATTTCCTGCGTGACGATATCGGGGGAATCCTGATCACAGGAGAAGACGGCAGCATCCTCTATGAAGACGAAAGGACCGCATTTGTCTCAAAGGAGAGAACCAACTGGAAAGCGGCCTGCCCTGCACCTGCCCGGGGACAGAAGGCTGAGGTATGGGACCTTCTGTGCGCGTCGAGCGGGAAAACCTGCATGGTCCTCACATCCACTTTTTTTGACGGCGGCATGAAACAGATTCATTTTCTTTTGGATAACAGTCTGTACATGGGTATGTTCCGGGACATGAGCGGCTATTCCAAAATGCTCAGGTCCGAAAAGGAAAGGGACAGCATGACCGGGCTGTACAACAAAGGCAAGCTCATGGAACTCAAACAGACGCTCTTCAGAAAACAAAACGCCATTGCGGTGTACAACATGGACGTCAACGACCTGAAGCAGATGAACGATATACATGGTCACGAAGCGGGGGACCGGCTGATCCGGAAAGCCGCGGAGAGCTTAAAAAGGATTGAGGCGCGCAATGTCATGCCCTTCCGCGTTGGCGGGGATGAGTTCATCGTGGTAGCCCTTCATGTTGACCGTGAAGGAGCGGAGCAGCTCAGGAAAAAATGGGAGAGCATCCTTGAAGAACTGAACCGGCCGGAAGACGGCGTGCATTGTGTCATGGCATGCGGTCTGGCCTTCGGGGAACAGGGCTACGACCTTGAAGAGGTTTTTTCTCTGGCGGATCAGCGGATGTATGAGGACAAAAAGGCAAAAAAGCGGAGCGCACGTCCTCCGGAGACGGAGGAAACGTGAAAACACACAAAAACAGAACCCTGCTGACAGCGGCAGGGTTCTGTTTTCGTCCCGGAGTCTGTCCGGCCCGGTATGCGGGTGCAGGGGATACACAGCGGGGCCCGGACCTTCCTTAAGGACGGACAGCGGCTTGCGTCCATGCCTTTATGCTCTGCTCTTCATCCGTTTCTTTTCGGCATACATGGCCTGGTCCGCTCTGTCAAACAATGTCTTATATGGACTGCCGTCCGCCAGTGCATAGCCCAGGGCCGCAGAAACAGATTCCCAGGGTTCTCCGCCTAGTGCAGATACCCTTGCATGGAAGTCTTTTGCGAGCGCTTCCGCGTTCAGATAATCCTTTCCCTTGAGCAGAACGACAAACTCGTCCCCGCCGATGCGGAAAACGGGAGAATGGCTGTACACGTCACACAGGATCCTGCACAGTTTCTGAATAGCGATGTTTCCCTTTTCGTGCCCATGGACGTCATTGATCTGCTTGAGTCCGTTGAGGTCCGCCACCACGACGCCGATCTTTGTCTCCCCTTCGGAGAGCTCCTTCTCGATCTGCCGGACCGCAATATCATAGGCGGTTTTGTTTTTCACGCCGGTCAATGAGTCCTTGTTGGCCAGGTGGGTCATTTCAAGGGCCACGGCCCGCATTTTCTCTGTCTCATTCTGTGCCGTGACAATATCTTTTACATATGCTCGGATATCATCCGCCATTTTCATGACGGCTGCGGCAAGGGACCCGATCTCATTATGGGTGTGGATCATGGGGTCTTCCATGGTAAGCTCGTGGTGGCCGTGGCTCTGGGCGGCGAAGCCCGCCACGCTGGATTCCAGTTTCTGGAGGGGCACAACGATGCGGCGGTTGCTCCAGAACATAAAGCCAAGCATGAAAAGGATGCCAAGCCCCAGGATCAGCGCGAGGTTCACCATCATTTGGGTGTTGATGGTCCTGTGGATCTCCTCGACGGAGACGTCGATGCACAGCTCGGCAAAGAATGCACCGTCTGAGGTCCTGAGGGGCAGGATTCCGGTGTAATTGGTGCCCCATTCTGCCTCTTCTTCAAAAAACACGATGGATTTGGATGTCCTCGCATTATAGTATTTCCTGGCCGTTTCAGCAGGATAGGAATCCCCGGACAGTCCGCCAAGCTGCACTGCGCTGTCGGGCTCATACCTCTTCTCATAGGATGACATGGCGGCTATCACATTCATGACATTGTTGTGTTCACCGGGATGGACCGGTACGATCACATAAAGAAAAGCAATGTGATGCGTGTCCTTAACCAGATCGAACAGTTCCT
>CAMNGW010000081.1 GCA_946538615.1 uncultured Clostridia bacterium
CGATGGTGTTTTCAAGCACATCAATGATGCCGATTTTTGCATTGACAGCCTGAGCTAATGCGTACAATCCCATCTTCTTGACTATAGGTTTCGGCTTTTCCTGGAAAGTCGCCTCCCAAGCAGCCGGAAATAATACAGGATACTTGTCCGTGGGATACATGAACTTCGTATCATCAGGGCAAACATACCCGATCGTTGTTCGCTTCGGCTCTGAGTACCCTTTCTTTGCATTATATGGTGCAGCGTTCACATAGAGTACTCGATTGTTGTCACCACGATTGATGGTGATCCCAGACTGCTTCGGAATGGGGACTTTCCTATCTCGAAATACTGCCATGATTAGTTAAATCCCTCTCGATTATAACTTAGTACCAATGGTACGTTGCTAATTGTATCACATTTAACTAATTATTACAAGAGCGAATTGTCGGGAAAATATTGATTTTTCAACAGTTTCAAGCTTCTTGGGCAGTACCAAAACTCCGTTCAGTTGCAAATTTTAGTACCGAAATTTTGGAAATTTACGTTTATACGTAAAGTGTCTTCCTGCAATTCAAACCGCAGGAAGACATTTCTATGTTACGTCAAACATCTACCGTTATCAATGAGCATAAAATTCGGCTTTCTCCTTTTCAGAAGCGCCTTCTGAAAAAAACAGTTCCATGCTTCTGCCATTACATCCTTCTTCAATGGCAGATTCGCAGGAATGAATCAGTTTTCTTGCTGTGCTCAGGTATGACCAGCACACGCAAAACGGTTGAGTTCCGGTCAAGATCTTAAATATGCCAGCACATCTTTGCAGGCTTACCATCCGGAACGATGCTTCGGCAATATTGTCTGTGTTATCCCACATGCAGGATAAAACCAATTATCCCGGGAGATTATTTATCCCGGGAATTATAATAAAAAAACCAGAAAATATGGATGTTAACAGAAAACTCCCGGTGATAATCAATCAGATATTATACGAAGCTTCTGCAAAGAAGGCGACCAAGATTGCCTTCTTTGCAGAAGCTTCGTAACTTGTGTAATCGGCTTTGAAGTCAGTAAGTTGACAATCAGCTCATAACCAATCTGCAGTCAGAATCTTCAGACTTCCTATTGAAAAGTTATCGCTACAGAAATGTGCGCTCAATCACCTTGAAAACAAAGGGATTTAGGCGTACATTTGTCTTAAAAACCGAAATCCGCGTTAAAGGAGACACCATCCGGAACCTATTAAAAACACGGCTCAGGTGTTTGTTTTAATGCGTGGCGGTGTGCTCCTGGATGGAAGAGGCGTTTTTTCTTGCTTCAGGCGGCGGTGGCTTCGGAGAAGGGGCACAGATGCATCTTTCCCAGATACAGCAAGTGTATATCCGGAGAACGAAATGAAATTAATGAAATGGCATCCTCTGTTTACGGAATGATACGGCATGCGTGATGCTGAAATGTAAAATCCAACAAGAAGTATACACGGAACAAACTGGATGGACACCCCGGAGCGATATAATCCAAAAGTGATATCCTGCCGGAGAGATAAACAGCCTTTTGCATGAACAGGTAATTGCGTCTTCATGCCAGTTCAGGCGGTCTCTGTCCCTGTTTTCCGGTGACCATGTTCACACGAGGAGGTTACAATGCATGAAGCAACTCCATTCCTGTCTGTTACTGCTGCTCACACTGACCCTGTGTCTGTTCCTTACCTCTTTGGCCGCAGCAGAAGGTTCAGTTTCTATTTCTGCACCGGATGGCATCCTGATCGGCGAGTCGATCCCGCTGACGGTTTCCGGCCTGACGTCGGGAGAACAGATCACGCTGTGTCTCCTCGACAGTCAGGGACGTTATCTGTGGGGCGGGGCAAATATCGTGGAAAACGAGAGCCTTACCCTGACGGTGGAAGGCAGAGAATACATTGATCTGGCCCGCACGTCCGGAACCTGGACGCTGCAGATGAACACAGACACGGCGCAGTGCACGTGCACCCTGAGTGTCACCGGAAACAGACTGATGGCATCGGCTGTCACACTTCTTTCTTCATCCATCTCGGAGACGGGCGGCACGGCTGTTGTGCAGCTGGCAGATGCCGCAGTCGATCAGCTGATGGTGACGCATGCCTTTTTTACACAGGCGGGTCAGCTCGCCGGCAACCGCACAGAACTTGTGGAAGTGTCAGGTGCTCAGGCTTTGCTTTCGGCTCCGGAAGCAGCGCAGTACGGATGGAGCGTGTTCGTCAACTGCTGTACAGACGGCAGGTGGTCTGCCCTGTCTCCGATCCTCTATATCCCGGGCCAGAGTACATCAGATCTTCCGACGGTCACCGTCCAGGCCAGTGCCTCTTTGAATCCGGCCAAGCTGACCGTGACTGCTCCCGGCTGGGAGGGATCAGGCTATATGACAGCCATGACCATAGGAGATGTTCCGGAGTTTGTTTACTGGGGACTTTCTTTTCAGAACGGGACGGTCACTGTGAATACGGAACCACATTATGTGGGCATCAGTTCTGTCCGGGCTGTTCTGACCCGGGAAGGAAAACCGGTGGCCTGGAGTGCCCCTATTGAAATCACGTTCACAGACGGTATGGAAACAGCGGAGCATGATTATTACATGGTATCCGCTTCAGTATCAGGATCCAGGAAAGCCGGTGAACCCCTGAGCCTGAATATGAGCACCCCGGACGGCATGGAAAGTTTCTCTGTATCGGTGACCAACAGCACGGGAACTGTGGTGTATCAAAACAGCAGCGCGCTTGCGCAGACAGAGCTCCCGGTGTGGGTCTTCAACCAGCCAGGGACTTACCGGATCACGTGCGGAAAGAATCCGGAAAAGTACCTTGACCGTACACTGTCTGTTTCCATCAGTGAAAACACGCAGCCACCGGTGCCTGTCATCGGGGAGGAATTGGTTGAGCGCGGCAGCTTTTCATATCTTTCTCTCCTCTTCCCCGGAGAAGGTACGCAGACATGCTATTATTATGAGATCGTCCGGGTAGACAGTGAATGGTCTTCACCATCCTATTCTTCCCCAACGCCTACTGACAGCATCCTCTTGCGGGCGGATATGTACCGGGCTGGTACGTTCCGCATACGTCTTTGCCAGGTGAGGGACGGTGTCTGCAGTCCATGGGCGGTAACCACCTACCGTTACGGCATACCGGAAGATACGGTCCTTGTGGTCGATGCGCCGGACACAGTGACTTTCGGCACTGACTATACGATTTCCACGCCTACGGCACTGCCTGGTTACTCGCTGTGGCTGCGGATTACAGATAAGACGAGCAGCGAAATTGTGTATGATGAGCTTGACAGACTTGGCACCTGTTCGTTCCAGATGGACGGCAGTCTGCTTCCTGAAGGAGAATACACGGCCTATCTTTTTACTCTCGAGGAGAATTTCTCGGGCAGTAAGGATTTCACAGTTGTCGGTGAAGGACCAGTCAAGCCCACGCTTACCGCGGATGTTCTGCTGCTGACACAGCCCGGGAATGTCACTTTTACCATACTTGCCCCGGGTGCGGACAGCTTTTATCTCTCGGAAGGCGGGTATGCCACGGATTCCTATCCTGTGACGGACGGCGTTGGGGAGTTCACTGCGTCCTTCAATCAGTACAAAAGCGGCACGTATGAATTCCGCGCAAGGGCGCAGAAAAATGGGGTCAACAGCCTCTGGAGCGATCCGGTGACCATTACTGTGAGAGTCACTCTTCCGGAGGACCATGTGTGGAGTGATGTCACCTACACCTGGAATGACCAGGAGAAAACGCTGACTGCTTCCCGTTACAGCCTTGCAGACGAGACCATCGTGGAAACAGAAACTACTCAGGCGGGGCGCATTGTTGTGAAGTCACCGACGGAAACGGCGGAGGGCACGTGGCAGTGGATCAGCGACAGCTTTACCAATCCAGCCTTTACCGCACAGCAGGGCGAAAGCGGTATCATTCCCGCACTTTCGAGCATGAATGTGCTTCGTCTGCCTGAAGGGGTTACAACGCTGGAAGCTGAAGCCCTTTCCAACACAGCGTGCCAGGCCATTCTGGTACCCTCCGGATGCACAAATGTGGATCAGCGGGTCTTTTCGGACAATCCGAACCTGATCTATCTCAGGCTGCCCAATACGCTTGAAATCCCTTACAACGCCATTGCCAACTGTCCCAATCTGGTGATTGACTGGATCAGCGATTAACCGATTCTTTGTTTGAAGCAACAGCCCCGGGCTGTATGGTCCGGGGCTGCAGTTATTGGATGATATCGTAGCTGTCATCAGTCACATTCATTGAGCCATAAACTGATTTTTATTTAAGCCGCTGAAGAAACAAAACGGAGAAGAACAGCAAAATCCACGAGCCCAAATCTTTCTAAGGTGGCTTTTATCTTTTTCATGGAAACTGGTTTTGAAGACCGCTTTTTTCATCGGCGAATTGATTCCTGGCCAGGTGTACCTTTACTATACCGGATTAATTGTCATGCTCAGCTGAATATATGACAGACTTTGCAGCAAGAAAGGGGTTCCTGAAACCTGTTCTCCGTACAGGGATTGGAGGGTGGGCCAAATCATATCTTGCAGTTGATCAGTTTCCGGAAGAGAAAGGCCGGGGGTTCTCAGCAATAAAGACCGGATCAGTACCATCTCCTTACAGCCACCGCGCCATCTCAAGTTTGGCTTCTTTCATTCCGGCTTTTCGTTCAGAATTTCTCATGGTGTACCAGTCGTTCTTTGCGGTCTGTTTCATGCGGATTATTACTCGTCCAGTGGAATTTGTCATAATCAACTGCATGATTTTACTGCCGACTTCTGAATCTGGTTTACCTCATCCCAGGAGTCTGCGTTGAATGCTTTTGCCCACGCTACAGGCCCCTGGACTTTCTGTTTCCATTTTGCCTTGCTGACTTGTGTTAAATCAATAACCGGGAATTGAATGATGTCAGTGTCCACATACCCCTCATCGTCAGATGTGCGTTACGCGCTGAAGAATCTCTTGTGGTCCTGGAAAAGAGTGCAATCCATAATGGAAATCCGGGTTACAGGCTCCAAACTGCCGCAGTCAATATGTGCCTGATTTTCCCGGATTGACACAAAAATGAAGGTTCCCTCCGCATGGAAAAGTGTCCGCGCTGAAGGGAACCTTTTTGTGATATATCTGATTTACTGTATGGCGCTTCTGTCGCCAATAAAAATGACTGCGATCATCCCCGGACCGGTATGGGCTCCGATGACAGGGGAGAGGAGGGGGGCCTCAATATCGGCTTGTGCATCAGTCTCACGGACGAGAGGAATTAGGGCATCAAGAAGTTCCCGGGAGTCGGAATTTGCAAGGTAAACACGGTGTTCCTTGGGGTCTCTTGCCTTGGCAAAGCGTGTCTGCAGTTCTTTCAGAGCTGATTTGGCGCCGCGCTTTTTGTCCACAACCGTCAGTTTACCCTGCTCATCGATGATAAGAATAGGCTTGATCTGAAGCGCCGTGCCAAACACTGCTGAAGTGGCAGATACGCGGCCGCCGCGGCAAAGGTGCATGAGGTCAGAAACAAGAAAAACGTGGCACACGCGATGGGAAAGATCCATGAGGTCCCTGGCGTTCTCCTCCGGTGACATGCCTGCGTCCCTGTTGGATACGGCACGTTCAAGGAGAATGTCAATGCCGCCGGTAGCCGACAGTGTGTCGACGGGCCAGAACTGGACATCGGGGAACTTTTTGGCCAGCTTTTCTTTGGCAGACAGTGCACTGTTGTAGGTATTGGTAAGACCGGAAGACAATGAGAGATAGATCACATGCTGACCTTTTTCCATAAAGGGGGAAAAGGCCTGAACATATTCGTTTGGTGTAATCTGACTGGTGGTCATCATGGATCCATGGCGCATGCCATCATAAAAACGGCGGATATCGTCCGGTGTTTCGTTTCCTGTAAGTGTTACAGCCTGGCCGCCGCTTACGCAGTTCATGGGTACACACTGGATGTCATGGGCTTTGGCATAAGCGAGGTCAATGTCGGCGGAAGCATCGCAAAAGATGACAGTGGGATTCATAGTGGATCCTCCTGAAAAAATAGGTTCAAGTTACTATTCTGAACCGGGCAGCAAAATCCTGCCAGAAAAGGAAATGAATCAAAAATAATGTTGTGTCTTGCGATCCTGCCATACGGGACGGGAAAAAAAGCATGGCAGGCTCAAAGGAAAAGATTCCGGGGAACTATGGAACGACACGGACAGCATGATCCGCCAAAAAAGGACAGGGGATATGCAGCCAGCGGACGTGATCAGTAAATTTCCAGACGGAAATTGTCCCTGAAGAAAACGGGAATAACGTCCAGTGGGGCAGGAACGGTTACGCACTGTCCACCAGCATACGTTTTCCCTGTGTATGCATCGGTCCATTCGGCACCCGCAGGAAGGTAGACTTTCCTTTCCCGGGCACCATCCTCAAACACAGGGGCAACAAGGAGCCGATCGCCGAAGAGATAGACATCTTCAGTGGACCATGCGAGGGGATCGTCGGGGAAATTGTAGAAAAGGGGACGGATCACCGGCGCTCCGCTGGTATGGGCCGCCAGCATGGTTTCACGGATATAGGGCCTCATGCGTTCGCGGATGAAGAGATAACGCGACAGGACCTGATAGACATCATCGCCGAACGACCAGACTTCGTTATCCTGCCCGCTGGAAAGCTGTTCAACACCATCGATATAGACGGTGTCTCGTTCGTACCACGGCTGACGTTCCCCGTGCATGCGGAAAACAGGCAGAAAGGCTGCCCAGGCGAACCATCTCACGAGAAGTTCGCGGAAGTGCGGGTCATTTGCGTCTCCGCCCAGAAATCCGCCTATGTCGCATGTCCACCAGGGGATGCCTGCCATGCCCATGGAAAGACCGGCCTGAAGCTGTTCGCGCATGGAACGGAAAGAAGAGTGGATATCACCGGACCATGTCAGAGCAGCATATTTCTGGCTTCCGGCCCAGGCACAGCGGATCAGACTCAGGATATCTTCTTTGCCGTCAGCGCGCTGCCCTTCATAGAAGCCTTTGGCATAGCCAACAGGATAGAGATTGGATACCTGCAGGGAGGGGCCTGCCCAGTATCTGTAGTGATCATAATCATAGGGACCGTATTCGGGTTCCGCCTCGTCCAGCCAGTAGTTCTCGATCCCGAGGGAACCGTAGTTTTTCCTGCAGGTCTCCCACAGGAACTTTTGTGCTTCAGGGTTCGTTGCATCGTACAGACGGGAGGGCCCCATCCAGGTGGAAAAAGTGGACACCCCGCGCTCAGGACGGACGAACATGCCATTTTCTTCCATTGTGCCATAATTCACGGAGCGCTCATCGACTGTCGGCCATACGGAGACGACGGTCCTGATCCCCATGGCCTTCAATTCTTCCACCATGGCCCTGGGGTCCGGGAAACAACGGGAGTCAAAGCAGTAATCACCCTGCAGGGGCCAGTGAAAGAAATCGATGACGATAACATCCATGGGGAGGCCGCGGCGCTTGTGCTCCCTGGCTACGGCCAGGACCTCTTCCTGGGTGCGGTAGCGTAGCTTGCACTGCCAGTATCCCATGCCATAGTCAGGCATCATGGGGCTGCGTCCTGTTGCAAGTGTATATTGGGCCATGATCTGGGCCGGGGTGTCTCCCCATGTCACGAAGTAATCCAGCTTGCGGGTGCTTGCCACTGACCATTCTGTACGGTTCTTTCCGAAAGTCACAGTGCCCACAGCAGGGTTGTTCCAAAGGAAACCATAGCCAAGACTGGAGACATAGAACGGAACGGATGCCTGAGAATTGCGGTGGGCAAGTTCGAGGATGGACCCTTTTTTGTCCAGCTGAGCATCCTGATACTGTCCCATGCCGAATATTTTTTCCTGTTCTTTGGCCTCGAAGCGGGCGACAAGGGACCAGGAATCTGTGCCGGGAACCGGTTTCATTTCACGCGCTTCCATGCGAAGCGGAACGGTGTAGCGGTTCAGGTGGTCACGCGTGCGCCAGTACTCTTCAAGCAGGACCTTGTTCTCATGACGGAAAGAGATCCATCCTTCAGGGGACACGACGGCTTCGATCCCGCCATTGACGATATGCGCTTCCTCACCTTCTGCTTTTTTACCGGGATTCTGACGGTTCCATGGATCTGTCATATCCACAGTTCTGATATCAATTTGGCTCTGCGTCCGGGGTACGGGCTCTGATAGTGCCCAGTCGTGAGGATCCATTTCAGTTTCACAGCTTGCACGGACGCGGAGACTGTTGGGTCCCCAGGGTTCGATCCAGATCTGCATGGGTTGTCTGTGAATAACAAGACGGGAGCCCTGAATGGAATACTTCAAGGGGTACACTTCCTTTTTCGTTGTGATAGCGGTATGATAGAGCTACAGGAGGCGATTGACAAGAGGCAATTGGAACGGTGCGCCTGAAGTAAAGCTTCCTATAAAGAACGCGGAGTGATTTATGTGGACAGCATATTGAAAGTTCTGGTTTTGACAGATGATTACTGGCACCCCTCTGAAGTCATTGAACGAGGGCTCGCCGCTTTGGACATAGAGGATATGGTATTTGATGTTGTCAGGACGGCAAAGGATATTCTGACACCTGCATTTGTCAGGCGCTATGATGCCCTGGTCAACTGCAAAGGCGATGTCCTGAATGCAGCCAATGACAGTAAGTGGTTCGAACCCAATGTCACCGAGTTTGGACCGCAGGAGCTGAAAGAATATGTGGAAAATGGCGGTGCGCTCACAGTCGTCCATTCGGGACTGACAGTAAAGGAACCGGTCTATACTTCCCTTGTCGGTTCGGTGTTCCAGAGCCATCCGCCAAGGGAGACGGTCTATTTGCATATCACGGAGAACAACGCCATCACAGACCAGGTCCATGATTTTTCTGTGAGGGATGAACCTTATCAGATTGAGATCCTCTCCCATGATATCCGGCCATTCATGGAAAGAACATCGGAACACGGCGGAACATGCATTGCGGGATACACAAGAACACCGGGTAAGGGAAGGATTGCGGTCCTGACACCGGGACATACCCTGTCAGTATGGGAAAATCCAGATTTCCAGAGGCTTTTCAGGCAGGCCATACGATGGACTGTAAAAGCCTGAGGGACCGTTCCTGTATTCTGTTCGTTTTTTTCCTGTTGCAAACCTTGACAAGACAAAGAGAAAATGCATAATCATTCGCATTCTTTGCATATTTATGCAAAGATGATTTCGCTAGTGAGGTGAGCGCGTGAAGACTGTTTTTATTCATGGTGCAGCCGGAACAACAGGCTTAAGAATTCATGAGAGACTGGAAGCGCGAAAAGATATCAGACTTCTGACACTTGCAGAAGAAAAGCGGAAAGACCCGGATGCCATCCGGGATGCACTGAACCGGAGCGACTTGGCTTTTTTATGTCTCCCTGATGATGCTGCGCGCGAAGCGGTGGGCATGGTTGAAAATCCTGATACCATTGTGCTTGATACTTCTACCGCACACCGGACAGCGGAAGGATGGGCATATGGATTTCCGGAACTGTCAGATGGTCACAGAGAAGCTGTCAGGACCAGCAAGCGCATTGCTGTTCCGGGATGCCATGCCAGTGGTTTTATTGCTCTTGTCTATCCGCTCATTGAAGCGGGAATCCTGAATGCTTCCATTGCCCTGAGCTGCTTTTCCCTCACCGGGTATTCCGGAGGTGGCAAGAAGATGATCGCAGAGTATGAAGCGCCTGAAAGGAGCCCCCTGCTTGATGCGCCCCGCCAGTATGGACTGGGACAGCAGCACAAGCACCTCAGGGAAATGGTAAAAGTCACAGGGCTGACAACGGTGCCTGTTTTCTGTCCAGTTGTGGCTGATTTTTACAGCGGTATGGAAGTAACGGTTCCTCTTTTCCGGGACAATCTGAATGCAGGTTATGGAAAAAAGGACATCGCGGGCGTATACGCAGAAAAATATCATACAAAAGTGGTGCATGTCCTGCAGGATGGCGATGAAAATGGCTTTCTCTCGGCGGGTAAGCTCTCAGGGTACGATTCGATGGTCCTTTCTGTGGAGGGCAATGATGACAGGATCCTGCTCGTGGCCCGCTATGACAACTTGGGCAAAGGGGCCAGCGGAGCCGCTGTGCAGTGTATGAACCTTGCTCTTGGTGTAGATGATACGCAGGGCCTTATGCTTGACAGTTTCGGAGGAATAGCAGAATGAAATATACAGAAGGCGGTGTATGTGCCGCAAAAGGTTTTTCGGCTAACGGAGTTCACTGCGGAATCCGGCGGAATCATGAGAAAAAAGATCTGTCCCTGATTGTTTCCGAGGTGCCGTGCCAGGCAGCTGCAGTGTACACCACAAACAGGGTAAAAGGTGCACCGATTCTGGTTGACATGGAGCATCTTTCCAACGGCATTGCACAGGCTGTCATATGCAACAGCGGCATTGCAAATACCTGTAATGCTGACGGTGTGGAAAAAGCAAGGGCCATGGCAGAGATCTGCAGCCGTGTGACAGGGATCCAGGCTTCAGATATTGTTGTGGCGTCCACAGGTGTTATTGGCCAGCCGCTCCCTCTTGAACCGATTGCCGGACATATGGAAGAACTGTTCGGGGGGCTTTCGCATTCTGCCGAGGGGTGCCTGAAAGCAGAAGAGGGCATCATGACAACAGATACACGGCCCAAAATGACAGCCGTATCCTTTGAAATTCAGGGGAAAACGTGCCATCTGGGCGGGATCGCCAAGGGAAGCGGGATGATCCATCCGAATATGGCGACCATGCTCGTTTTTCTTACCACGGATGTTGCCATATCCCATACGCTCCTGCACAAGGCGCTTCAGATGGATGTGCGCTCCACATTCAATATGACGAGTGTGGACGGGGACACTTCAACGAATGACACCTGCTGCATTCTGGCCAATGGACTGGCAGGCAATGCGGAAATCACGGATGAGAATGAAGATTTTGCCATTTTTATGCAGGCGCTGAACTCTGTGACCGTGGACCTGTGCAGAAAAATAGCCGGTGACGGTGAAGGTGCGACAAAACTTCTGGAATGCTGCGTTACCGGAGCAAAAAATGAAGAGGATGCCCGCGTGCTGGCCAAGGCTGTCATTTGCTCCAGCCTTGTCAAGGCTGCCATGTTCGGCGCGGATGCCAACTGGGGGCGCGTTCTGTGTGCCCTAGGGTATGCGGGAACGGAGCTTGACGTGGACAAGGTTGAGGTGGCCTTCCGTTCGGAAAAGGGAACGATCCGTGTGTGCGAAAATGGGAGCGGCATTGCTTTCTCAGAGGAGACAGCCAAAGAAATCCTTCTTGAAAAAGAGATAGAAATCCTGGTCGACTGCCATGACGGTGAAGGTAGCGCAAAGGCATGGGGCTGTGATCTTACATACGACTATGTGAAGATAAACGGCGACTACAGGACCTGAGAAAGGAAACAGTATGGAAAATACGTTTACAAACAGCCAGCGCGCAGAAGTTCTTGTTCAGGCCATGCCGAATATCCAGCACTATACGGGTTCCATCGTGGTGGTCAAGTACGGTGGAAACGCCATGATCAATGAGACCCTCAAGCAGCAGGTTATGGAAGACATGGTCCTCCTCAGCCTCATCGGGGTCAAGGTGGTACTGGTGCACGGCGGCGGTCCTGAAATCACAGAAACCATGAAAAGAATGGGAAAGGAAAGCGTTTTTATTGATGGCCTGCGCGTGACTGACCGTGAGACAGTGGACATTGTGCAGATGGTTTTGGCCGGCAAAATCAATAAGACACTGGTTTCCCTTCTGGCTGTAAAGGGCGGAAGAGCCATCGGCATTTCTGGCATGGACGGCAAACTGATCAAGGCGGCCCCGAAAGATCCCAAGCTGGGTTATGTGGGCAATGTGACGTCCGTCAATGTGCAGCCTGTCCTGGACCTTCTGGAGAAAGGTTATATTCCTGTTGTCTCGACGCTCGGATGTGACGATGCCGGGAACATATACAATATCAATGGGGACACAGCTGCTGCCGCACTGGCTGGCGCACTGGGTGCGCGCCGTCTGATCCTTATGACGGACATTGATGGCATTCTAAGGGATAAAGATGATCCTTCCAGTCTCATACCAGTGATGTCGGTAAGTGAAGCACGGGAACTGCAGACAAAGGGGATTATATCCGGGGGCATGATCCCAAAAGTAGACTGCTGTGTCACAGCGATTGAAAAGGGAGTCAAGAAAGTCATCATCCTCGATGGACGGGTTCCGCATGCCATTCTGATGGAACTTCTCACGGACCAGGGCGCTGGCACAATGATCCAGGCATAATGGAGGAACGGATGATGTGGGATATTCAGACAACTGACAAGCAGTACGTTGCGAATACATATGGCAGATTTCCTGTTGCCCTTGTCAATGGGAAAGGGTCGCTTATAACAGATGACAAGGGTAAAGAGTACATTGATATGGGGAGCGGCATTGCTGTCACATCTTTTGGCATTGCTGATGATGAGTGGCTGAAAGCCGTGACGGAACAGCTGAACCGGCTCCAGCATGTTTCGAACCTGTATTACACAGAGCCGTGTGCCCTTCTGGCCAGAATGCTTTGTGAACGCACAGGCATGGCCAAGGTGTTTTTTGGCAACAGTGGCGCAGAAGCCAATGAATGCGCGATCAAGGTAGCCAGAAAATATGCACAGGATAAGAAAGGCCCAGCTTACAGCACAGTCATTACACTGAAGAATTCTTTTCATGGCCGGACGCTGACCACGCTGGCTGCAACGGGTCAGGAGCACTATCATGAACTGTATCAGCCTCTGACTCCGGGATTTGTTCACGCACAGCCCAATGATATCCATGACATGGAGCGCCTGCTGAATGAGGAAAAGGCGGCGGGTATCCTTGTGGAATGTATCCAGGGCGAGGGCGGCGTTTGCGAGATGGACGATGATTACCTGAAAAAAGTCCAGGAGCTTGCGAAGGCTCATGATGTCCTCTTGATGGTAGATGAAGTGCAGACAGGAAATGGC
>CAMNGW010000082.1 GCA_946538615.1 uncultured Clostridia bacterium
GCCATTACAGAACACAGCGATTTCTGTCAGAAGTGGATGAACCAGTATCCGGTGCTGTCCATTTCCTTTAAAAATGTTGAAGGGGAAACCTTTGAAGGCGCATATGAGATGCTTAAAGTCCGACTTGCAGACACCTGTAAGGAATTATCCTGTCTGGCAAGTGCTGAACAGGTAAACAGGTTTGACAGGGAGACATTTGAAAGATTCCAGTCAGAAAGAAGTACACCCGCAGATATAAAGAATTCCCTGAAAACAATTATGCGTATGATGAACGCAGTTTATGGTAAGAAAGTTATTCTCCTGATTGATGAATACGATGTGCCTCTTGCGGGGGCGAATGAAAAAGATACCGTCCAGAATCAGTACTATAATAAGATGCTTGATGTGATGAAAGGTATGCTGGGCACTGCACTTAAAGATAATGAATATCTTCAATTTTCAGTCATTACAGGATGTCTTCGGATCGCGAAGGAAAGCATCTTTACAGGCACCAATAATTTTACCTCATATACCGTCCTCGATGAGGATTTTTCAAATTATTTTGGTTTTTCTGAGGATGAAGTGGAAGCAATCCTTGACGCAGCAGACTGCAAAGACAAAGCAGATCTCATCAAAGAGTGGTATGACGGATATGTTTTTGGCAACAGCTGTGTCTATTGTCCATGGGATGTTATGAGTTATCTTTCAGCGTTAAAAAGGAGAAAGGATGCCAAGCCTAAAAATTATTGGAAAAATACCAGCCATAATGGTATCGTTCTTACTTTTGTGAAGCGTACTGACTTTGATGTTGCCGGCAAATTTGAAAAGCTATTAAACAATGATGTCATTGTTCAGACAATTTCCGATGAGCTGACTTATGATACCCTGCATTCAACTGAGGATAATCTTTGGAGTGTGCTGCTCATGACCGGCTACATTACAAAGGCTGACCCGGATGAAGATGGGGACAATATTTCTTTGAAAATACCCAATAAAGAGATTGCATCCATTTTTCAGGATTCTGTTGCAAGATATTTTACGGATACCGTAAATACCGATACGATCAAAGAGCTGATCACAGCTTTGTGGGGAAAAAATGAAGCAAGGTCCGGAGAGTTACTGTCCGGGCTGTTATGGGACACTATCAGCTATAATGACTATCATGAAGATTATTACCATGCATTTCTTGCAGGTGTATTTGTCGGAAGAGGATATGAAGTCGAATCCAATAAAGAGAAAGGCCTTGGAAGACCTGACATCCTTCTGAAGGACAGAAAAAACAGAAGAGCTATTATTATAGAAGCCAAAAAATCAAAGAGAGAAACGGATATGTCAAAGGATTGTGATATGGCGATCAAACAGATTACAGATGAGAAGTATGCACAGGGGCTTTATGGTTATGAACAGATACTCTGTTATGGGGTCGCTTTTTTCCAGAAACAGGCCATGGTAAAACTTTTGAATCATTCATCCTGAAACCGCAGAAAAGGCATCCGGGTACCATCCCGAATGCCTTTTCTGATATAAAACCACCTGCGGGCAGCAAAGATATTTTTCAGATTGATCCCCGCTCCCACAGACTGTGAAGGATATGAACAGATTTTTCATCGCAGTTTTTCCTCCCCATAATGTCAAGCGAAAAACGTTGACTTTCAAGGATTATTTTCTTCACAGACAATGGGAATTGCAACAGACGAGCCCCGGCTATGGGCATTTTTCCGCATCAAGTGCCCTAAAATAGCTCCAGATAGGTTCAGAAAACACAACGTCGTCACATTGGGTCTTCAAATGCCCATCCATTGCTACGGCAGCGAAGCTGCATATGTCAGGAACGGCACAGCAAAAAAGATGGATGTATACACAGATGGAGAATGCCGGGAAGAAGGCTGCATCCCGGGACAGAAAGCCGGAAAAACTGACGATGCGGATGATTCTGCTATAACCTTTGAAAGCGATGCGGGAGATTTCACTTTGTCTTTCAGCCGATTCAGAGGGTCACGGCAGTCAGTGCATGATTCTCAGTACTCTGCCAGGGCTGCTTTGCTTGCACAATAGCCCCATGTCATGTAGAATGCGTTGTGGCAAAGGCAGAAAAAGCCGCGACCATGGGTCAGCTGGCCTGAAAAACGTTCCTGTCCACGGGCTTCATCAGCGCTGCCATATGCGCAGATGTTTTCCTGACCATGAAAGACAGGAATGCCCAGCCAGACGGACGGCCAGACATGGCCCGTGCTGTGAGGAGAAAAATACGTGGAAGATTTTATTATAGGGCTGGCAGGCGTGTCTGTCAGGATCAGGTGCCGTTCCCCGCGCAACCGGCTGTTTCTTGAGGATTATATTACCAGCGGCGAGCCGCGTTTTACTGTTGAGCCCACACAGGAGGATATTGAACGGATCCGGTCCGATTTTGCACGCAAGGACCAGGAGGAGGGCAACGGAGGTTTCATCCGGTCAGAAACTTTTCTTGAAAACAATGCCATCCATGCTATCCTTGCTGAACGGATGGTAGCCGAGGGCGTCCTCCTCATTCATGGTTCTGCACTGTGCATGGATGGGCAGGCTGTCATCTTCACAGCTGCAAGCGGCACCGGAAAAAGCACACACACGCGTCTGTGGCGGGAAGTCTTTGGCAGCAGGGTCTGGATGATCAACGATGACAAGCCGATGATCAATACCCGTGAGATGCGGGTCTACGGCACGCCCTGGGACGGCAAGCACCATCTGAGCCGGAACGCTTCGGCACCCCTTAAGGCCATTGTTGAACTGAAAAGGAGCAGCACCAACCGGATCGCTCCGATGAGCAAGGCCGGTGCCGTGTCCCTCCTCATGAAGCACGCCTATGTCTCGCGCGATCCCGTCACCATGGGGAAGATCCTGACCCTTGAAGAACACCTGCTCGGGGCAGTGGAATGCCATGTACTGTACTGCAATATGGACCCTGAGGCAGCCAGAACAGCCTGTGAAGGGCTTCACTTTTCGCCCGGAACATGATGAGGCACACGGAGGTAACAATGGAACACAGTCAGCAACCCGGCGCGCGCACAAGAGTCGGATATATGGATTTCCTCAGGGCCATCGGGATCCTGTTCATGGTCCTTGGACACAACGGGACCGGGGAAACCATCAACAAATGGATCCATGTTTTTCATATGCCGATGTTTTTTGTCATCTCCGGATACTTTTACCGTCAACAGAGTTTCGGGAGCCTTCTGAAGACAAGAGGCAGGACCCTTCTCCTGCCGTATGTGTGCGTCGGCCTTCTCCATATCGCCGTTGATGCCGTCCTGGTCCGCCACGCTTTTGATCCCCATGCCTTTTATCTGCTTTTCTGGGAGAACACAGCAGGAACAGGCGTCCCCATCGCCGGGGCACTGTGGTTCCTCACCGCCATGTTCTTTTCCGAGGTCCTGTTCTGGGGCGTGCAGCACCTTCCTGTCCGGGAAACCTGGAAAACAGCTGTATCCGTGCTGGTCTCCCTTGCAGGGATCGCCGCCGCGCACCTCCCCTTCAGACTGCCCCTGGCCCTGGATGCGGGCATGGTTGGTGTCGGTTTCTATGAGGCTGGCAGGCTGCTCAAGGGAAAGGGCCGCAGGTGCCTTGAACTGAGCCCTGCCCTCTCCGTTATCGCTCTTATTGCCTTCTCGGCTCTTTCCCTTGTCAACGGATACGTGAACATGCGCAAAGGCGACTACGGCATCATTCCACTGTTTTATCTCAATGCCCTGGGCATGACCGTCAGTTTCTGGAACCTCTCAAGGCTCTTCTACAGCTTAACCGAGCGGAAAGGTCTCCGTCTCCGGGCGGTGAAAATCATGGAGAGCGTAGGTCAGGACTCAATTATCTATCTGTGCTTCAACCAGCTCGCCCTTCTCATCGCCAGCCGCCTGATCACCCTTGTGTGGCACGCGCCAGGGGGCATCTGGGCCATGGCGCAGAAAGCTGTCGTTTTCCTTATAGCCTTCGCTCTGCTCTTCGCTCTGCACCAAGGAATCATACACAGCAGGCTCAGAATCCTTGTCGGAAAAAAATAAAAAGCGGACCGGCTGCATGCGCAGCCGGTCTTATTTACTGAACTTTTTCTGTATTGTGTACTGTGATCCTCCCGGTCTTCCCGCCTTTGACCCGCAAGCAGTCCAGTACCGTGCAGTCATACAGCTGCATATCGGACGAATCGCTGGACACATAGTACCCGTTTTCCTCACCTATGGCCTTGCAGTCAATAAGGATGGCCCGGATCTTTGAGGCATTGATTTTGTACCCGGCGCTGTCAACTTCGTCCCATGTCGCATTGCCCATCGCGATACACCCTATGCATTTGAACTGGCCGCCCACGCCGCCTTCAGACTCAAGGGCCGGGTTCATGTACAGGAAGCCGCCCTCACCATTATAACGGGCCATGGAACCGATGCAGACACAGTGCGCGCCTCCGGCAGGCGTCACCCCTCCGCCATACATGTTGTGTTCAAACAGCCCCCCGATTACAGTGAATTCACTTCTTTCATGGGTCGAGATACCGTCATCCCTGTTGTCATGGGACCAGCAGTCCACGAGAGTCGCAACGGTCTGTCTGGCAAAAGCATCCCCCTCCAGGACGCTGTGCGCATTGAAGCCGTCCCCATTGGTCCCGTAAAAGCACCGGGAAGCCTCGCAGCGGATCAGCTCAAGGCCCGATGCCCCATCAAAGGTATAACAGCCGGCACCGAACACATTGGCAACCGAGCAGTCAGTGATGGTGCACATCGCCGTCTGCGTGAGGTTAAGGCCCATGTACCTGATATCAATGCCCGTCATTTTCAGTGTGCATCTTGTCGGCTTGTCGGAGAAAAAGCGCTCATTAAAGCTCCCGCATATCGGGTGGGCGGCCGTGACAGGCTCCGGGCGGCTGAAATACAGCATGTCCCCGTCGGCGAACCACTTGTAGCCATCCGTATATTCAATCTCAACAATCGCCTCGGTAAGCTCCGTGGCTGTACATCTTTCGATCTTTGTGTCGCTGCAGCGGACAACATATCCCCGCTGCTCCGGCATCCGGTCCTCATCCGCAATGTGTGTGCTCTCATCGTCGACGCCGTCCTGGAAGAGCCACACGTTTTTATCCTGGAAGGTTTTTGTGGTCCGTGCGCTGTAGACTTTTGTGTAGCCGGGGAGCAGTTCTTCCTTATCAGTGACCAGACAGTCCGGGGCCTTGAAAATCACTTTTTCCTTTGCAGTCAGATTGACAATGGAGAAATCTCTTTTTCCGGAAAGGGAGAGGTTCACGGTCTGGTAGTATACGCCGCCCCTGAGATAGATCTGGCTGGCCCCGCTTTCAAGCGCTTTGTTGACGGTGGCAAAGGGATGGTTCTTCGATCCGTCGTTCGCGTCGTCCCCATAGGTGGCCACATAAGCCACGTCGATGGGCTCCACGTCCCCTGTGCTCTGGATCGAAATCGTAAGCGCCGATTTATAGGAGCATGAGAAAAAGAAATACCTGTCGGTAATGGGCAGCTCCGCTTTCATGCCGTTCCCGTCGTCAGTGAACGACAGGGTTTTTTCGGCATAGACGGAGGACACTTTGTTCTTTTCATTGCAGAACCCGCAGACCTGCATGCCTGAGTGGGCGTCTTCCGTTCCAATGCGGATCACAATTTTTTCACCAGCGGCATCTCCCACGTCCAGGGCAGTCTGCGCATACACCGCCCCGGGGTCCGGGACAATATGATCGCGCCAGTCATCGCCGATGGCGATCTCGCTGCTGATGGAGCTCTCCCTGGACATACCGTTCTTTGAGGCGATTTCAAACTCGCTTGTCATATCCTCGGCCACGATATTGAGCACAAGCTGGTTGTATACGGTCCCTGCCGAGGCCTTGATGAGCAGGACATAGCGCGAGTCCCCCTCGGCGGTGAATGTCGCAATGTTTTTCCTTGTCATGGATTCGTGGTCAGCAACCTGATCATGGGTCCCTTCGAGACACACACGTGTCGTAAAGCCGCTCAGCGTGCCCCCGCTTACCACCGAGCCCGAGACGATCTCGGTGGTGATCCTGTAGGTGTGCCCGGATTCAAAACTGATGCCGGGCCATGCGTCGGCTACGTCCGGGTCCGTCGTCCGCTCCACCTCTCCGCTGATTTTAAAGAAGATATCCTTTGCGGGCACAGATTCGGTGTTGTTGAGGATAAAGCGCGTCTTGCTGCGCTGGATGCCGACGGATTCGTCCCCATCTGAACCTGGCACTTCTTCCAGGTTGCAGTCCGTATCATAATCATAATTGTACATATGATACAGATTTTCAAGGAAACTGTCCGTGGAGCGCAGTGAACTTTTCAGTTCTGCAATTTCACCGCTAAGGCGCGTGTACAGGTCCTCATACATGTCCACAGCCATTTTGTCGGCCCCCTCCAGAAAAGAGGGCATCTGCACGCTTTCGCCGGTGCAGGGAAAGGGGATGAGCATGATAAGGAGCAGGATCGTACATAATCGTTTCATCAATTTTACCTCAGACTGTAAAACATTCTCTGACAGACAAAACACAGAAGTGTACCTAAGGATACACACGCCCTGAACGGCACCGTGCAAATCACAGCAGCTTTTCCGGAGGCGCAAAGGGTTCGCCGTGTCCCGGATACACCATGTCACATTTCCCGAGCAGGCCATTCAGAACAGGCACCGTCTGCTTTCTGTATGTTTTATCACTTCCGCCCGGGAAACGGTTCATGGGGCCGCGCTGCAGCAGGGAATCACCCGAAAACAGGCACCTGTCCATCAGCATGCAGGCACTGCCCGGTGAGTGCCCGGGTGTGGCTGTCAGTTCCGCTTTCTGTCCCATCCAGACGAAATCATACCTGTCCTCAAAAACAAGGTCCGCCTCCGGACAGACAAAAGGCTCCGGCTCCCTGTCGGTCTTTTCCCCGACAATCTCCAGCATGACCCGCGCAAGGGCCGACAGATTCTTTCTGCTGTCCTGTATGCTTTCTGAGCATTTCTTCTGCGCAATGACCGTGCAGGGGTGCTCCCGGACCAGCCGGTTTAAACCATCTATGTGGTCAAAATGCTCATGGGTAAGGAGGACCGTTATGTCCCCAAAGGCTTTCAGGTACAGAAAAGCCTCCTCATTTTCCACCGGATCAACCACAAACGCATGGTCCCCATCCGGGATCACGTACATATTGGCTGCCAGGTAGCTCCCCGTAAACCTCCTGATTTCCACGCCGTTGTCCACCTTCTCAGTATGACAGGGCATGCCCTGCTCCTCCGGCTCTCCTGTCCTTGACAGCGCCTCACAGCCGCCCTGCTGTTCCGCTCAGGGGGCGGGGTGACGGGGAACTGCCGGACAGGCTCTCCCGGGCCGTCCGGCCAATGCATGTGCACCGTGTAAGGATCAGTCCGCAATGAGAGCAGTAATGGCTGAGACTGGCCCCGCCCACAACCTGGTCCATTTCCTCCATGGTAAGTTCCTTTTTGTCTTCCTTAAGCATGGGTACCCTCCTCCTGTCCTCTTGTCCTCTTGTCCTCTTCTGCTTTTTCTTCCTGAAAGAACACATTGAAACCATACAGCATGCGCTATTGTACGCCCGCAGCGTGGGATGATCAAGAGCCGGCGCAGCCCAAGCGCACAAGGCGGTCCCCTGCGGGTCTCTGAAAAGGTTACATGACAGTTACATGCATGTTACAGCTGTAACCAGCCATTTCTCTTTCCCGGTCAGACGGGCGGAAGGGAATACCTCAGGGGGGTTATGGTTTTGATTCTGTGATATGCTACGGCATTTCTTTCTTCCGGAAAAAAGCACTTGTCAAAAAACTGGATCTCTGATTCCGGGGCCATCTGCCTTCTGTGCCTGGGCCCAGCAGCGTGGTGCCCGGAAAGCAGGAAAAAGAGGTCAGCCCCATCCCCGGCTCTCATGAGCGCATCATTGGAATGGGAGCAGACAAAAAACAGAAGAAATACAATGTATCCCGGCAAGACGCCAGAAGAAAGCGCGCTGAAACGCAGCGGAAAAAGCGGTCTGCCTGATATGAATTCCCCCTTCCCCCTGGCCCGGGGAAAGGGTTTTTTATGTGTTCGCTGCGCTGCTTTGACTGATACGGGGAAAAGAAGCCCGTCCTGTCAGCTGTCAATATGCAGATGCGCAAAAAAGGCCAGGCCTGTGCTGATGGCCTGGTGTTCCCTCCATAAGAAAAAATAGACGACGTTATTTTACTATGATTCACTGCCTGCCGTCAATTCTTTCTGTCCACATTTCATCTTTTTGTACAAACCTGACGTTCCGGGACGCATGGCACTTTCTCTGAATCCGTCAGACGCTTTTCACCCTTTCCGCCTGCGCCTGTCTGCTTTTTCCGGGGAACCGCAAAGCCAATTTCCCGCCGGGAACCGGCCTTCTGAGACCCCTTCCGTCCTGCTCCGCTTCCGCAAGTCCTCAGGACCGGTCCGTTCAGCACTTTCCGCGCATCTTCCTCAGTGCCGGCAGGATGCCCAGCTTCCGGGCACACGACACAGCCAGGCGCCGGAAACGGAACAGCAGTGCCCGGAGCGGGTAGATGGCCTGCCAGAACCGCACATAGCACTGGTAGGACCTGTCTTTCACATCATGCTGCTTCTTTTTCCGTATAAAACCCGTGAGTACGCCGATCACATTTTCATCAGGCACATCCTCAAGGGCATACGTATTGTCCCCCCGGATCAGGTAGCCCTTTTCCCTGACTTCAATCACCCTGTGGAGAATATACGCCTGACCCCTTTTATACAGGGCAACATCGTATTTCTTCAGGCGCGAGACAGGGACCGAGATGATCACAATGTCCCTGTTCTGATGCAGCATGGGCAACATGCTCACGCCCTGTGTCCTGTAAATGAGTGTCCCCCTCTGTGCGAGGATGTCTTCAAATGTTCCCATATGGTATGTCCCCCATCATGCACGCTGCATGCTTTTCTCTCCCTGTCTGCTCCCGGATGCTGAGATGATACTTCCTCCTGCACGCCATGGCAAGCGCCCCGCCATTTTTCTCCTGTTTCCCGGTCCACTGCGCAGCGGGTCCCGTAACTTTCAAGAACCGGATGGGAAACCCATCCGGTTCTTGAAAATTCATACAAAGCGGTTTGTCATTCGGTCATGCAAATGAACCCGTTATTCCCGGCCCATTCGGCCCAATGGCTCCCTTCCGGGACGATCAGGACCACCCGGCTTGTGCCAAAGGCACCGTCTGCGATGGTTTCCACGCCGTCCGGAATATGTACCGGCGTACCGTCCGGCAGTCCAGCAAAAGCTTCCTCTTCAATGGTTTTCAGGCCGGAGGGCAGGTGCAGTCCCTGGTCGAGGTAAATGATGGTGTAGCCGTGCCCGGTGGCCCACGCATCTGCCTGACTGAACGCAAAGCAGTAAACCACAGGCGCATTCCCGCAGACCTCGCCCAGCGATGTGACCGTTCCGGGAATATACAGCGTCTGTGCTCCGCTCAGCGAATCGTCTGCAAGGGCCGTGACCGGCTTGCCGTCAAGCTCTGCGGGAACAACCACAGCCGTATCGCTTCCGTAGTACTTCAGGATGGTCACACTGTCATCCATGGTGACGATTTCCCACTTCAGCGGATGGATCCGTTCTCTGGGGACAAGGACCTCGTTGCATACCGTGCAGTACTCTCCCTCTGTCCACCCCTCAGTGAATTCACCGGGTTCCTCGCCTGACATGATGGCAGGCGCGTGCCCGAGGGCAGGGACAACCTCCTGGGGCACCAGCACCTCTTCGCAGCGCTCGCAGTGAACGCCCTGCGTCAGTCCTGTCTCTGTGCACGTCGGTGCTTGTGCCGGATCAACAACTTCCTTGTGTCCCAGGGCAGGGACAACCTCCTGGGGCACCAGCACCTCTTCGCAGCGCTCGCAGTGAATGCCCTGCGTCAGTCCTGTCTCTGTGCATGTCGGCTCTTTGGCCGGATCAACAACTTCCTTGTGTCCCAGGGCAGGGATATCCTTCAGTGTCCTTATCAGTTTTCTGAAACCAGGATTCCGGAAATTATCCGATACGTAGGAAGTGTATCCCATCTCCGTGCAAGTTGCATCCGTATCCACAATCGGAATAGCCTGTACTGTTTCCGTCTCGACATGGCTCTCGTCCCTCTCACAGACCCGGCGGGCAGTGAAGGTTTTCTTGTCTTCCGATAAGGTATACTCTGCCGGACCCCATATGTGCCCAAGGGCCGGGATCATTTCTGTCCTGATCTGGACCGTAAAGGCCGGATTGAGAAATTCATGGGAAGTCAGGATCTTTTCGCCTGTGAACATGCACTTCGGCTCGAGGGTCACCTCTTCATCTGACTCAACGGCTTCCGTTTCGACATGGGACACGTCACGGGAACACACACGGCTTGCCGTGACCAGACTGCCCTCCCAGGTGTAAACCGGGTCAAGCCAGTCATGGCCCAGTGCAGGAAGGAGTGCCTGCTCAGTCAGGACCAGTCCGCACCTGCCGCAGTGCATACCCTCTGTCAGTCCGTCCTCAAGGCAGGTGGGATCCACAGCAGGGTCCGTCACCTCCAGATGGCCAAGGGCAGGCACCACCCTCTGGGCTTCAAGGACTTCGCCGCACACCCCGCAGTGGGCGCCTTCTGTCAGGCCATCCTCAAGACAGGTGGGGTCCACGGCCGCATCCGCCACAGGTGTATGGGCTGCAGGGTCAATTTCCGGCAGGGACACAATGGCACCGCAGTCCCTGCAGTAGCTGTCCTCCAGGATGCCGTCCTCCGTGCAGGTGTGGGGTACGGCGGGGGCGATAATCACCTTGCTGTGTTCCGCCTCACCCTCGGTAAACGACACGCGGACCGTCTCTTCATTTTCCTGTCCGTACCAGGTTACATGCAGGGTATATTCCATGCTGCAGGCTGCGTCAGGAATGGTATCCATGGTGACGTACCCGCCGTAAGCCTGCGCGTGCACGACAGCGTCCACTTCCGTGCCTTCCGCATCAGTGATGGTAAAAAGGGGCTCTCCCACGTAGGCCGTAAGACATTCTTCAGCATTCTCCAGCTGGAAGTCAAACAGGCGGATGCCAAGCACAGGATGGAAGGCCGTGTCCGGCAGCACATAGCTGACTTCCCCGATGGGAGCGAACTGCGGCACGGGCATGGGCGGTTCTTCCTCGTCGAGATAGGAGCCCGCCAGCGTCAGTTCGCTTTCAGAAAACAGCGCAAGGGTCTCAGCATCGTATTCGTACGTCACGCTGTTTCCATCGGCATCAAAGGCATACTGCGTGTCCCATGTGCCCGAATCCGGGCCCCTGAGGAACAGATGGTCCGGATAGCCCACAGTGCCCGTATCACAGTTGCCGATATCGGCAATATAGTTCTTGCCGTCGCGCATGGTCACAACGTTCCACATGTGGGGCCCTGCGCCTGTGCCGCCTGCCATCTCACCCGAGACAAGGATGCAGCCGATGGAGCTGCGGGAAACGTCATTGAGGTACTTGAAGGCCTTGGCGTAGCCTTCGCAGACGACATTGGTCGAAGGATCATCGTCAAAGACCCACACCAGCTGCCAGGGGTCGCCGTAGGGCATGGTGCCATGGCTCTCATACGCTTCATCATTATAGCTTACCCGGTCGCAGATCTCATTTTTATAGCCAAGGAGGCGCTCGTAATCGCCTCTGCCCTCATAGGCCGCCACGATCGCCTGTGCATTCGCCGCCGCCTGTACCGCGGCGCTGCCGTATTCCGTGTTGACCGTGATGCTCTCCACCTCAGGATCACTGTCATAATCCAGCGCATAGGCTTCACAGACATTGAGGGTGACGGTGACTATTGCGTTGTCCCCGTAGCCGAGCCAGTAAACCCCGCCTTTTTTTGACGCCCTCAGCGTTCCGCTTGTGCCCACTCTGAAGCCCTTTCCCGACTTGTCGAACCAGTACAGGTCGTAGGGGCAGTCGGCCAGAAGGGCATGGATGACGGCTTCACGGTTGAATGTGTTCACCGTCAGTGCGTTCACGGCGTCTGCCGCATCAGCGGAGATGGCGCCGTTGACAACAATGGGCGTGCCAAGTTCCTCCTCGCTGTAGGACAGCTTGGAGAAAAAATCAGAAAGGGGGTACTCGAACTTCGTGCTGTCCAGACTGCCGGCAGCCACCTGCTCAATGTCCCTTTTCAGGCAGTCATAGAGGAGTCTGTCCGCACCCGTCAGGGTTTCCCCCACGTTCCTTGCCGCACGGCTGGACCTTTCAGGGTAGAGGACTTTCCTCGCATAGCCGTCCGCCAGGGAAGCATTGGAAGGCCCGCTCAGCGTGCCGGCAGATTCTGCCATCACCACTTCCTCAAGGAGAACCTCCCCGGATTCGGCCGCCGCACCAGACGGGGCCAGCAGGACCGGGGCCAAAAACAGAACAAGCAGGATGCCCAGAATACGTTTCATGGTCTGATCACCTCTCGTTATATTCTTGTTAAATTGTACTGTAAGAACAGGCATAATTCAATCCTTTGTATAAAAAAGAACGGGTACACATCCATACTCCGCACAACCCTCTCCCCTTCGGTCCCCTGGTGCATCCAGCGGATTTGGATCTTCTGTTCCCCGGGGATGCCCGGCACGTCCTCTCCGCAGGGCAGGTCACATTCCTCTCACCTTATCGTCACAGAGGCAATCCGGGAACATATTCCTTTCATCTGCTCAAACGGTACGCCATTCCTTCAACAGACACACAAAGCCCTCCGCACCGCCAGAACCTGTCGGTATGGGAGTTGGAGAGCACTCTCAATCAGGCCTGTTGCGGATCATGCCACCCGACTTTCTCACTTTGACCATCATAACCAGACCGGATTTTTTGTTGCTATGTACTTTTTCTGGAGTCAAAATGGCAGAGAAAGGAGGGACGTTCACAGAAAGTTCAAGGCTTAGAAACGTTGTGGTTATTGACTTCTTGGGACTTTGAGGGTAGAATACTAAGTAAGATAGGTGTATTATGCGAATCTGTCTTTGATGCCTGCGAAAGGAGG
>CAMNGW010000083.1 GCA_946538615.1 uncultured Clostridia bacterium
GACTATGTCGCCGGTGCCAACATCGCGGGCTTCCTCAAGGTGGCAGAAGCCATGCTTGCCCAGGGTGCCGTGTAAGGTCCACAAAGAATGCAGAAAGCAGAGAAACATAAGGGAAACCTGGTTTCTCTGCTTTTTTTCGCCCAGACGTTTTTCATGTCATCTTTGTGATATGCACAGCCCTGAGTCTTTTCATTCGCTGGCTCGTGTGATATACTGCGTGCTGCAGCTTCTGCTGCAGATACGGTAAAGAATGGCCGGGTCGACCCGGTTGCGGAGGGATAAGTTTTGAAGAAAATTGGCGTACTGACCAGTGGCGGCGACAGCCCGGGCATGAATGCAGCTGTCATGGCAATTGCAAAGTTTGCATCACGCTATGGCATGCCGCTTGTGGGCATCAAGAGGGGTTACAATGGCCTCCTGCGCAAGTCGACAAGTATCTATGACGATATGGAAGAGCTGCACCTCGATACGGTCCTGGACATTGCAGACCGCCCCGGCACCTATCTGCGCACGGCGCGGTGCATGGAATTTATGGACCCGGCATGGCGCGAAGTGGCGGCCAATACGCTGCGGGCCATGGAGATCGAGGGCCTGGTCGTCATCGGCGGCGACGGAAGCTTCCATGGCGCTGAGCACCTGTGCAAGCTGGGCATCCACTGCATCGGTATTCCCGGCACGATCGACAACGACTTGCCCTATACCGAAATGACCCTGGGATATGACACAGCTGTCAATGTCTGCGTCAACTCGGTGCGCGCGATCCGCGCCACTTCCCGCAGCCACGACCGTCCCGCTGTGGTTGAGGTGATGGGACGGCACTGCGGCGACATCGCATTGACCACAGCAGTCTCCACCGGTTCTGAAATTGTGCTTGTGCCGGAGGTCCCGTGGCGTGTCGAAGATGTGGCTAACCGGCTGAACCAGCAGATTGCCAAGGGCAATACCCGGGCGACGATCATCGTGGCCGAAGGCTGCTGGGAATCCATGGAGCCGTTTGATATGTTTACCTTCCTTAACAGCCATGGCAAAAAGTGCTATGAGGGTGAGCCCATCAGTGCGATGCGCTTTGCTTCCATTATGAAACGCATGTGCAACAATGCGGAAGTGCGCGCGACCGTCCTTGGCTACACGCAGCGCGGAGCAGAACCGACTGCACGCGACAGTGCTTTTGCTTATGAAGCTGGCCATCTTGCTGTCCGGCTGCTCAGGGATGGAATATCCAATCAGGTTATTGGCATGAAGGAAGGCAAGGTGTATTACAGGTCGATTGATGAGGCCCTTCAGGCCAAGCGTGAATTTAACCGTCCGCTCTATGACCTGGTCAACCATCTGTGACTTATCCGGCTCCGCCCATCTGCGGCGGAGCCTTTCTGTCGTTCAGGGAGAGGAAAAACGGGAAAGCGGGGAAGAATGTGGTCAATGCTTACTTTCTGGTCGGGGAGATTCTTAAGCCGCAGGGGATCCATGGCGAGTGCAAGGTCAAGCCCTATGCTGCTGATACGGAATCTTTCAGGACGTGGAAAACACTGTATTTCAGGAAAGGGGACACCTACAGCCCTGTAAAGTGCGAGTGCACACGGATCCATGACGGGTTCGTGTACATGCGCATGGAAGGGTGCACGACGCCTGAAGATGTGGAGCGTGTACGCGGGGAGAGCCTTTATGTGGACAGGGAGCATGCCGCACAGCTTGAGGAGGGCGAGTACTATATTGCCGACCTTCTGGGATGCGAAGCGGTGGATGAAAAAGGCGAAGTGATCGGGAAACTTAAGGATATCCTGCAGTACGGCACGGTGGACACGTATGTATTCACGACGCCAAAAGGCACCATGATGGCGCCGGCCCTTGAGCGCGTCTTCCCCAAAACGGATATTGCGGAAAAACGGATCCTTGTGTGCCGCGAGCGGCTTGACGAGGTGGCAGTCTATGAGGATTGACATACTGACCATTTTCCCGGAAATGTTCGACAGCGTCCTGTCCTCAAGCATTCTGGGCCGGGCGAGGGAGAAAGGTCTGCTGGATGTGGTGTGCACGGACATCCGGCCCTTTTCTGAAAGTAAGCATAAAAATACGGATGACTATCCCTTCGGCGGGGGCGCCGGCATGGTCATGCTTGCCCAGCCCATTGCCGATGCCCTGAAGGCCGTTTCGGGGGACGGGGCGAGAAAGATCTACCTTGGGCCGAGGGGAAAGACACTCACCACCGCTTACGCAAGGGAGCTTGCGAAAGAAGAGCACCTGGTCCTGCTGTGCGGGCATTATGAAGGCGTGGACCAGCGGGTCCTTGACAGCTGCGTGGATGAGGAAGTCAGCATTGGCGATTATATCCTCACGGGCGGTGAGCTGGCTGCCATGGTGCTCACGGACTGTGTTGCCCGCTTTATACCGGGTGTGCTCGGCTCTGAGGAAAGCCCGGAGGAGGAATCTTTTTCGGACGGGCTGTTGGAGTACCCACAGTACACACGGCCAAGAGTCTGGCGGGACATGGAGGTTCCCCAGGAACTCCTGTCGGGGAACCATGCCAGAATAGCCTGGTGGAGACGGGCCCAGTCCCTGCTAGCCACCCTCGCCTACCGGCCGGACCTTCTGGAAAAAGCGGAGCTGAATAAAAACGATCTGCGTTTCCTGAGAGGAGTGGAAGCATGTTTCTGCGAAGACTGACGGTAATGTTCATCCCCCTTGTGCTGCTCTTTGCCCTGATCTGGGGGCTCCCCTATCTGAACACGTTTGAGCTCGGCTTTTTCACGGGTCATGTGAAAGGGGGCCTCCTGGGGCTCTGCCTTGGGCTGATTGTGCCCCTTGTCAACGCGAGCAAACGCAAGGAGCCCTTTGCCCCCATGCTCTGGCTCCCGGCGCTGGCGCTGCTTGCCGTGATGGTGTACCAGTACCTCGAGACACGCGGGATCCGCGTGCCTTCCCTTCATTTTCTGGCCACGCGCGATGAGCAGACACTGTACCTTGAATCCGTGTTCCTTTCGTATATGGCTGTGCACTGCATCAGAACGCTGCGCTCACGCTGATGCGGAAAAGAATGAAAGAGAGAATTGACGGAAAACACAGCTGGTGATACACTGAGTGTGCCCGAATATCTGAATAAAGAATCATTTGAGATGGAGGTCTTTATCATGAGCAACATTCCTGTCGTCAAACTGGGTCTGGTTGCGGTTTCCCGCGACTGTTTCCCGATCGTGCTGAGCGAAAAGCGCCGTGATGCCATTGCCAAACTGTGCGAGGCGAAAAAGCTCCCCGTTGTTGAGATCAAAAAGACAGTTGAGAACGAGAAAGATATGCTCGCCGCTGTCGATGAGCTCAAGGCGAATGGCTGCAATGCTGCGGTTGTCTTCCTTGGCAATTTCGGACCGGAGACGCCGGAAACTTTGATCGCCAAGTATTTTGACGGCCCCTGCATGTTCGTGGCCGCAGCTGAAGGCGACGGAGATATGATCAACGGCCGCGGCGATGCTTACTGCGGTGTGCTGAACTGCTCTTACAACCTGGGCATGCGCCACCTGAAGGGTTACATCCCCGAGGCACCTGTCGGGACAGCAGAAGAGCTGACGGACAGGATCTGCGAGTTCATCCCGATTGCCCGCGCGCTCCTTGGCATCAAGGGCCTGAAGATCATCACCTTTGGTCCGCGTCCGCAGGACTTCTTTGCCTGCAATGCCCCGATCAAGGGACTGTATGAGATTGGCGTGGAAATCGAAGAGAACAGCGAACTGGACCTGCTGGTGAGCTATCGTGAGCACGACAATGACCCGCGTATCGCGGATGTGTGCGAAGACATGAAGAAAGAGATGGGCGAGGGCCATTATTATCCTGACCTTCTGCCCCGCATGGCACAGTTTGAGCTCACGCTCCTGGACTGGGCAGAGAAGCATAAGGGAGCAAGGCAGTATGTTGCCTTTGCCAACAAGTGCTGGCCCGCGTTCCCGTCCCAGTTCGGCTTTGAACCCTGCTATGTGAACAGCCGTCTTGCCTCCCGCGGCATCCCGGTAGCCTGCGAAGTGGATATCTATGGCGCACTGTCTGAATACATCGGCACCTGCGTGACCGGTGACGCTGTGACGCTTCTGGATATCAACAACTCTGTCCCGCAGTATATCTACGATGAAGATATCAAGGGCAAGGTCAACACGGTCCTGTCCAATACCTTCATGGGCTTCCACTGCGGCAATACCCCTGCCTGCAAGATGAACGCTGACCGTGCTGTCAAGTACCAGCTGATCCAGCACCGTCTGCTTGAACCGCAGGGCAGCGAACCGGACTTCACCCGCGGCACGCTTGAAGGCGACATTGCTGCCGGTGATATCACGTTCTACCGCCTGCAGTGCGATTCCGAGGGTGACCTCCGTGCCTACATTGCACAGGGCAGGATCCTCGACGTGCCTACCCGCTCCTTTGGCGGCATTGCAGTGTTCGATATTCCTGAGATGGGCCGCTTCTATCGCCATGTGCTGATCCAGAAGCGCTATCCGCACCACGGTGCTGTGGCTTTCGCACACTGCGCAAAGACGCTCTTTGAGGTCTTCAAGATGCTCGGTGTGGGCGATATTGCCTATAACCAGCCCAAGTCCCTTCCCTATCCTACCGAAAATCCCTGGGCATAAAACGATGAAGGCCGCCGGTGAGCCGGCGGCCTTTATTACTCTAGGAGACGGAGCATGGATCAGAAACAGTGTATGGAACCGCTGAAACTGGCGGGCAAGCTGATCATGGAAAACGGCGGTGAGACGTACCGCGTGGAAGAGACCGTGCAGCGCATGGGTGCTGCCTTCGGCCTGAAGGAAGTGGAGAGCTTCGCTGTACCCAGCGGTGTGTTCGTGAGCTACCTGTGCGATGACGGAGAGAGGGAGACGGCCGTGCTGCGCGTGCGCAAAAACGGTACGGATCTTGAACAGGTCAATGAGGTCAACCGGATCTCGCGCCAGGTTGAAGCCAGGGAGCTGAATGCCCAGGCTGCCTTCGGGGCCCTCAGGCAGGTGGAGAAGAACGTGAGTCAGCAGAGCCGCGGTGAGCGCGTATGCGGCGCGGCAGTGTGTGCAGCAGGCTTTGCGGGTATGTTCGGGGGCGGCGTCCTGGAAGCCTGTGTGGCGGCCCTTGTCAGTGCGTTAATTGAAGTCATGTCGGGCATTCTGGCACATTATCATCTGCAGGCGCTTGTCGCGCTTCTTTTTGGCTCTTTTCTGGCTACCCTGATCCCGGACATCATACAGGGCGTACTCACCTGTCCTTTTCTTCTCGAGGCCGTTGTCGCGGGCGCCCTGATGCCCATGCTCCCGGGGCTCGCCATGACCAATGCCGTATCGGATACGCTGCGCGGTGACATGGTTTCGGGGCTTTCCCATTTTGCACAGGCTGTGCTTACAGCCGGACTTGTGGCGTGCGGGGCGCTGGTTGCCACAACCTTCTACCGGATGATGGGAGGGATCGTTCCGTGACAGGTCAGTTCCTGCTGACGGCGCTTTCCTCTTTTCTGGGGACGCTGGGTTTTGCCGTCCTTCTGCGAGCACCGAAACGGGCATGGATCCCGTCAAGTCTTGTCGGTGCCTTTGCCTATACCCTCTACTGGTTCCTGCTGGAGACAGGGGTATCCGAGGCAGCTTCCATTTTTATCGGGGCCCTTGCAGGGTCCATTCTTGGCCAGGCGCTGGCCCGCAGGCTGAAAATGATCGGCACTATTTTCAACACCCTGGCCATTGTGGCGTTTGTCCCCGGCCTGGGCCTTTACCGGTGCATGGCCCTGCTGGCCGCGGGCAATACACAGGGCGGTGCGGTTGCCGGCATCCAGGCGATGGTCAGCATAGTCATGATAGCCCTTGGGCTGGGCATGGGCACTTTCGTTTTCCGTTTCCTGATCCATGCCATTGAAAAGCCCGTCAACTGAAAAAACCCCCTCAAAGGGGGGTTTTTCAGCTGAACAGATCAGTTATGGACCGGGTTGGCTGAATAGAGCACGCTTTGGGTTTCCGAGTTGGCCGAACCCGTGACAGCAAGTCCGTTTTTGCTCTGGAAAAGGCTGACGGCTGCTGCGGTTGCGTCATCATAGACGTTGGAGTCAGCCGATGCGAGGTAGCCCAGCTTCATCAGGGCGTCCTTGAGTTCCAGGACGTTTTCACCTGTACTGCCGATGGTCAGGGAAGAGAATGAGCTTGACGGCTCAAGATCCGCAACGGCCGAGGAAGAGTAGAGGACAGAAAGCGTTTTTGATCCTGCGATCCCGTCCACGGGCGTGATGTTGTTCCGGATCTGGAAGGCACGTACGGCATCCGAGGTTGTGGCGCCATAGACACCGTCAACGGACCCGTCAAAGTACCCCAGTTCATAGAGGGTATACTGAAGGTTGGATACCGAACCGCCGGAAGTGCCGGGACGTATGGTTGAGTACTGGGTCGTTCCGGATGATGTGCTGAACAGCTTGCGCTGCGTGGCGGGGCCGGCGACGCCGTCCACGCGCAGGTTGGTGGAAGACTGGAAATTGCGCACAGCCGTCACGGTTGCATTTCCATAGGTGCCGTCGACAGAGCCGGAATAATAGCCGAGGGATTTAAGCCTTGTCTGAAGCTTGCGCACAGCATCCCCTGTGGAACCTTCCCGCAGCGTGACATAGCCGGTGGAAGAAATGACGGCCGTAGCTGTTGGACTTGGCGTGCCCGATGAGCGTGTCGGAGCGGCGGTTGAACTGGTGGAGTACAGTGCAGCAAGCGTTTCATGACCAGCAACGCCGTCAGCTTTCAGTCCCCGTGCGCGCTGGAAACGCATAATGGCGTTTTCGGTTTCACGGCCATAGCTGCCGTCCACGGCACCGCTGTAATACCCCAGGTCCTTAAGACGGCGCTGCAGGGCGCGTACACCATTGCCCTCGGAGCCCGAACGGAGGGACTCACCCACTGAGGCCGCCGCGCTGCTGGCTTTGGGTGCATTGCTGGCATAGAGCCGGGAGAGCGTGGTCGGACCTGCGATGCCGTCCTGCCAGATCCCGGCTTCGCGCTGGAAGGCGCGTACGGCGACTTCCGTGGCAGCGCCGTAATCGCTGTCGGCTTTTCCGGACAGGTACCCAAGAGAGATCAGGCGCTCCTGCAGTCTTTTGACAGCTGTGCCGTCCGAACCGAGGCGGAGGTAGGTTTTTGTATTGGGTGTGGATGTGGGCCTGGGTGTCGCGGTACGTCTTGCTGTGGGTCTGGGTGTGGCGGTGCGCCTCGGTGTGGTTTTTTCTGTCCTTCTGGCTGTAGGCTTTGGTGTGGCGGTGGTGCGGCGCGTAGCGATAGCGGTCGAAGAGTTCAGTCTGGCCAGTGTCCTGGAACCGACTTTGCCATCCACATCAAGCCCGTTGGCCTTCTGGAAGGCACGGACCGCGGATTCAGTGCCGGCCCCGTACTCCCCGTCCACAGTGCCGTTATAATAGCCGAGTTCCTTAAGCCGAGTCTGGACCTTGCGCACCGATGCGCCTGAAGAACCTTTTTTCAGACTGGAAGCGGCTGCGGTGGGGGCAGGCGTAACAGAAGGTGCAGGGGTGATGACTGGGATCGTACGGACAGGAAGAGTAATGGTGGCATTCGGGTCAGGGGTGACAGTGGTTTCCCAGCCGTCCCAGTTTGTCGGGGCGGGCGTCGCTGTCTCCGGCACAACCGTCGGGGTCGATGTCGCCGAGGGCGGTATGGTCCTGAAATTGATGGTATTATTATCTGAGGAATCGGTGAGCCCTGCATCCGTGATTTCATCGGAAGGAATATAGCAGCCGGTCAGGGCGAAACAGAGCAGCAATAATATGATGGAAAGCAGGAAATACTTGCCTGCATGTTTATTTGAGGGTCTGACAGGAGAAGTCAAGGAAAAATCAACTCACTTTCGGGGAACAGACGCCAAGTGCCCGTTCATGTTACTTTCTTCTCACATTTCATTGTACTCTGAAATGTCAGGGAATGGCAAGCTGTTTTTTGCCATTGCCCCGGAAAAACCGTGTAACGATTCTCTGACAGCAGGCCATGCAGACAGAAAAACGCAGCGAAACAAAGAACCGATTGCCAATGTCGGATAATCGTGCTATCCTTTGTCCCGAGGCCCTACGGCCTATGTCTCAGTAAGAGGTGAAATAGATGTCAGAGTGCACACACGACTGTTCAACATGCGGACAGAAGTGCTCCCAGGCAGATTTCAGCGCGCCCATGAACGCGAGCAGCCGGGTCCGTCACGTGATCGGCGTTGTTTCCGGCAAGGGCGGCGTTGGCAAGAGCCTGGTATCTGGGCTCATGGCTACAGCTATGCGCAAACGGGGAAAGAATGTGGCCATTCTTGATGCTGATATCACTGGTCCGAGCATTCCTAAAATGTTTGGCATCAGTGACAAAGCCATGGGAAATGACGAGGGAATCCTTCCTGCAAGTACCCCGGGCGGAATCAGCATGATGAGCATTAATCTGCTCCTGGAAGATGATACCGATCCGGTCGTCTGGAGGGGCAGCCTGATTGCGGGCACAGTCAAGCAGTTCTGGACAGATGTTGTCTGGGGCGATGTCGACTACATGTTTGTGGATATGCCTCCGGGAACGGGCGATGTACCACTGACTGTTTTCCAGTCCCTTCCTGTGGAAGGCATCCTGATTGTCACCAGCCCGCAGGAACTGGTGGATATGATTGTTTCCAAGGCAGTGAAGATGGCCCAGATGATGAATGTGCCGGTGATCGGACTTGTGGAAAATATGAGCTACATGGTCTGCCCGGAATGCGGGAAACGCCTGTACCCGTTTGGCGAGGGCAAACTGCATGCCATCGCTGAACGTTTCAGCCTGCCCGTGCTTGCCCAGATCCCGATCGATCCGGCCATTGCCAGTGCCTGTGACGCCGGCAGGATCGAAGGCTTTGATCAGAGCTGGATGGACGGCTGTGCCGATGTTGTGGAACGTATGTTCCCTGTTAACGAGTAAAATCAGAGTCCGCGATAGCGTCAGCTACTGCGGATTTTTAAAAAAAGGAAAAAAGATATGACACAGCGCTATATGTGGGAAATGCTGAAGGATATTCAGGGACGCAGGAGCCTGCACATGCCGGGACACGGGGGGAATGCCCCGTTCCCGCTGCCGGAGCTCTTTGCCTTGGATACAACAGAACTGAGCGTCACCGACTGCCTGTATACTCCGCTTTCTGCGATTGGCGAGGCACAGAAGGCGTATGCGCACAGCGCAGGCAGTGCGTGCTGCGTCTTTCTGCATAACGGTTCCACACAGGGAAACCATGCCATGCTTGAAATGGCTGCAGGCGAAGGCGACAGCGTCATTGTCCCCCGCAACTGTCATTATTCTGTCATAAGCGCCTGTGTCCTGGGCGGGATCACGCCGGTATGGGTGCCTGTGGAAGGATATGGGGAATATGCCTATGTCAGAGAAGAAACCTTCCTTTCTGTCATGCGGGAAAATCCACAGGCAAAAGCTGTGTTTGTCACAAGGCCGGACTATTTCGGCGGCTGCGTACCGCTTGAGGCCATTGCTGAGGAGGCCCACAGACTGGGCATGAAAGTACTTGTGGATGAGGCCCACGGTGCGCACCTGCCATGGCACCCGGAGATACATTCTGCTTCAGAATGTGCTGACGCATGGGTCCAGTCTGTCCATAAAACCCTGCCTGGTCTGACGGGGAGTGCTGTGCTGCACCTCAAGTCAGAGGAGGACCTGCCGGAAGTGATGCGGATCCTGAGGCGCGAACAGACATCCTCCCCGAGCTTTCTGCTGATGCTCTCCATTGACGATGCGAGGGCTTATATGGAAGATGAAGGGGAAAGAGCGGTGCGAAGGATGCTGGATAACTCGGAAAGGATCCGGCAGTCGCTCCTGGGCCTGGGGCTGACTGACCCGCGGGAGAAGTGGGCGGAGCTGAGCGGCTATACCTTTGACAGGTCCAGGGTCGTTGTGAGCACGGGCTGCGAGGGCAAGACCTTTGCCCGGATCACGCGCAACCGGGGCGTGGACATAGAAGCTTTTATCGGAAATTGCGCCATCCTTCTGGTCCCGGTGCTTATGCAGGATGGGACGTGCGAAGAGATTTGCCGGATCTTCCGGGAGATGCCCGGGCCTTCCGTGAGTGAGCAGGAAGAAGAAAGTATTTGTGCCTATGGGCTTGCCCAATCTGCCATGTCCCTGAGAGAGGCTGCGCTCAGCCGTGCAGAATATGTGGAGCTTGATGAAGCGGAAGGCAGGATCGCCGCAGAGTGCGCGGGCAGATATCCGCCGGGCGTCCCGGATGTGGTTCCCGGGGAGAGGCTGACAAAGGAAATTCTGCAAGGCCTGAAAGAGGCGGGAAGCTGGCACCGGTTCGGCACAGAGGGGGAAAAGATCGCATGCGTCGCGCTGTAATATTTGATCTGGATGGAACACTCACGCAGAGTGAGGAAGGCATATTCAACTGTGTACGGTACGCACTGGACACGCTCCATCAGAAGGAACTTCCCGAGGAGACGCTGAGGCGCTTCGTGGGACCGCCGCTGCAGTATTCGTTTGTGCACGAGGCGGGCATGACGGAAGAGATGGCCGCTGAGGCGGTCAGGGTGTACCGGTCCCGGTACACAGAAGTGGGGCTCTTTGAGAACAGAGTCTACCCGGGAATCCGTACCCTTCTTGCTGCGCTCAAAAGGCGGGGCGACTGGGTCGGCGTGGCCACGGGGAAACCGCAGGGGCCATCTGAAAGGATCCTGGCCCATTTTGGGCTTGCCCAGTGGATCGACAGGATCGTGGGCCCGGCGGATTCAGCGGATGCAGGCAAAGCGGAGCTCATACGCGCGGCTCTTCCTGAAGCCTATGATGAGGCTTACATGGTGGGCGACCGGTGCTTTGATATGGAAGGCGCAAGGAAAGCCGGGATCCGGGGGATCGGCGCCGGGTATGGGTACGGGTCAGAAGAAGAACTGAGGAAGAGCGGGGCCGAGTATTATGCTCCGACCGTTCAGGCGCTGACATCATACCTGTGCGGCAAGGACGTTGGGCGCGGATGGTTCCTGAGCATGGAAGGGCTCGACGGTTCCGGAAAAAGCACACAGCTCAGCTATCTCACGCAGACCCTTGAACGGTACGGATACGAGGTTGTCCATACCCGTGAGCCGGGTGGCTGCCCGATTTCCGAGAAGATCCGGGAGATTATCCTTGACCGTGACAACCAGGGTATGACGGAGGAAACGGAAGCCCTGCTGTATGCAGCGTCCCGTGCCCAGCACGTGCACGATGTCATCCGTCCCGTGCTGGAGACAGGGAAACTGCTGCTCAGCGACCGTTACATCGACTCATCCGTGGCCTACCAGGGCGGAGGCAGAGAACTTGGCGTGAAAACCGTGATGGAAATCAATCAGTATGCGATCCATGGCCTGTATCCGGACATCACCGTTTTTCTTGACCTTCCCCATGAGGTCGCGATCGCCAGAAGGTACCATGACAGCGTGCCGGACCGTATGGAAATGGAGAGCAGCGCGTTCCATGCCAGAGTGGAAGCCGCTTACCGGGAAATGATTCGTCTGCACCCGGAACGCTTTGTATGTGTGGACGCCTCTGAGCCGAAGGAAACTGTCGGGGAAAAGATGGCGGAGCATGTCCTTAAAAAGCTGTTTGCACTCGAAGCGGAAAGATAAGGGAGGCGCGGGATGAGCGAGAGGGTTATTGTGGGCATGTCCGGCGGCGTGGACTCATCTGTTGCAGCTCTTCTTCTCAAAGAGCAGGGATACGACGTGGTCGGCGTTTTTATGAAGAACTGGGAAGAGACAGATGACAATGGGGTATGCACAGCCGAAACGGACTGGGAAGACGTCAGAAGCGTGTGCGAGAGCATAGGCATCCCCTATTACGCTGTCAATTTTTCCAGGGAGTACTGGGACAGAGTATTCACTTATTTTCTGCAGGAATATAAGGAAGGAAGGACACCGAACCCGGATGTCCTGTGCAACCGGGAAATCAAATTCAAAGCCTTTCTGGACTTTGCCAAACAATTGGGCGGAGCCAAAATGGCAACCGGCCATTTTGTGCAGACAGATGAGCAAGGAAGACTGCTCAGGGGCACGGATCCCGGTAAGGACCAGAGCTATTTCCTGTATATGGTCCATGATACGCAGCTGAAACAGGCTTTGTTCCCGGTGGGCGGTATGACAAAAGCGCAGGTCCGGGCCTATGCGGAAGCCCATGGCCTTTCAGTCAGCAGGAAAAAAGATTCCACAGGCGTCTGCTTTATCGGTGAAAGGAACTTCAAAAAGTTCCTGAGCACGTATCTTCCCGCACAGCCAGGGCCCATGGTCAGCACAGACGGGAAAGTGGTGGGGCGTCATGACGGGCTGATGTATTATACGATGGGACAGCGCAGGGGACTGGGCATAGGCGGATGCGGAACAGGGGAAAGCTGGTTCGTGATCGGAAAGGACCTGAAAAACAACAGGCTCCTGGTGGCTCAGGGTGACGACCATCCGCTTCTGTACTCCACAAAGGCAACAGGAAAAGACCTGACGTGGGTATGCGGCCAGCCGATGAAGGAAGATGAAACCTATCTGTGCACATGTAAGTACCGGTACCGCCAGGCGGATCAGCCGGTCAGGATCCGCGTGCATGGGAATAAGGTCCTTATTGAAGCTGAGGAGCCCCAGCGGGCTGTAACACTTGGACAGAGTGCCGTATTTTATCAAGGCGACATCTGTCTGGGCGGGTGCATCATAGATGAAGTTCTGGATGCAGGCAAAACAAGCGTATGATTTTTTGATTCAGCACTCAAAATGTTCGTGTTTTATCGAACGTTTTGAGTGCTATTCATAAATAAGCATCCGAGTTCTAAAAATATTCAAAAAATATCAAAAAAACGCTTGACACTTTTCGTGACCCGTGTTAATATACGCAAGCTGGCTCGCGAGGCCAGCGCATGAACCTTGAAAACGATACAGAAACGACAAACGCGAAAGTCTTCCGAA
>CAMNGW010000084.1 GCA_946538615.1 uncultured Clostridia bacterium
GCACCAACGCCTGGCTCCTGAAAACGGTGCTGCGGGACGAGATGGGCTTTGAAGGCGTCCTCATTTCCGATTTCTCCGCCATTGCCGAGACCATTGCCCACGGGCACGCCGCTGACAAAAAGGAAGCGGCCTGCATGGCGATCCGCGCGGGCTTGGATATCGATATGATGGGCGGCGTATACAGCGCGGACACCGTCCGGGAGCTTCTCGCCGAAGGCAAAATCACGCAGGCAGACATTGACGCGTCTGTATGGCGCATCCTGAAGCTCAAAAATGACCTGGGTCTTTTTGAGCACCCCTATAAGGACGGCGACGAGACGCTGGAAAAGAGCGTCCTTCTGTGCAGCGACCACCGTGCCCTGGCCAGGAAAGCCGCCGCTGAATCCATGGTCCTCCTCAAAAACGACGGTGCCCTCCCCCTGTCCCCCGATGCCTCCGTTGCCCTGATCGGGCCTTATACGGACAGCCGTCAGCTGATGAGCAGCTGGGCCATCACGGGCAAAGAAGCAGACTGCATGACCATTCAGGAAGCCGCCGAGGAAGTGCTCTCTGGACATGCGGTGTACGCACAGGGATGTCCCATCCTCCCGCCCTCCACGGTCCTGGAGGATTTCGGCACATCTGTCACCCAGGCCCCCCTTTCAGAGGAAGACCTCAGGGCCATGCGCGACACTGCCATGGAAAAGGCGAAAGCATCCGATCTTGTGGTCATGCTCCTTGGTGAGCACACACTGCAGTCCGGCGAGGCCACGAGCCGGGGCGAAATCACTGTCCCGGACATCCAGATGGACCTGTTCCGGGCCGTGCGCGCCGTCAATCCCAGAATCGTCACCGTCATTTTCAGCGGCCGTCCTCTGGACCTGCGGGAAATCAGCGAAGGCTCCCTGGCTGTGATCGAAGCCTGGCGGCCCGGCACAGAGGGTGCGCACGCCCTGATGGATATCCTGCTTGGCACCGTGAACCCCTCAGGCTGCCTGCCCATGAGCTTCCCCTACTGCGTCGGACAGGTGCCCGTTTCCTATAACGAATACGCTACTGGCCGTCCCTACAGGCCGGGGCTGCGCTTTGTCTCAAGGTACCTTGACATTCCCAACCAGCCCCTGTACCCCTTCGGGTACGGCGGGAGCTACACCACCTTCTCCGTCTCGCCCGTGGAGCTGACTGAAGATCATCTGTGCAAAGGCGGGTCCATACAGGCCGCCGTGACGGTGACAAACACTGGAGAAAGGGAGGGCACCGTCACCGTGCAGCTCTATGTGCGCGATGTGTCCGCCAGCGTTGTGCGCCCCGTCCGGGAGCTCAAGGGGGCCGAGCGGGTCAGCCTTGGGCGCGGGGAGAGCCAGTATGTCTCCTTCACCATCACCGAGGACATGCTGCGCTTTTACCGTGCCGACGGCACCTTTGGCAGTGAGCCGGGCACCTTCCATGTGTGGATCGGCACAGACAGTACCGCGGACGGATACGCCCAATTCGTCCTGGAAGGCTGAAAAAAACCGGGGAGCCATGACAAGGCTTCCCAGTTTTTTTATATGTCTGTTTGTTTATCTTTCCACTCTCAGGGTAAGCACCTCGAAGGTCCCGAAGTGGAGCCGCACGCAGTCATCCTGCACGGCAAGCTCCTCGAGCCTGTTTTCAAGGAGGTCGCACAGCCAGACCCTGCCATGGGGCACGCCCAGGGAGAGGGCCGCATCTGTGTCGGCGCGCTTGGCCTCATACAGCCTAACCACCAGGTCCCCGCTCCCGTCTTCGGCGGGCTTGACCGCATCGATGAACACGTTCGGCTCGGAGACGGCAAATGCGCTGAAGGACGGGCAGGTCCCTTCCGTAACCTGCATGGGCACATTCAGCTCATACGCGTCCGCGACAACGGAGCTGTCCATGAAGCTGCCCTCCCACGCGGTCAGGGCATAGGTGAAGTCGTGCTCGCCCTCGTCGGCGCGCATCTCCGGACAGGCCGCTGCGCGCAGCAGCGTGAGTTGGATCGAGGAACCGTTCATGGAAACGCCGTACTTGCAGTCATTGAGCACTGCCGCGCCATGGTTCTCATCGCACAGGGCGCTGTAGCGCTGCTGGCACACTTCGAACCGGTCCATATCATACAGTCTCGAGCGGTGCGTGGGCCGCTTCATATAGCCGTACTGAATCTCATTGATCCCCTCTGTCGCTTCAACCTGCAGCGGGAAGTCCACCTTGAGCAGGCGGTGCAGTTCGTGCCAGGAGACATGGCAGATGAAGTCCAGCCGCCCGCTCTCCGTCTCCAGGACAATATCCTGCTCAAAGACAGAGCTGTGCACCTTCCTGGACACATGGACAACGGCCCTGAGTCCGCCCTCTTCCTTCACGCTGAGGGTAACCGGCTCATCAAGCTCAACGGGCTGGAGCACATAGTTCGAATCAATGTCCCAGGCGTCAAAGAGCCTTGGCACGTCCTTGAACATCATCAGATGGTTCATGGGGCCGCCGGCGAATTCACGCCCGCTCTCAAGCTGCACAAAGGACACCACTTCGCCGCGGGCATTGAGCACCGCCCTGACAAGGCCATTTTCGAGCACCGCGCCATCCTCTGTGAGCCATGCCCTGGCACTGCCTGCTCCGGCGCGGTTCTTTGCAGGCTTCAGCGCCGTGGCACCGCATGCGGGCACCTCAACCAGGGCGAGCACGCCTGCGCCGGTCTTCTGCACAGGGACGCTCTCCCCGAGATCCGTCACAGCGCCCTCCGCAAACGCATCCGGGAGCACAACGACACCCTTGCGGTCAAAGGAGAGGGAATTGAAAACGGTGGCACCTTCCCCGGCTGTCAGGGAATGGAGCGCATCGCCGGCTACCGCTTCCGCCTCGGAGATCACAAAGCGGTGGTCACGCCGTGCATCCTCATAGATCCTGGCAATGCCGGAACCCGGAAGGATGTCATGGAACTGATTGAGGAGCAGCTTTTTCCATGCGGCGTCCATTCTGGTGAGCGGGTACGCAAATCCCTTCCCCGCTGCCAGAGCGCCCCACATTTCCGCCTCACGCAGGGCGATCTCAGACTTGCGGTTGCCCTTTTTGATCGCTGCCTGTGAAGTATAAGTGCCGCGGTGCGCTGAAAAATACAGTTCGCCCACGTACGTATTTTTGGGTCCGCCCTTTTTCTCCATATCCTCAAAGAACTGAACCGGGCCCTCGATGCGCACCCGGGGCATGCCTTCCAGGTCGCGCTCACGGCGCAGGAACTCCACATAGTCCCGGGCCGGTCCGCCGCCGCCGTCCCCGTAGCCAAAGGGCAGAAGGAAGGCATCCAGGTCATGCTTCTGCACGCGCCCTTTCCAGGCAGAGCAGATTTCTTTGGGGTCCGTCCTGTAGGTATAGCTGGTGGGCAGGAAAGTATCGATCTTCGAGCCGTCTGCGCCCTGCCAGGTGAAATAGTGGTAAGGGAAGCGGTCGCCCTCGTTGTAGGACCAGAAAATCTTCTGCGTGACAAGGTACTTGACGCCGCTCTTGCGCAGAATCTGCGGGAGCGCCGCTGAATAGCCGAAGGTATCCGGCAGCCAGAGCACCACAGAGTCGACGTCAAAGACTTCCTTGAAGTACCGTTTGCCGTGCAGGACCTGTCTGACAAGGGACTCGCCGCTTGTCATATTGGTGTCCGGCTCCACCCACATGGCGCCTTCCGCGATCCACCGGCCCTCTTTGGCCGCCTTGCGGATCCTTTCAAACAGCTCCGGATAGTACGTCCTGCACATCTCGTATGCTGCGGGCTGGCTCTGCAGGTACTTGTATTCCGGGTATGCCTCCAGGAGGCGGAGCTGTGCGGCAAAAGTCCTGCTCGTCTTGCGGTAGGTCTCCGCCATGGGCCACAGCCATGCCAGGTCGAGATGGGCGTTCCCTATGGCATAAAACTCAGGGGCCGTCGTGCCGTTGACCGCCGAGAGCACCTCTTTCAGGGCCTCCCTGGCGCGCCGGTAATCCGCTGTTCTGCCCTCAAGGGGCTGTTCAAAATCGACAATCAGCGTGGCCTGCTCAAGGGCCGCGGCGATCTTATCTGCGCGCAGGCTCTCCTGGGGAACCTCATCCCCCAAAAGCCGCAGGGTCTCCAGGTCCAGATAGAGCTGATAGGCGTCCTCGTTCCAGATGCCGAACGTCATGTTCCCAAGAACGCCCCGGAGCTTCCCTTCCTTGGGATCGGTATAGCTCCCCGGCAGGACGGGTCCCGTGGCGCACCCGCCACGGTCGCTCTCTGGATAAAAGTGCCCGGCATAGGCTTCAATCAGGATATGATACGTCCTGCCTGCCTCACCGCACGCGGTGAGGAAATTGTCCACGAGATGGTGATGGGGGACAGAGACCCATTCCGCGCGCCGGGTACCATAGGACTGGCCGTCCACAAACACCGTGGACTCCCCGCCGGTCTGCAGGTCCATGACAATCCGCTTGCCTTCCGCTTCCGGGGGCAGCGTGATATCCGAACGCATCCAGCCGTACTCCCAGGTATGGCCCCATCCCGTTCCCGGGACAAGGGGCTCAAACGGACCCTTTTCCGCCTCCCCGGGGGAAAGCTGGTCCATGGTGAAAAAAGCCTCGACCGGGATCGGCGAAAGGGGCAGATAGAGGTCCTTGCGCAGCGTGTCCATCCAGTGTCCCAGTCTTGCTGACCACTCCGAGTGCATATACTTCATCTTCTTTTCCTCCTCGCAGTGCACTTACTGAAATCCTAACATATCCCGGGGGCCTTGCAAAGAGGAATCTGTACCCGTCCGGCGAATTTTTCTTTTCAGATTTTTCACGCCTTAGAGGAGAGTGAGCGCCATGACAACTGATGAACTGTTTACACAGCTTAAGACAAGGGTCGCAGGCAACCGTGAAAAGACCGGATTTGAATTTACCTTCGGCATGCCGGAGACAGAGTCCCGGCACATCACCGGCCCAAGCCGGATGAATGCCCGTATCCTCGCAGAACTTGAATACATCCTCGCCGTATCCCATGCCAATCAGGACACGGGCATGGACCTGATCCGGGACACCATCGCGTCGCTCCTGGGCACCCTCGACGAAGAGCATGTCCTCACCGACAGCGTATGCCGCAGGGCCGAGGAACGGCTCCTTCCCCTCTCGGAGCTGGCCAGGTCCTACCGCCTCATCCTCTCCGGCCATGCCCACATCGACATGAACTGGATGTGGAGCTATCAGGAGACGGTTGCCACCACGCTCTCCACCTTCCGCTCCATCTGCAACATCATGGACGAGTACCCGGATTTCACCTTCACCCAGTCCCAGGCCTCGGTCTACCAGATCGTCGAGCGCTATGACCCCGAGCTGATGGAGAGGATGCTCCATTACATCCGGGAGGGCCGCTGGGAGGTCGTGGCCACAAACTGGGTCGAACCCGACAAGAATATGCCCAGCGGTGAATCCCTTCTCAGGCACATTCAGTACACCCGCGATTATCTGCAGGGCACCTGGGGCGTCAAAGACTTTGATGTTGACTTTGTCCCGGATACCTTCGGGCACGCCGCGACCGTTCCGGAGATCGATGCTTTCGGGGACGTCCGCTATATGTACCACTGCCGCGGGAACGCCCGGCCCGAGCTGCTGTACCGCTACCGCGCCCCATCCGGCAAGGAGATCCTCGTGCTGCGCGAGTCCAACTGGTACAATGCCGCCGTCACCCCGCAGATGGCCAGCGGGCTGATGGAAGTCGTCCGCCTCTCTTCGGGGCTGCGCTGCGGCATGGCCTTTTACGGCGTGGGCGACCACGGCGGCGGACCTACGCGCCGGGACGTCGAGCGCGCGCTGGACATGATGGCCTGGCCCATCTATCCTGAGATCCGCTTCGGCGGGATCCGGGATTACTTCCGGGAAGCTGAAAAGATCCGCGACCGCCTGCCCGTGGTGGACAGCGAACTCAACTTTATTTTCCCGGGCTGCTACACCACCCAGAGCCGCATCAAGCGGGCCAACCGCAGGGCAGAGGCCGCTCTGTACGACACGGAGGCCCTTGCTTCCCTCGCCGGCACCCTGACGCCGTTCCGCCTCAATGAGCCGCAGATGAGGGAGGCCTGGCAGAATGTCCTGTTTACCCATTTCCATGACATCCTTACCGGTTCCTGTGTGCAGGATACCCGAGAGCATGCCATGGGTCTGTTCCAGCAGACAGCCTGCGTAACGAACACGCAGCTTGAAAAAGCCATGCTGAAGCTGGCAGGGAACATAGATACGGCCTCCCTTCCCGTCCTTGCATCCGTCGGGAACTGGGAAAAGCCCGTCGCCGCGCGCTATTCCAGCCAGTCGGAAGGGGCTGGCGGCGGGTATGGGATCGAGCATTTTACAGGAGTCCCCGCCACCGAACGGGGAAGCGGTCTCCTGCGGGTCTACCATGCCTACAACACGCTCCCCTGCGAGCGTGAAGCGGTCTGTGAGCTCACCGTATGGGACTACACAGGAGACCTCCGGCGCGTCCACCTCCAGGCGCCCGACGGCACCGAGATCCCTTTCCAGCTCCTTGACCACGAGCTCCAGCGCTACTGGGACCACCGCTATTTCCGTATCCTTGCCCGCCTGACGCTCCCCGCTCTGGGCTATACGACCCTTGTCCTGCGCCAGAAAGAGCAGGAGCGCTATCCCGTGTACCTGCAAAACAGCAGGGAGCAGGTAGGCCCCGTGTATGACGACCTGGTCCTGGACAACGGGCTGACCCAGGCACGCATCAGCGGGGCAAGCGGCACGCTCATTTCCCTTGTGGACCTTTCCTCGGGCACCGAACTCATCCAGCCGTCCCAGAGCGCCTCCCTCATGTACCTCGAAACTGAGCGCAGGACATCCAATGCATGGAACGTGGGCCGCACGCTGAGCGCTCTGCCCATCGACCGCTGCACAGAGCTCACACAGGTGCACAGCGGCGCCCTCAGGCAATCTGTCAAAGCCGTCTTCACCCTCAAGGGGGAGAACCATCTGCCCGACCGCTTTGAAATCGTATATACCCTCGACGCAGCAAGTCCCGCCCTTAAAATGGAGATCACGGCCGACTGGCAGGAGTCGGGGACAGAAACCGTGCCCGTCCTCACCTTCCGCTGTCCCGTGAAAGATTATACAGGGAACTGCCGCTGCCTCGTGCCCATGGGAAGCGTGGTGCGGCCGGCCATGAACAATGATGTGCCCGCCATCGGGAGTGCACTGGCCATCCGTGAGAACGGACCTTCCCTGCTCCTGGCTTCCGACAGCAAATATGGCTACCGCTCCGACACAGCGCTGTCCCTCACCCTGATTAACAGTGCTGTCTATCCCGACCCTTATCCGGAGAGAGGGGTCCATCATATCACCCTCTGGCTCTCTCCCCTCTCCGACCCGGGCACGCAGCAGCCGTTCACCGACACGCTTCTGCACCCCGTATACACACAGGCCGGCAACGTCCACCCCGGTTCCCTGCCCGCCGCCTCCGGCCTTCTGAGCTGCCTTTCCTCCTCCGCCGCCGTGACCGCCGTCCTTCCTTCCCCGGAAGGCATCCTTGTGCGCGGCTATGAAACGAGAGGGAAAGAAGCCGACGTTTCGCTCCGCCTCACGACGACCGTCAAAGGTGCGTACCTCTCGGACCTTCTGGGTACCCGCAATACAGAGCTCGCCCATGAGGACCACATGGTCACCTTCCGCGTACCCGCAAGCTCCATCTGGGAAGTCCATATTATGCTGTAACACCCAAGCGTAAAAGCGCCAGACCCCCGAAATGAAGGGTCTGGCGCTCTTTGTTTTTACCTGTCAGCTGTTTTCTGCATTGGACCGGTCTGTGCTTTACAGCCTTCTGTCCCCCAGGAAGCACACAGGACAGGATGGTTCAGGCAGATCAACCCTGTCATGCTCTGAGAGATAGGCCAGGATCAGTTCCGAAACCTCCGTGAGGATGTCCCGGGCATGCACACATTTTGCCCACATGGGATACTCTCCTGCTCCGGTCGCCCGGTAATTGCACATGCACACCGTGAGCTCTTCATCGTCCAGCAGCGGTTTTCCGTCCCGCTCAAGGCGTATGACCCGCTCTCCCTCCGGGCGCAAGAGGTCAAAGGCATAGTCGACCCCGGCAAAATAGTCATAATTGTAGTGCTCTTCCTTGGGCCTGAGGAACCGTTCGGAGATCTGCACGCTCCCGTCGGGCTCCACATGGAAGTAGGTAGCCGTGCGCTCTAGCGCCTCCCGGATATCCTTTCCGGTCGCTCTGAGCACACAAAGGGTATTGGGATAGACATAGGTGGCCACCACGTCCCGCACCGTCACGTCCCTGGCGAACCCTCGGCACTCATTGGGCAGCATCGTCAGGGAGACATCCGCCTGCGAGGCCCACAGCTGGACGCGGTTGAAAAAGTCCGCGATCTTCGTGCCATGCAGCGCCATATCCAGGCGCTCTACGGGCCAGATATCATCCGAGAGATGCCCGATGGGCCGGTCCAGCCAGGCGTCAAGGTGCCTGCGGACCTCTGTCTCGTAAGCCGTCCAGGTCTGTTTCTGGTCCGGAACAAGAAATGATGAGGAAAAAAGCCCCTCCTCGTCCATCTCGACGCGCACATACTTCGTGGCATTCGATGGCGTCTGCACAACATACGTGCTGTGGTACATCTGACCCTCTATGGCGATATGCTGATGTCCCGTCAGAAGGAGGTCCACCGGCAGTTCCTCGCAGATCCTGCAGGCCAGGTTCTCGTCGGTCCCGGAGAGTACTTCCTCCGTCTGCAGGTCCTTCTCAAAGCCGCCGTGGTACACGCCGATCACCTTGTCGACATGCTCGGCCCTGAGGGCCTCAACAGCCTGTCTGGCGGCCTCAACAGGGTCCGTGATATGCACGCCCCTGATGTTCTCCTGCTTTTCCCACAGTCGGATCCAGTGGGTGGTAATGCCGAACAGGCCAAGCCTCGTCCCGTTTTCCAGGGTGCGGACCGTATAAGGGACCGTGGGGAGCATGCCGTCCTCGTCTGTCACATTGGCACAAAGGCATGTGGCGCTAAGGGCCTTCAGGTAATCTGCCAGGTACGCCTTGCCATAATTGAAGTCATGGTTGCCCAGTGTCACATAGTCATAGCCGCGCTCATTGAATGCCTCCGGCAGCATCCTCTGGAAGCCCTTCTCACGGGTCTCATGGAGAAAATACGTAAGCGGCGAGCCCTGCAGCGTGTCCCCGCCGTCTATGACCAGCGTGTTGCCGTCCTTGGGAAAACGCATGGAGAGGACGCCCATGGGCCTCTCCATGGTATCCACAAAATTGGTGTTATACAGATACCCGTGGGTATCTGAAGTAAAATATACTGTGAACTTTGCCATTTCAGCCTCTTGTGAGTCGGTTGCGGATGCGGGTGGACATATATTCAATGAGCATCATCAGGATAATCAGGCCAAACAGGTAGGAGCCCACCATGCTCCAGCGGCTTGACGTAATGCACTGGATGAGCGGGGCACCGATACCGCCGGCGCCGACAATGCCCAGGGTCGTTGCATCCTTGAGGTTGATGTCGAAGCGGTAGATCACTGTGGAAATAAAGTTCGGCACAATCTGCGGCAGGATCCCGCAGCGGATCTTCTGGAACCCGTTGCACCCGCAGGCGTCAAGGGACTCCAGGATCCGTACATCCAGGTCCTCAATGGCCGTGATGTACATTTTGGAAATCATACCGATGGAGCAGACGCTCTGTGTGACCACGCCGCAGAACGCATTCGGTCCCGTGACACGGATCCAGACCAGTGCCCAGACAAGGCTGGGGATGGTGCGGATGAGAAGGATCAGCAGCTGGAAAATCTTAGCCAGCCACTTGGGAACGATCCGGTCGCAGGCAAGGAAGCTGATGGGGATCGCCAGGATCCCGCCGATGATCGTTCCGAGGAACGCAATGGCCATGGTCTGGAAAAGAAGATAGGGTACGCCCTCCGAAGAGATCGTGAGGCCCAGGAACTGAGTCGTGGTCGTGTCCTCTCCGATGCGCCCCAGCAGCAGGTCCATATCCGGGTGCAGAAGTCCCTGTGCAATGCCCCTTGCCACATCCGTGCCCTTGGTGGTGACGCCATTGTACTGCACGCCGCCGGCCGACCACACCAGCACACAGACAACGATAAGGACCACAAGCGTGTACAGCCACCATCTTCTCGGCCGCATGGCATAGGTTTCTTCAATCGACAGTGCGCGCGGAGGGGCTACCATTTTTTTTGAATTTGTCATGTCCGCCCTCCTCAACTCAGTTTCTTTCTCAGGTACTGGCTCAGATGCTCAATGGTGACGACCAGGATAAAGAGCATGACCAGCACAGTGCCAAGGCCATTATAGTCGCGCCAGCCTATGCGCTCGTCGATGAGCAGGCCAAGGCCGCCGGCGCCCACATAGCCCAGAATAGAAGCCGCACGCACGTTCATCTCCAGCGCATAGAGGCAGTAGGAGAGATAGGTGGGCAGGATCTGTTTCATGCAGGCGGACCAGAACGCCTGGAACTTGTTGGCGCCAAAGGATTCCATCGCCTCAAAGGCGCCCATGTCAATGGTTTCAATGGACTCGTACATCATCTTGGTGATGACGCCCAGTGTAAAAACCAGAATAGCCATTGTGCCGGCATATGTGCCCAGGCCGAAAATCAGCGCAAAAATCTTGGCAATGACAAGCGTCGGCAGTGTCCGCACAATGTTGAGGATAAGACGGATGAGTGTCACAGAGAGCTTATTGCGGTTAATGTTGGTTGAGGCAGCCACTGCGATGGGCAGGGCAATCGTCGAGCCGATAAAGGAACCGAGGATCGACATTCTCAGCGTGTCCCAGAGGGGCTTGAACACATTCGGGGCAAAGGAGTGGTTCATGGTATACCACAGGGCGTTCCACCACCTGCCGTCAAAAATGGACAGGAAGTTCACCGCCGCAGGGTCCAGTACCGCCTGCTCAAAAGCTTTGGCTGTGATATTGAAAACGTCCGGGGAAAAGATCTGGGAAAGAATGACCGTGAACTGGTGCCCGCGTCTGGCGATAATGCTCAGGTCGAACCCCGTCAGTTTCACGCTCAGGTAAATCAGCACCAGAATCAGGAGCGCGATGAGGGGCATTCTTGAGCGCGGCTGCTGGACAGTGTGCCCATTGGCGAGGACCAGCGTCTTCGGTTTGAAGATCCTGTCAAACAGGGGCATTTTATACGCTGCTTGATTTTTCATGCCCTGCCTCCTCATTCACCCGCTTTGGGAATCTCAGCACCATTGTAGATCGCATCAAGGATCTCCTGCGTCACATTGGCGGAGGGGCCATCGTAGACAATCTCGCCTGCACGGATCCCAATCACCCGGGTGGCATACTCCAGGGCCAGGTCCACGTGGTGGATGTTAATGAGGATGGAGATGTTCATCTCCTCATTGATCCGCTTAAAGTCACCCATCACCTGATGGGCGGTCACTGGGTCAAGGGCCGCAACCGGTTCATCGGCAAGAATGATCGTAGGCGTCTGGTTCAGCGTGCGGGCAAGGGCAACGCGCTGCTGCTGTCCGCCGGAAAGCTGGTCGCAGCGGGTATACGCCTTATCCAGGATGCCCACTTTGTCAAGCGCTTCAAGGGCATGCATTTTCTGGGCCTTGCTGAAGATGCCAAGAAGGACCTTGTACCAGGGCATATCCGGCACCATGCTTGTCAGAACGTTCTGGAGCGCTGTGGAACGCGAAACAAGGTTAAAGGACTGAAAGATCATGCCAATCTTACGGCGGAACTTGCGCATGCTCTTTCCCTTGAGGGTCATGACATCTGTCCCGTCAACAATGAGCTTGCCGTCGGTGACATCAATCATCCGGTTGATCGTACGGATCAGTGTTGACTTCCCGGCGCCGCTCAGACCAATAATGGCCACAAACTCGCCCTGGTCAATCGTCAGGTTCACATCCTTCAGGCCTTTGGTGCCATTCGGATAGGTTTTGTTTACATGCTTGAATTCAATCAAGGCGATCCCCTTCTGCGGCCATGCCGCCTGTTAATTGGATGCGGACTGATCCGCACTTGCTCTTTAAGCAGAAAAAACCGGGCTTACGCCCGGTTTTTTCTTGTGCTTACTTCACAAGTTCCTGTGCGGCACGGGCAGCATCATAATCGCTATCGACAGCTTTGGTGTAACCCTCGTGGCTGTACACAGAGAAAATTGCCTTTCCCTCTTCAGTGCTGATAATGTTGATCAGAGCGTTCTGCATGGCCGTACGGAACTGGTCATTGTAGATTTCAGGCTTGGCCTTGGTGATTGCAACGGTATCGTTGTAGATGCCGGGGGTCACGCCAATGACGTTCAGTTCGTTCCAGATGGTGTCCTGACGGCCCATGCCAGCCTTGCCGGTGGGATCGGATTCACCAATAGGCAGCATCCAGGCTGCCTCATAGTCGCGGCGGCCGTCAGCATAGCAGACGATAATGTCAGCCTGTTCAGCAGCAGCCTGAGCGAACTGGTCGCCGTACTGGATGCCGAAAGCCACATTTTCGAGGTCGGTGAGCTTCTTGTCATACTTTTCCATCAGCCACAGGGTGGGATAGATGTAGCCGGCAGAAGAAGAGTTGTTCGCCACCAGCCAGGTAGCCTTGTTCAGTTCGTCCCAGGTGAGTTCTTCGCCAGCATTGACCTTGGCAGCGAGCTCTTTGCCGTAGGGTGAGGGGGTAGCATAAATCAGAGCACGGTAGAAACCAACCTGGTTGTTGGAGTCGCCGACCGTCTTGTTGGCATCGCCGTTCCAGTCAGCGGGGTTCTCGCTGTCATTGGAAAGGCCTGCACGGGTGGAGGTCAGGATGACGTCCACTTCATCGCTGTAGAGAATGTAGGTGCCGGCAGGCAGCCAGCCCACATCGATGGAGCCGGCGCCCATGGCTTCGCCGGTGGCATTGTAGTTTG
>CAMNGW010000085.1 GCA_946538615.1 uncultured Clostridia bacterium
AAGGCAAAGGTCTGCAAAACCTTTATTCCCCAGTTCAAATCTGGGTGGCACCTCTCAATCTGCATGCATTTATTTGTATGCATTTTTTTATTTTCTTCTTTATATCCCTCCTGTCCCCAGCCAGCGCGCAGAAAAATGCGCCCCTGGATTTTTTCTGCCATGAAACTCCCCTTGTGTATCTGCAGGTCAGGTTTTATGTCCCGGCACGGCATTTCATTCTGCGTTCCGGAAAAGCCTGTCTGAATTCTGATCCACACTTTTCCGGAGCAAAAGCCTGCCCCCACGGTATTTCTCAGCCCGGATTTTCCTACATCCCGTGGCGTTGCCCTTTGAAAGGAGAAGACTTATATGCAGGTTTATAACCCCTATCTGCCATCCTGGGAATATATTCCGGATGGTGAACCCCACGTTTTTGGCGACCGCGTCTATGTATATGGGTCTCATGACCGATTCAATGCCCCTCTTTTCTGCGTCAACAACTACGTCTGCTGGTCCGCTCCTGTCACCGATCTTTCCGCCTGGAGCTGTTCCGGGGTGATTTACAAAAAGAACCAGGACCCCATGAACAGATTGGGCCTGCGGATTCTGTTCGCTCCGGACGTGGCAAAAGGACCGGATGGAAGGTATTATCTGTATTATGCTTATGATTTTCTGGGTGTGATCGGTGTGGCCGTATGTGATACGCCGGATGGGCATTACCAGTTTTACGGACACGTCCACTATAACGACGGTACGGTCTGGGGACGCAGAAAAAACGATGAATTTCCCTTCGATCCGGGCGTACTGGTGGATGATGACGGAAGAGTCTGGCTTTATTCTGGCTTTGAAACACACGTGCCTGCCCTGATGAGCCGTTTTCACAGCCACACCAACAGCGGTGGCGTTGTTCTTGAGCTGGAGCCGGATATGATGACGATCCGCACCGGTCCTAAGCTGCTTTTTCCACTGAAAACAAATCATGCCCCGGAAGATTTTAAAGGGCATGAATTCTTCGAAGCTTCCTCGATCCGGAAGATCGATGGAAAATATGTGTTTGTGTACTCGTCCACCAATAATCACGAACTATGCTATGCTGTAAGCGACCGTCCTGATGGGGATTTCCGTTTCGGCGGCACGCTTGTTGACCTGGGAGACCTCTACATGGACGGACGTCTGGATGAGAAAAAAGCTCTGAACTACCTGGGCAATACGCACGGTGGCATGGCAGAGCTTAACGGGGATTGGTTCATTTTCTATCATCGTCAGACCAACCGTCACTCCTATTCCCGCCAGGCATGCGCAGAAAAGCTGGAACGCACCCCGGAGGGCGGATTCCTTCAGGCGGAGATCACCTCCTGCGGTCTCAACGGCGGTCCGCTGTGCGGGACAGGGAAATATGAAGCACGCATTGCCTGCAATCTGTGGAGCAAATATGGTTCAGCCCGTTATGACCGCAAATTCAACAAAAAGCTCCACCCCTACTTCACGCAGACAGGCAAAGACCGTGAGCAGGATGGCGATCAGTATATTGCCAATATGCGCGACGGTGCTGTGGCGGGATTCAAGTATTTTGATTTTCAAAAAGCAGATGCCATTTGTCTGACCTATGGCGGAAAATGCAAAGGTGTGATGGAAGTCTCCTGTGACCCATTCTTTAATGCGCTGTGCAGCACAATCCCCGTAGATAACAGTGAAGGCATCAACCAGGCATCTGCTTCACTTCATATCCCTGCAGGCACCCGTCCCCTCTATTTCCGCTATGTCGGTGAAGGTGCCCTTGATTTCCACGCATTTGAACTTTCTGTGAAATGACCCGTTCAGACAGCATATACCCGCTGTTTATGAACGGACCGGACTAGAAAGGAGAGCAAGCCGTGCGCTGCTCTCCTTTTGATATTCAATTATTTTTTACCGGACACCGCAACTCTTTTCTTGCCAGGGGTCAGGGCCCGCTGGGGACAAACAAGGATGCACAAATGACACCCTACGCATTTCTTTGCCTGAAGCACAGGTCTGCGGTCTTGATTGAGACGAATCGCCTGATGCCCGCCATCCATGCAGGAGATTTCACAGCGTCCACAGCCAATGCACCTTTCCCGGTTGATATCCGGGTAGATCACTGTATCCCTTTCAAGCACATCCGTTGTGGCGCTCAGTGTGTCCAGTCCCAGACCGATGATATCTTTCACGCCGGAAAAGCCTTTTTCCGTCAGATACAGGTTCAATCCTGATTTCAGATCTTCTATGATTCTGTACCCGTATTGCATGACAGCCGTGGTCACCTGCACCGAACCCGAGCCAAGCAGCATGAACTCAAGAGCGTCCAGCCATGTTTCAACTCCGCCCATGCCCGAAATATGCTTCCCCTTCATTTCCTCCATTTTACCAATCTCCGAAACAAAGTTCAGAGCAATCGGCTTGACAGCCCTCCCACTGTAGCCGCCCACGGCTGAGCGGCCATGGACCGCAGGTGCAGAAACATAGGTATGGGGATTAACCGCCACCACTGATTTGATTGTATTGATGGCTGAGATACCGTCTGCACCGCCGCGGAGCGATGCCATGACCTGCGGGACCATGGAGGCCACATTTGGTGTGGGCTTGACCAGCACAGGGATGGAGCAAGAGCGTTTGGCCGATGATGTAAAGCGTTCAACCAGATCCGGGTTCTGTCCTATGTCCGAGCCAAGACCTCCTTCAGCCATATTCGGGCAGGAAAAATTCAGTTCCACAGCGTCAGCCCCATTGTCTTCGCACTGTCTGGCAAGTTTCCCCCATTCCTTTTCATTCTGTCCCATAATGGAGGCCAGAATCACTTTTTTCGGATACTCTTTTTTGAGCCTGCGGAATATCTCCATGTTTTCCGCCACGGAATGGTCCGAGAGCTGTTCAATATTTTTAAACCCTGCGATGCTTCCGCCATCGCCGGTAAGGGCAGAAAATCTTGGCGATGCTTCATGAATATCCATGTTGCAAATTGTCTTAAAGCAGGCTCCCGCCCATCCTGCTTCAAACGCACGGGCACACATATCATAAGTGCTGGCTACAACAGATGACGAGAGCATAAAAGGATTCTCCAGGGGAATCCCGCACATTTCGCATTGCAGTCTGTCCTCATTGGCCGGAAGCAGGGTCTCGCTTTCTGGCTTAACCTGATAATACAGACGGTTAATCAAGTCCCTCACAGGTACTTCACCCGGCCGGACGCATGATCGTTCACATACAGCTGAGCAGGTCAGGCAGGGATTTTTTTCCGGCAGAGACTGCGCAGCAACCTGTTCATTGCTGAACCAGATTCTCCGCAAAATGTCAGATGGCGAAAATGCAGGACACGCCGTATCGCATGGGGCATTAAGACAAAGCGCACAGCGGATCATATCTGCCCGGTTGATAAAAGGTTCACTCTGAATCATGGTTTATCCTCCTTCAATGTCCCAAAATGATTATGCAGGTTGTCCATGCCGCTCAGGTTCTTGCGATAAGATACCGTTCAGCAAAGCAAAAAACGTACAGTCATTCCCTGATGCTGGTTCATGTTTTAAGTATAAATTTGCCGCGCAGACACATACATTCCTGTGTCTCCCGGATTTGTTCCATGGGCATCTGCTGATTATGATGAAGTGTGCTTGTGCGGCTGCTCCGGATCCGGGTATCATTGCATCCCGTGCGGGTACATAGCCTGTAAAGCAAGGCTGGTCCCCTTCTGACAAAAGCGAACCGCAGATCTGATACAAAAAAATCTGTTTCCGGAATATACTCTGGCTTTTCTGAACAGCACTTCCGCAAAATGGAAATCAGGGCGAAGCACATTCCAAAAACACTTTTCTTCATGCTATCCCGTATTTATATCATAAACGAATTATCAGTTTATCGCAAGTTCTGATCCCTGTTTCTCTGCAGAATAATTTACAGTCCGTATGTATGTTTCTGTTTTTCTGTCGTGCCGCCTGTATGAATTTTCTTTCTTTTCATGATACGCTATGCTATAATCCACTCTGTTTCCCCGGAAACAGGTTATTCACTAAAGGAGTTATTATTCCATATGCTCACCAAATATCTGATCGCTTTTCTGATTTCCATGGTTCCGCTTGTAGAATTGCGCGGTGCCCTCCCCTATGCCCTGGCATCAGGAATTCCAACTCTGCCAGCCTATATCATCTGCATCATTGCCAATATGCTTCCGGTTCCCGTCATTTTCTTTTTCGCACGCAAAGTTCTGGAATGGGGCGCTGATAAAAAATATATCGGCAAGTTCTTTACATGGTGTCTTGAGAAGGGACATAAAGGAGGCGCAAAACTCACAGAAAAAGCTTCCACAAAGGGGCTTTTCTTTGCCCTGCTGCTCTTTGTCGGCATCCCTCTTCCCGGCACAGGTGCATGGACGGGTACACTTGCTGCTTCCATCCTTGATATGGATTTCAAGACCAGCGTCACAGCTGTCATGCTGGGCGTGATTCTTGCCGGTGTCATTATGGGCCTTGCAACCATGCTGGGCCTGCAGATTGTTCGCTGAAGATTTTACGATTTTTTAAGGAGAAAGAACGTATGCTCAATTGGATTCTGGACGCCCTGCGCGGCATGGTTATGGGTATCGCAAATATCATACCGGGTGTTTCCGGCGGTACGATGGCTGTCTCTATGAACATTTATGACCGCATCATTTATGACGCCAACAACATCTTTAAAAAATTCAAGGCCTGTATCATAGACCTTCTTCCTATTCTTGTCGGCGTACTGGTAGGGCTTTTTGCTTTTGCTGCTCTTGTTGGGCACCTTCTGGGGACAAACAGTGATACAGTTCCCCTCACCCGCCTTCCCACCAATTTCGCTTTTATCGGTCTTATTCTCGGCGGACTCCCCCCGATTTACAAGCGCGTCAACCTGAAAAAAGCCGGTATCCCGGGTCTGGTCCTGTTCATCGCTTTCTTTGTGGTTGTCATTGGTCTGCCTATGCTTGTCGCTCCTGAAGCGCGTACAGTCGATCATTCCTTTGGTACCATGCTGCTCATGATCCCTCTTGGTGCTATCGCCAGTGCAACCATGGTGATACCTGGTGTGTCAGGTTCCATGATCCTCATGCTCCTGGGCTATTATGATTCCGTGATCAACGCGATGAATGAGCTGCGCGCCGGTGATTTCTCAGCCCTTGCTATCCTCCTTCCCTATGTGATCGGCCTGCTCATCGGCATCGTTTCCATCGCCAAGCTTATGAACTTCCTTCTCAAAAAATATCCGGAGCATACATTTTGTGCTATCTTCGGCCTTGTCATCGGTTCCCCGATTGCTCTGCTCATGCAGAAGGAGAACTTGGCCTGCTTCGAAATTGCAACTTTCGGCAATTATGTTGCCTGTGCAATCTGCCTCGTTGCAGGGTTCCTGATCGCCTGGCTGCTCGGGCGTCTGGAGAAACCTGCTGAGGAAACTGCCTCCCTCAAAGCCTGATTTCATCTGAGAAAGGGCAATCCTGTCCCCCAAGAACCGTCTGAGAGAATCTCCTCTCACGTTTTTTGGGGGACAGGTATTTTTCAGGCCTTTTTAGTGATAAAAGCATATCTGATTTCCATTTGTTCTTTTTGTCTTGCTATAATACCATAAATTCCCCGTTGACAAGAAAATTGATGCATGCTATAATCCCCAACTGTCAGCAAGACAGCAAGGAAACAAAAGTTTCCTGCATTGCGCATCCTGCGACTTGGCCTTTACCGGAAGGTAGAGTATGCGCCTGTAGCTCAGTTGGATAGAGCAACGGCCTTCTAAGCCGTGGGCCGGGGGTTCGAATCCCTCCAGGCGCGTTTGGTATGGTGGGTATAGTTCAGCTGGTAGAGCGTCAGATTGTGGCTCTGAATGTCATGGGTTCGAGTCCCATTACTCACCCCAACTTTTAGGATTTCCTGCTTGCGCAGTTCTTATTGTCCCTGCGATGGGGTGTGGCCAAGTGGTAAGGCAAGGGACTTTGACTCCCTGATTCGCAGGTTCAATTCCTGCCACCCCAGCGTATTTGACCCATTAGCTCAGTCGGTAGAGCACTTGACTTTTAATCAAGGTGTCTGGAGTTCGATTCTCCAATGGGTCACTCCTCTGCCTTCTGAGAAAGCTCGTTTGTGCGGGCGTGGCGGAATGGCAGACGCGCCAGACTTAGGATCTGGTGCCAATGGCGTAAGAGTTCAAGTCTCTTCGTCCGCACGTTATCCCTGAAGCCCGTTATGCGGTAGTAGCTCAGCTGGTAGAGTGCCACCTTGCCAAGGTGGATGTCGCGGGTCCGAATCCCGTCTACCGCTCCATCCGCGGGTGTAGCTCAATGGTAGAGCCCCAGCCTTCCAAGCTGGTTACGTGGGTTCGATTCCCATCACCCGCTCTCTGGCTTCAGGCAAAAACAACCGTCCTTGTGGACGGTTGTTTGTCTATTTGGAGGTTTTCTATGAAATCTAAAAATAAGAAGGTCAGGAAACTGAATCAGCGTGCCCAGGCCATTGCCGAACAAATCGCTTATGAGAGCGCTGTTTCCAACACCTTCGTCTTCTGCATGGAGCGGGGGCTGCTTTGTACTGTGCTTTTAAATGACGAAAGATGGACCCAGCGCCATATCTGGCGCGTAATCAACGTGAGCCGGGAATTCGTCTATTGCCTTCTTGCCGATAACTTTCAGTACAGCGGATTTACCCTGCACAGAATATCCGATATTGCTGCTGTATCCCCTGCCCCGGAACTGACAGAGCATTATCATCTGAGACAGGTTCAGCTGCCCGAGTCTGTTCCCGACCTCTCTCTGGACAGCCTTCAGACGGCGATCAGCGGGATTTCCCGTCTTGATACCCTTCTGCACATCGGACACATAGGTAAAAACGAAGACACTTCGGCGCTTTTCACATGCCATATTGAGAAAGTCGGCAAGAAAAAGCTGTCTCTTCGCTCTCTTGATATTCATGACCTTTCCTGGGCGGCTCAGCCTTCCAAACTATCCTATGAGGACCTGGATTTCATCACTTTTTCCACGCCTTACCTGATCGCTTTTGAACAGCTGGCTATGCCATATGATGCATATATCCGTTCTTTGAATGAATCCCTCAACGTTCCGCAGAACACGGAAGATTTTGAAGTGGGTTCCGATCTGCTCGAAGTTCCAAGCGAGGACATGATCGATTATGATGATCTGGCCGACATGGTGTCCCACGAGGATGACCAGAGCGATGAGAGCATGGATATCTGATTTTCCTGCCTGACAACAAAAAAGGACTGCCGCAGCAGTCCTTTTTTGTTGTCAGTTCAGCACCCTGTCCGGATGGAGCATGAGATACGAGAATATTTCCCTTGCAATCGGTGCCGCCGTACTTCCGCCGCCCTGCCCGTCTGCAATGCCTTCCACCAGGACGCATACAGAGAAAGGAAGCGTTTCACTGTCAATATAGCCAATGAACCATCCGTAATTGACAGGGGCACCGTTGAGCGTGGATTCCGCTGTTCCCGTTTTCCCGCATACAGGAAGTGAGCCCGTCAGCGCCCGGCTCCCAGTTCCGTTGGCAACAGCATACCGCATATAATCCTGGAGCGTTTGGGCCGTCTGGCTGTCCATCATGTGCCGGTACACCCGTTTTTCCCCATTCATGCGTTCTGTACCCGCAGGAGATACGACACGCTGGATCAGAATGGGCTCCATGGCTGTCCCGTCACACGCCACGCTGCCTGCAATCATGCACATATGTATGGGACTGGCCGCGATGCTGCTCTGACCAAAGCCTGATGCGCCGATTTCCCATTCGCTCCGACGGCTGCTCTGCGGATAATGGCTGTTTTCCACCACCAGGTCCCTGAACAGAAAATTGTCATTGAACCCGAACTGCTCCGCAGTCCGTCTGAGCTTCTGGTCCGTAAGTCTCAGAGCCACAGATGCATATATGTTATTACAGGATACGCCAAATGCCTGTTTGAGCGTCAGAAGTCCATGGGTACTTCCGGCAAAATCACGGATGCTGTGACTTCCCACAGCCAGGTTACCTGTGCACTCCAGGAACTCTTCATCAATGCCAGTCAGATTCTGCAGCGCTGAAGCTGCAGTCACAATCTTGAACGTGGACCCTGGCGGGTACACAGACTGCACGGCTCTGTTCCAGAATGGCTGGTGCGTTGAAGATAGTACAGAACTTTCCACCGCCTGAGGGTCAAACTCAGGCAGAGACACTTCAGCAATGACTTCTCCTGTCAGGTAATTCATGACAACAACCGCACCATTGTGCCCCCTGGAAGTGCTTATCCCATTGAACGCCTGCACAATGTGCGTGCAGAGTTTCGAATCTACCGTAAGGTAAATCGTATCGCCCTTGCGCTCTTCACCTGTAAAGAAACCATGCAGGAGTTCAGGGAACGTCGCATGAAATCCATAAAGATAGCCTGTCTGAAAAGACTCCACACCATTGGCCACATGCCCTGCGGCATCCCCTAAAATGTGCACTACAGCTTCTCTGCTCGCCTGGTCCGGCTGATAGACCCGGTTACCCTGTTCATCGGTTGTTGCCAGCACGATCCCGTTGCGGTCAAGGATGTCCCCGGCGATGACATTTTCTTTCTGTCTTTTCAGACGGGGATTATGGCTGGATGCAAACCAGCGGTTCCCATAGGTGATAATGCTGTAGCCGCTGTAGGCAGCCAGAAGGAAAAAAAGCAAGAACATAAACAGCGCGAGCCGTTTGAAACCTTTCCTCTGCCGCTTCACATCATCTCACCCCCACTGATCTCAGTAAGTCTCACATCTTCCTGCAGGTCGTCTTCGTTCACGCTTGCCACACCCTGGATGAGGCCGGCAAGGCACATGGATGATACCAGGGAAGATCCGCCTGATGAAACAAACGGCATTGTCACCCCCGTCAGGGGAATCAGTTTGACGACCCCGCCTATGATGACAAAAGTCTGAAGGCCGAGCATAAGGGTCGCTCCCATGCATACAAGGCCCTGAAAAGACCTTCTTGCCGCCATAGCAATCGTCGCCCCGCGCCAGATGATGGCTGTATAGACCAGGAGCACGCACAGGCCAAAAATGACACCAAACTGTTCACAGATCACAGCAAAGATAAAGTCTGTTTCGTAGACAGGGATTGTCGTCGGGCTCCCGAGTCCCAGCCCTACGCCGAATAATCCACCTGACGCGATTGCCATCAGCCCCTGCACGATCTGGTAGCCTGCATTATCATAATTCGCCCATGGGTTGATCCAGATCGCCACACGCTTTTTCACATGGGCAAACATGGAATACCCGAGCACCGCAGCGCCTGCGCCCCCAAAAAGTCCGACCCCTGTCAGTAAGAGGTTTGCACTCGAAGCATAGAAGAGCATGAGTGTAACGCCATAGTAAAGCAGCGCAGTGCCAAGATCTTTCTGCAGCATAAGAAGGCCCAGGCAGACCACCGCAAATACGAGCCATGGCCATAGCTGTCTGCGGCTCATATACCAGGCAATGACCATGATCAGCCCGATCTTGACAAACTCACTTGGCTGAACCGAAACGCCTGCAAAGTAAACCCAGTTTTTTGCCCCATTTGTCTCTCTTCCAAAAAGCAGCGGACAGGCAAGAAAAGCAAAGCAGGCAAGCATCACAAGCGGTGCGAGAAAACGGAGCGAGCGGAAAACGCGGACGATATAAATGCAGATCACCATGCCCAGCAGACCGATCCCGTAGTAGGCAACCTGGTGATAGGCCAGAACAGGTTTTGTATCATAAAGGACCAGAATGCCCAGGGCACAGAGAAAATTCGTCAGCGCAAAAAGAAGTCTGTCAATATGAAAAGCCCGGCCCAGTATATTGCTCATCACCCATATGGCACAGGGCACCGTAACTGCGAGAGCAACCGCTTCCCAAGCCATATCGCGCAGGAACAGCAGCGCGAACGCTGCCAGAAAAAAGATCTCAACAAAAACGGAAACCTGTTTTTCGGGGAGCATCCACTTTTTCATTCTGTCTTTCCCCGCTTTCCCTTGTCATCCACAAGATGCAGGCCCTTATAGGATTCTTTTTCCGTCTGCGGCTGATCCCATCCGCCTGCCCCTTTTCTTGGCAGTCCCTGGGACTGCCGTTCTATTCCAAAGTTCTTTATGTCCTCCTGTCTGGCCTTATCCCATGAAGGAACATAAAGCCCGGCAAAAAGACGGAGCCTGAGTGTGTAGCTGCCGATTTCCAGCACAGAACCATGGGTGAGCCACGCTCCCCTCGGGCGGCTGAGAGACTCGCCATCAGCAAAACATGTGGATTTGCCGAGAGGTTCCACGAGAAGGCCGCGCTTGGGCGTAAAAGAGAAAGCCAGGTGGTTCTTTGCGACCCCGTCTCCCGTCAGATATATATCTGAGTGCCTGTCTGTGCCCATCGTGCCTTCCCAGGGCACAGGCAGTGCCGTATTCTCCGGAATCTCCTGCGTGCCGCTGAGTACAATGAACTCTCCGATCATGCCGGCATCCGGAAGGTTCTGTATGCGGGCATGCTTTGCCCGTCTGTCGTGGTAAAGCCAATGGAAGGACTGAAGGATAATCAGAATGCCCAGTATAACGAACACATAGCGCATCCCCGAAGCAAACACAGAATACAAATCTGCTGTCATTCCACTTATCCCCTCCTTTCAAAAATGCCGCTATCTAAGCGGCATATCATGCATTTGTAATCATTTGTCGTATATCGCTGACCTGAGCCGCCATTTCACTTGATTCCCCCATATTTTTGCTGATTGTGTTGCAGGCGTGGATCACCGTAGTATGGTCCCTGTTGCCAAATGCGGTTCCAATCTGGGGAAGAGACATTTCTGTCATTGTCCGGGTAAGGTACATGGCGATCTGCCTGGGCACAGAAATCTCCCTGCGCCGGGTAGAGCTCATCAGATCATCCATGGTGATGGAGAAATATTCACATACTGTCTGCATAATCACGCCAGCTGTAACAGCGCGCCGTTTATCGCCCTGAAGAATATCCTTGAGTGCAACGCGGGCGAGGTCCATGGTGATGGGTTCCTTGACAAGGGCAGAATATGCCACAAGCTTGTTGAAGCTGCCTTCGAGTTCCCGGATGTTGCTGTTGATGTGGTCAGCAATCAGGCTCAGGACCGCATCCGGTACCTGCACCCCTTCAGAGATGGCTTTTGCCCGCAGAATGGCCGTCCTCGTCTCCACATCCGGGCGCTGAATATCCGCAGTAAGTCCCCATGCAAAACGGCTCCTCAGCCTTTCCTCAAGGCGTGCTATTTCCTGCGGCGGCTTATCGCTTGTGAGGATAATCTGTTTGCCGGCGTTATAGAGCTCATTGAAGGTATGGAAAAATTCCTCCTGTGTGGAATCCTTGCCGGCAATAAACTGAATATCGTCCACCATCAGAATGTCAACCGAACGGAAGCGCTGCCGGAACTCATTGTTGCGGCCCTGCTGGATGGATGAAATCAGTTCATTGATAAAGGTTTCAGAAGTGATGTACAGCAGTCTCTTGTCCGGGTACTGCTGCTGGACATAATGCCCAATGGCGTGCATGAGATGAGTCTTGCCAAGCCCCACGCCCCCGTGAATGAACAGCGGATTGTAAACTTCTGCCGGGTTTTCAGCTACAGCAACCGCGGCAGCGTGTGCAAAGCGGTTGCCCGAACCAACCACAAAAGAATCAAATGTATAGCGTGGATTGAGCTGAATAACCCCTTTGACAGGCTTATCCGGCTCAGTTTTCTGAGCGGCAAGCTCCTCTTCCGTCCGGATATCACATACCACTTTCCTGCCTGCCGTCTGTGTAAGACAGTTGTTGATCATTGTGGAATAGCGGTTAATCACCATATTTCTGATCTGTTCCATGGCAATCCGCAGCACCAGTGTATCCCCGTCGAGGCGTACAGGGGTGAGATTGCCCTGGATAAAAGTATCATACGAAATCTGATTCATTTCCTGCTGAATCAGATTGCAGGCGCGTTCCCACAGCTCCTTGCAGTCCATTCGACTCCATCCTTCCCAAATATGTCACATCTTTGTGAATTTTGTCACATGAAAAGTTTCATATTTTTTCCACAGTTTTGCGTCGTTTTTCCACCGTTTTTTCGACAGTGTGCTGCTTTTTATTCTGTGGATAACATATTCACAGCAGAAACAGCTGCCTCATGATATCATGATTAAGCTGAAAATACAAGGACTTTTTGCGTTTTTCAGTGTGAATCTCTGTTGATAACTTTATCCACAAATTCTTGTGGTGTTCCCGGAGTCTTCCACAAATTCTGTGGACAATTCTTGTCCTTCATGACACACATATTGTCATATTTATGCCACATTTTCATATTCTCCGCTTTTTTTCTTTGAAATTTTTCCCTACAGGATTTTTTCTTTCGGTGTCGAACTATCTTCAGGAAACTTTCAACGCTCTCCCTGAAGGAGGCATCCCCCTATGCATCCGAATGTCACACAATCTGAAATCTGCCACATTCTCGTCGGAAGGCTGGGACGGGACCTGGTTTTTTCAGACGGTTTTACAGATAATCTTGTCCGGGCCCTTAACGAGTGGGAATACCGTACAGATGATATACAGCCTTTTCTGAAACGGATCGAGGCGATCCTGC
>CAMNGW010000086.1 GCA_946538615.1 uncultured Clostridia bacterium
ATCGCCTGCAGTACAGTATCAAGAACAAAACCGCGGGTATAGAAGAACTTGAAGATATAGCCAATGGCAATACCGTTGACCAGGAAAGGGAAGAACATGATCCCCTTGAAAATGCCTGCCCCCTTTATGCCAGAAGTGAGCAGCGTGGCAAAGAACAGAGCAAGGGTCAGCTGTACCACAGCGCCAGCCATGTAATAAAGACTGAGCAGCATGGCTGAGACATATTCACTCTTATTGAAAATTTTGACATAATTGTTCAGACCGATAAAGCCTTTATTTTTGGTATAGCTCATATCATAAAAGCTGAACTGGATCATCTTGATAAAAGGCACGTAGGTGAAAAGAATCAGAAGGAAGAGGGGAATGGCAGAAAAAGTGACGATCAGCAGAACCTTTTGCCAGTTGACCCTTTTCTTCTGTTGACGCAGACTGGGAGCGGCGATCGACACAGAAAGTCACCTCCGGACAGATTATAAAAGGGGCCACAGCCGTGGCCCCGCGAAAGACTTGAAACTTACTTGACTTCAACGCCAAGAGCTTTCTGAGCATCACTCCAGGCTTCGTTCCAGTCAGCCATGATCTCATCAAAATCCTTGGTGCCATTGAAAGCATTTTCTACGATCTGCTGAATCTTGGTATTGCCGCCAGCGTTGATGGCCAGCTCAGATTCACTGTTCAGATCGTTGAGCAGCGTCTCTTCTCCGGCGACTGCGGGAGCGTCTGCAACCATGTCAATGCCTTCGAAAGCAGCATAGAGAGCCGGGTATTCACCCTTCTTGTCGATCGGCACGCCGCCTTCGCTGTAGGCAAAACCGGACTTTTCAGTCAGCCATTTGATGTAATACATTGCGGCCAGTTTCTGTTCATCAGTTGCTTTGACGTTGATGCCGAAACAATAGTCGGCACCTGCGGATGCATACTGTTTTCCGTTTACAGTAATCGGGAAGGACATGTAACCGATGTCATCGCCGTTAGGACCAGCTTCAACCATCTGAGAATATGCCCAGGAACCGAGGACCATGCAGCCGATCTTGCCGGAATTGATCATGCCCTTGCAGCCTTCCCAGTCAGTGGTGGTATAGTCTTCCTCGATAAGGCCTTCTTTGACAGCATCATAAAGGATTTTGTAAACAGCATAAGGTCCGGTGCCGTCGCCGTTATCGGAGAAGGGGTTGGCCTTGTGCAGGAAGACCTGATTCATGTAAGCAGGATCACCGGTGGCGGATCCGCCGATATAGGCGTCCCAGGCACCCATGGTCCAGCCGGCTGCATAGTTGGTATACAGCGGAATGGCATCTGTATTTTCCTTGATCAGCTTGAGAGCGGCAATGAATGCATCAGGCGTCTTGGGCAGTTCAGTGATGCCGGCTTTTTCAAACACGGCCTTATTGTATACAATACCCTGAGCATTGCCGGTGGACGGAACACCATAGCTCAGTCCATCATAGGCCCATGTATCCATGAAGTTATACATATTGGAAAGAGATTCCGTTGTACCAAAGGGCACAAAATAGTTCGGAAGCTCGTCCTTGTTGACAGTGGGAATGCCCATGATTGTCCAGTTGTCTGTGCCTACGCGGAGAAGCGCGTTTTCGGCATAGTCTGTCACCAGATCATAGGTGATATTGACGTTAGGATAGATCTCCTGGAACTGCTTGACATAACCATCAAGAAGTTCGCGGCGGTCCGTGCGGTGGTAAGCGAAAGTAAGATCAGCTGCCAGATCGGCATTCTCTCCGAGCACCAGCGTTTCAAAGGCGGGGAGCTCATCGGCGACGGCCACTGTAGAAAATACAGTCAGCAGCATGGCAACTGCCAGTACGATAGCAAACAGTCTGTTCATTACGATGCCTCCAATATAGAATTATTACACAATTCATGTGCTTTCTAGTAAAATAATAAACCATTTAACATATATTGTCAATACATTCAGAAATAAAGTTAGAAATATATAACCGGTCACAGATCCAGCACGGACCTTTTTCAGATCCAGAACATACAAGTTCATAAGACAAAGAAAAACCCGATGCGCTGTTGCATCGGGTAAAAATTCAGTGGACCTCAGGGATGCAGTGCATATGGAGCGCCCCAAGGACGCGGAACCCTTCAGCACCGCGGTGAAGGGAACGCAAACCGAAATCGGTCCGCCTCAGCTTCAGATACGTGATTAAGGAACGGAAATCTTCTGAATCTTCCGGATACTGTGATGCATGGCATGAAATAGCCTCTGTCTGCCTGGAAAAGAAACCGTGGGTGGCTACATAGCGGTTGGGTTTTGCGGTCATATAATAGGCTAAGGCTTTTACAGGACAGGGCGGAGCATCATAGGCTGCCATGATTCCGGAATAGGGGGCAAAGCAGGCAATCTGCCTTACGGCACATCCTGTATTGAGATGGTCCTGGTGGCTCTCACTGGCAACGAAAGGATCAGGACCAAAGATGATATCCGGCTGAAAGTCAGCAACGGTTTTTGCAATCCCCCTGAGAAGGGATTCCATGGTATAGCCGTTTCCGTCCCGAAGATCCAGGAAACGCACGTCATTCACGCCAAGGTGCTTTGCGCTTCGGAGAGCTTCTTCCCTCCTGAGCTGAGCGAGCCCGTCTTCACCTGTGCCCTGAGGAGCATGGGCGGTTCCAAAACGGCCGTCTGTGCAGATCAGGAAACAGATTTCTTTCCCCATAGAACTCAGTTTAGCAACAGTCGCACCAGCACCGATTTCGATGTCATCAGGATGGGGACCGACAAAAAGATAGCGGGAAAAGCTTTCCGGATGCGGCACAGGGGCTGCAAGACGCAGCACGAGTGACGTTAGGCTCATGATTGCCTCCCGTTCAATTCCTGACAGATCCTGTCGTATTCCTTTTCATCAAGCTTATAATGCTTCTGATAAAGAATGTAGGAAAGGAACATCAACAGGCAGGGAAGCACTGTCATCACGAGGAGCAGTCCTGTTGTCTGTGAAGGCTGGACACCTTCGAGAAGAGCCGTAATCTGATTGGCTTTCTCATCACCTGTTATGGTCCCGATATTGGCAGCCTGTTCAAGATCTGCGATTCCGTTGGTGAAAGTAATGATATGGAAAACGATATAAGTGATATTTGCAATGGCCACAGTAAGTGCGGAAGCCAGTTTGGTGAGGAAAGGACGCAGAGAGGAAACGATACCTTCATCTCTCGTACCATGTTTGTACTCGTTATACTCCACGGTGTTCATGATGGAAATCATCATAATCAGATAGAAACCATACTGCCCAAAATTGGCAAGCATATATCCGAAGGTAATCAGAGCGAATTTCAGAGAGCTCGTCTGCAGGATAAGGCCGGGCACGAGCATATTGGCATAGCCAACGGCGGAGATCACCATAAGGAAGTGCATCATATGCTTGCGGGCCAATTTTCTGGAAAGGGCCGGATAAAAAATCATCAGCAGGGCGGTAACAGCCATACCCAGCATCTGGAAGAGGGTAAAGAAAGTTCCCTTGTAGCCGAATTCCACATAGATATAAGTCTGACCAATGCCTGAAAGGACGATGCCATTGCCAATCTGCTGAATCAGGAAGATCAGAGCGATCCATAGCAGCTGGTCGTTACCTGTGATGGTGGAAAGAATTTTCTTGAAGCTGACAGGGGGAACCGGGTCATTGTCATAATGGCGCTGTTCTTTCACACCGAAAACTGTGAAAGCAAGGAATACCGGGCCAAGAATGGCAATGATCAGTGCCACGCGCCCATAGGCTGTCACAGCGTTCCCGCCAATGGCTGTATCACCGGCGGTCAGCATCGGGATAAAGGCAGACGCGGCCATGCCGCCGATGCCGGCGAAAAGTGTAGCGCGCGATGTATATTTGTTCCTCGTATCAGCATCCGAGGAGAGTGCGGGAACCATGCCCCAGTAGGCGATGTCATGCATGGTATAGGTGATGCTGTAGAGGAAATAGATCAGACCGAAAAACCAGACAAAGGGCCATCCCTGGAGCTGAACGTTAAAGGCGAGATAAATAACCACCGAAGTCGTAAGAATACCGATGACAAGCCAGGGCTTGAACTTTCCCCAGCGGGTGCGGGTACGCTCGATGAGATTCCCCATAATCGGGTCGTTCAATGCATCAAAAATGCGGGCAGCGACCATAATGGCCGTAATAGCGGTAAGCTGAGGTGCTGTGAGGGTGTGAGTAAAAAGCACAAAGGTCAGAAGATAACTGGTAACCAGGTTATACATCATATCCCGACCTATAGTGCCCAGAGGAAACATGATCAGGTTCCGTTTGGTCAGTTGTTTTTCGTCCAAGATGCGTCACTCCGTTCTGATTTTTCTGTGCAAAAAGCACAAAGAGCATATCTGCATTTTAGCATGGCACCCTGTACTTGACAAGACAGGAAACCGGCCGTACAAAGACGGCCGGTTGATTTAAAGGTGGAGAAATTTGCGCAGCTTGGGCTGATAACGGGTGACATAGAGAATGGTCAGAGGGGTGATGAGACGGTCGAAGAGCATAAGGCATATGACCATAAGGATAAAGAAGAAAAAAGTCATCACGCGTCCCATGTCCTCAAAGTCTGCAACGACGGCGGTCACATGGAGGACATAGGTAAGGAAAGCGTACATAGCCAGCAGGGCAAAGGAAAAGAAAGCGAGTTTGAGCAGGGTGCTCCATGGCTTTTTCTTGCGGTCAAACGACCATTTGACAAGGGGATAATACCCCAAAAAGAGATAAAAGAAGGCAAGCTCTTTGTCAAACCCCAGAATCAGAGTGAGTATGGCGGTGGCCAGAAAGGTAAGGAAAGCCGAACGCCTGTTGAACTCCAGCTGCACAGGGACAAGAAGAAGACCGCACAGGAGAGGGGCAGCATATGTCATGATGGGTATGATGGAACTGGTGAGCAGCAGGACAACGGAAAGAGCAGTCACCATACCGCAAAGGGCGATCTTAGCGCTTTGTACACGGGAAGAGCGATGCTGGCTCATTCGTACCGGCTCCTCATGTTTTTGAAGCGGCGGAGATTGGCTTCCCGCTGCGGCGTGTTCACCATGCTGCCTGTTGGTGAGAGGGAACGGTTCTTGGTGACATTCAGGACAAGCCCGATACCACCCATATTGGTCACCATGTTTGACCCGCCATAGCTGAGGAAAGGGAGGGGAATGCCGGTGATGGGCATGATCCCGATGCACATGCCGATATTTTCGAAAATGTGAAAGAGAAACATGGAAAGCACGCCGATGATAACCAGTGCACCAAATTTATCATAAGTATGATATGCCAGGATCAGCATATGGATGACCATGATCAGGTACACCAGGATGAGGATCACGCATCCCACAAAACCAAAAGCCTCACCGATGGTGGCAAAGATAAAGTCTGTCCAGTCTGCAGGCACGTAGTTGAGCTGGCTCATAGCGCCATTGACAAACATACCGATGCCGTTTGTACCGCCCGAACCTATTGTCATTTTGGACTGGGTCTGCTGATAGGCAGCTGAAGAGGAGTAGGATGTCGGGTCCAGAAAGGCAAGAATGCGCTGAAGTCTGTAGGAATCTGATCCTGAGAGATAGAGGAAAGCAAAAAGAGCACCGATTCCTATGACAGCGATCATACCAAGGATACCCAGCAGCTTGATGTCAACCCCAGAGAACCAGAGCATGACGGCAAACATGAACAGGATCACCAGAAGGGAACCCATCTCACCAGAGGCAATGATGATGGCAGAAGGGATCAGAACGATCGAAAAGACATCAAAGAAGTTCCGTTTGGTGCTCAGGGGAGGGTCTGCCTGTGTAAGAACTTTAGCCAGAATGAGGATCATGGAGAGCTTGGCAAATTCAGAAGGCTGAATCGTAAAGCCCCAGATCATATCCAGCCAGGCTTTCACGCCTGTGGCACGGTTAAAGACCCACACAACAAGGAGAAGAAAACTGGATGCGATAAACAGAGGACGTGCAAGGCGCTTGAACCAGAAATAGGGCACATTCGCCAGAACTGTCATAATGATAGGCGCTAAGAGCACATACAGGCTTTGGCGCATGGCATAGGAGGAGGCGACGATATGGTTAAGCAAAGGCACATCAGACTCAGAAGAGGTGGAATAAGTGGCTACAGCCACGCACAGGATACCAAAGACAGAAAGCAGCATGACCAGAATGATGAGAAACCAGTCGGTATGTGCGCGGGAACGCCTGTTCTCAACAGTCAATACGTACAACCTCCTTTGCGCCGGGTCTGAGAAGCCGGGCAAGCCATGAACGTTTTCGTCCGTAATCTGGGAACGGGACATTTTCACCCTGCATGCGCCTGGCAATTCTCAATACAGCTTCTCTGGCCTCACAATCGAGCTGCATGAAATGCAGGTGCTGGAGGAGTGCACGGTAGACATCCGGGTCATCCGGGATAACACCTGCCAGTTCAAGGTCCAGCGTCTGGGCGATGACATCAGGCTTATACATCTCCCCGCGTTCGACAAGAGAGGGCAGGAGACGATTGACCAGAAGACGAGGGCGGGGAAGCTCCTTTTCTGTGATCAGGGCGGAAACGCGTTCCGCGTCCCTGATACACAGGTCATCAGGTGTACAGACAATATATGTCTCATCGATAGGCCCGTGGAAAGAAAGACGCAGCCCTTTTTCGAGACCGGCCGGAGAATCCACCAGAATGCGGTCAAAAGAATTGCGCAGACGGGTCATGAGTTTCCCTACAGCTTTTCCTGAAAAGTCCGTAACACGGGAAAACTGCGGCGCGCTGAGCATGCAGAGCTTCCCTGAATCACCATAGGGGATCAGGGCATCGTCCAGTTCACAGTTATCCTCAAGAACATCGCGGAAATCATAGATCACCCTGTCCTGAAGATCGAGGAGCGCATCCTGACCGCGCAGGCCAATGTCCATGTCCATGATGCAGACCCTCTGCCCCATGTTGGCAAAGGCGATGCCAAGAGCAGCAGTCAGCGTGGATTTTCCTACACCGCCTTTGCCGGATGTGATCAAGGCAACAGAACGCATGTTAAACCTCCTGCAAATTATGGAGCGAGGGAATTCCCGATCGGCAGATCGTAGTCGGTGGTCCTGAGCGTTTCCTGGTCAAGGTACCATTCGATAAACTCGCGTGCGGCCAGTGAGGCGTTACCTCCGGACAATCCGTTGGGAATGAACACGGCTACAGCAATCTCAGGGTTCTCGAAGGGAGCAAAAGCCACGAACCAGCCGTTGTTTTCCAGGTCGATGGCCGTCGTCTGAGCCGTTCCTGTTTTCGCGGCGATATCGTTGCGGTACTTCCATTTGGAGAAATATTTCCCGGCCGTGCCGTCCTGTTCGTCGACAACGCCTTTCATCCCCTCCTTGATGAGCGGGAAATAAACATCGACATTGGAAAGCTCTGTGATGAGCTTGGGGGTCCTTTGGGATAGGATCTCGCCATCGGGGCTTGTGATGGAATCGACAAGGGAAACGTTGTAAAGCTTACCGTTGTTGGCAATGGTGCAGACGTACCTGGCAACAGCAACCGGGGTCAGAACGGTAACGGACTGCCCGATTCCTGTGAGGATGGTCTGCGAACCGCCCCATTTAATGGTATTCATATAGTTATAGGTATCGGAGATAATGGTCCGTGTATAGACCATTTCTTTTGTCATACCGAGCTCTTCCATCAGAATGGAGCGCATATTGGAAAGCCATTGTCCCTGGCCGGTATTGACAGCCATATCCATCAGACGTTTGGTACATACGCTCAGACGGTCATCATCGTACTCTATGTTACGGCTCTGTCCGCACTGTCTGAGGTGTTTTTTGATGGCATTAAAGACAATGATGGGAAGGGAAGTGTCCTGATTGGCCTCATTCATAGGCTTTGTGGGATCGTAAAGGGTATTCTGACAACCTACCACGGAGCGGACCTCACCGGGGAGGTCAATGCCGGTTTTGCTGGTCAGGCCGAAAAGGCCTGCATACTTGTAGAGACGTTCCTCCCCGAGCCGTGAGCCCAGTTCGTAGAAGAAATAATTGCAGGAGTGCGTCAGACCTTCAATAATGGTCTGGTTCGCATGTTTGTAGCGGTAATTGGGCGAGATCCAGCATTTAGGGGCAGTGGCTTCATCAGCGTTGTAGTTTTTGAAATAACCCATGTCTGAAATCAGCTCAGTGGGCTGCAATTCACCCTCGTTAAGGGCGCCGTAGCCTGTGACCATTTTGAAAATGGAGCCGGGTGTCCCGCGGGCATGGATACCGTAGTTGAGCAGAAGGTTCCGTTTATCCTGGAGGATGGTGATGGCATCCGCACCGCCCGCGACAAGCGCGTTGAGGTCGTAGGTCGGATAGTTGGCCATAGCCAGGACACGGTCCTCCATGTCAAGGACAACAAGACAGCCGTGCTCGGCAAGCTTGAGCTCATATTTGTCCCAGTCCCGGTTGGCAATATCCTGTTTGTTCTCTTCCAGCCAGGAATCATCGACAAGTTTCTGTTCCTGAACGTTGCGGGTATCGTATACGTTCTGGGCAATTGCACGCTCCGCAACAGCCTGGTATGAGGCATGAAGGGTCAGCTTGACGTTGTTGCCGTCCTCGGGAGCGACATATTCAAGTTCACGGACGACTTTGGAGAGCTGGTCGCGTTCCACAATCCTGTAGCCTGATTTTGTGGAAGTGTTCTGCGTCAGCCAATCTTCCATGGAGGATTCAATGCCGTCACGGCCGATGCTGTCGTTATACTGGTACCCTTTTGTGGAAAGGGTGTTCCACATGGCCCGGGTCGGTATGGCACCAATATAGCCGATGATCTGTGCAGCGAGCGTGGATTTGGGGTACACTCGTTTGGTGCCCACAGCGATTTCCATCCCGGAAAGCATCATGGAGCGGGTCTCGACTTCGATCACGGTTTCATAATTGACGTCCTTGGCTATGACGATGGGCTGCGAAGCGAAGACGTTCATCTGCATTTCGCAGTAGATGCCCATGACTTTGAGGACGGTCTCTTCGTCAAGATCAGGAGCAACCACTTCAAACTGGTAACGGTCGTAAAGCCTGGTAAAGCAGTCCGCGGCTGTAGGATACCTTGACGTGGAGAGATAGTTATTGCTTCGCCACTGGGACTGTCGGGTTTCAAGTACGTTCTCGGAAAGCCTTTCAGGGTCGCCGAAATTAAAAACCCATTCACCTGTTTCCTCATCGCGCTCAATATTGAAGGAGGTGGCGAGGGAACCGCCATTGCGCTCAATGATGCCAATGACGTCAATGATGGATGCCGTGAAAGTCTGATAGTTTGTCTTGCTGGAAAGGGAGACATCCTTATAGAATGTGACATTATAGATCAGCTGGTCTTCAGCAAGGACAACAGAATCAGCATCCGTAATGTTTCCGCGTTTGCCGCGCAGGACGATGGTTTTGGTACGTCCGGATTCAGCTTTTTGAAGGTATTCTTCATTATTGCGGAGCTGAAGATCGGAAAGGCCGAAGACCAGGCCGCTGAACATGCCGAAGATGATAAGCATGCCTACGGTGTACCGGATAAATTTCTGCCTGGACGCGCCATAGCTGAAAATGTTGTGCATGCGCTGGAAAAACAGGATTATCCTTTGCATGGGTAAGATCACCTCCCGGATTGGGAATTGCGGGGCTATGAAACATAAGGCCGTGGCTTTGCAGCATTATGTCTCTGGAAATCCGTTTTATAACCAAAGAAACGGCGCAGAGGAATCAGCAGAACAGCTGACAGGGCAACGGTGGCAAGGACACGTACAAAAGCCATGTGGAAATGAACAGGCATGATGCTGGATTCGCGAAGATAGATATAGATCAGGTTCACCATTTCATAGGTCAGTGAGTTGGTCAGTGAACACAGCAGTGTTCTGACAATAGGTGAACGGTTCCTTCCCGCTTTGCCGATGCCGCGCTCATACTCGAGCTGTTTGACGGACTTGTCGGCAAAGGGGACCGACCACAGAAGGGCGGAGGAAGGATAGACAAACAGATTGAGGAGCATGGTCCCGGGCAGCATCAGCTCAAAGAGAATGCCATAAATGGCGCCGCACCAGAAAGCCTGGATCCGTCCATAACAGACTGTGACAGCCGCGATAACGGAAATGGTCAGCATGGGTGTTACACCCAGATAATCACCGGCAGTGCTTACAAAAGATACCTGCAGGAAATAACCGAGAAAAATGGCGAGGATAAGGCGGACCTGCCGGTTGAAGGCCAGACGGACCGTCCTGACAAATAAATGCTTGCGTCTCTTCCGCGCCTTGACGGCTGTACGTCTGGAACTTCTGATTTTCCTGCGTAAAAATGGAAGATGGAAGCGGAACATCATTCATCCTCCAGTGTCATATCATCCGGGCCCAGAGTAATAAAGGGTGTAGGTGTTGGCGTAGGTGAAGGTGTGGGGGTGATATTCGGGTTTTCAGGTGTAATGACGGCATATTCGAATACTTCGGCATCCTCCGCGCTGTATTGTTCAGGGGCCGGGGACGGCGTGGGTGAAAGCGTAGGCGTGGGGCTTGGCGTCGGGGAGGGTGTCTGGGTGGCCTCCACATTGTCCGCCGGAGCGTCCGTGGCAAAATAGTTCAGAGAGCCGATACGGATCGTCGGATAGGGGCGTGCTGTCTCAAGGGGAACAAAATCCGGCTTTGTGGAGCTGCTTCCCTGTATGGAACCGGCAGCAGGCTTGTAGCGGAGGACAATGACATATTCAATATGCTGGAAATCGGCCGTCGGTTCGACAACAATGTACTGCTTGTTGGCATCCATGCCGCGTGTGCTCTCGCGGACCGTTCCGATGGGTATGCCCTTGGGAAAGGACATGGAAACGCCGCTTGTGACAACCACGTCGCCCGGGCGGGGCAGGTGGTCGTCGGGAAGATAGTACATGCGGCACATCGCGGAGCCATCCACGCCGAGGGTGCCGCGTATGGTACCCTGGTCACGGCTGGACTGTATGAGAGCTGCAATGGAAGCCTCTGAATCAATAATGGTCCGGACGGTCGACTGGTTATCTGTCACGATCTCAGTATAGCCAATGAGTGCGCCCGACAGGGTCACGGCCATGTATTGTTCAATGCCGTCTTTTCTTCCCCGGTTGATGGTGAAGGAAGAAAAATAGCTGTCACCGTTCTTGCCGATGACAGTGCAGACGATCGGCTCGAGTTTTTCATTGGCCCTGACTTCATCATACATGTTTTCGAATTTGCTCAGCTGGGTCTGCAGTTCCTCGGCGAGCATGGCCTTGTAGACAAGCTGCTCGTTCTCTTCCCTGAGCGTTTCATAGGCTGACTCAAGATTGTACCAGTACTTGATTCTCCGGATAAAGGAGACAAGTGAATCGGAAAGCGAAGAGAAAACTGACTGGACCGGGGCAACATTGTCCTGTATGTTTTCAGTTACGTCGGTCAGGGTCGAAGCAATGTAATCATTCTCGACAACATTGAGCCGGAACAGTACAACGCTCACCATCAGTGTGACAAGGATAATGCTCAGGAGCCAGATAAAGAATTGGCGCAGACGCGGGTGTGTTTTGGAAAACTCCGGCACTTCTTCATCGGATGGCTCTGTTACGTCATCTTCATCCGCGGTGTCTTTTTTATGCCATTTCAAGCGTGAGAAAAAATGATTTTTTCCTTCAGGCTTTGGTGCTTTGGCTTTGTTGCTTTTGCTCCTGAACCGGGCCAGTATCTCGTCGGGTGTCTCATTATGGGGCTCTGCTGCGCTGGATGGTTCCGCCCCGGCAGAATCCTGCTCAGAATTTTGATTTTGCTCTTCTGACGCATTCCCGTAGTCAGGCAATTCAGCAGTGATGGAATCAAGAGTCTCAGTAAAAAAATCATCGCCGGCCTTGAGCCAGTCATTGGATTCAGAGGGACTTTTGGGCGTCGGATTGTCGGACATGAAATGCGTTCACCTCACTTTTTGCATGGGGATTGCTTCAGGCCTTGCCGTAGGATTGTGGCAAGCCCTCCAGAAGGTCCTCGTTTTCAAGAAGATAACCCAGGCCGAGAACGGTGCAGTCGGCGGGTTCACGGGCAACAAGCACGGGAATCCCGGTATGCGTTGCAATGAACTGATCAAGATTGGCAATCTGTGCCGCACCCCCTGTAAGATGGATGCCATTGCGCATGATATCCGCGGCCAGTTCCGGAGGCGTGCGTTCAAGGACCCATCTCACGGAAGCCAGAATGGCCATACATGGCTCATGAATGGCTTCATAAGCCTGTGCAGATGTGAACTCCACATCCATTGCATGCGTAGAAAGAAGGTCCCGCCCACGGACATGGACAAAACGGTTCTCTTCCGGAGCAACGGCAGAAGCCAGGTCAATTTTAACCTGCTCAGCCGTCCTGTCACCGATGAGCATGCTGGAATAGGTTTTGAGATAGGAGACAATCGCATCATCCATCCTGTCGCCGCCGACATCCACGGACTGGGAGACGACAAGACCGCCCATGGAG
>CAMNGW010000087.1 GCA_946538615.1 uncultured Clostridia bacterium
GAAACCTCCTTGTAGTGTGCTGAGCACGGAGCTCACATTTTCACTACAAGGGCTTGACAAGCCACACATTTCGTGTGTCTTGTCAAGCCCTTTTTCGAAATTTTTCTGTACTTCGATTGTTCTTTACTGAGGGCAAAATTATTACAAAAATTAAGAGCCGTGCATGCGCTGCACGGCGTGAGCTATAGCTTAACTAAATGACATTGGCAAAATACAGCGCTTAATGCTAGTATAATACGCTTTTGCCGCTTCCTTGCACAGATCGTTTCAACCAAACTGCTCCTGTCGGACAGATACGGATAGTGGGCGTCTAAAGTTTTCCCGGAACGCTGTGCAGCTACAGGTAAAAGTACTGCCGGGCCCGATTGCAACACCGGCCAATCTGTATACCGGAAGGAAACCGTACAAGTTGCTTTTTCATCCTGGGCATGGTACTATCCGATAGACTCCATGTGAGAACAATTCTGCTGAACGGGGTGATGACATTGTTGAAGACAATGTTTCCAGGGGTAAACCGCGAGTCCTCTGCGCTTGGCTTTGGGTGCATGCGCCTGCCTCTTGGGGAAGACGGAAAGATCAATGAGGCTGAAGCGATTGCTATGATCCGCAAGGCGATCGACAATGGCGTGACATACATTGATACAGCTTATCCGTATCATGGCGGTGAGAGCGAACGTGTGGTAGGCAAAGCGCTGAAAGACGGTTACCGCGAACGCGTGATCTTAACCACGAAACTTCCTTGCTGGGCGGTAAAGACGCATGATGACATGATGCGGATTCTGGATGAGCAGCTGGAAAAACTTCAGACAGACCATGTGGATTTTTATCTCCTTCACGCTCTCAATGCGGGACGCTACCAGGAAATGAAAAATCTCGACCATATGGGTTTTTTCGAAGATGCACTCGCGCAGGGCAAGATCCTTTATCCGGGTTTCTCTTTCCATGACGATCACCCCGCTTTTATTGAGATACTGCATGATTACCCGTGGAAAATGTGTCAGGTCCAGATGAATGTTCTCGATGGTGATTACCAGGCCGGCATTGAGGGAATCCAGGAGGCGGGAAGGCTTGGGATTGGCGTTGTCATCATGGAACCTCTGCGTGGAGGGCTGCTTGCTCAACCCCCGGCAGATGTCCGGGCGGCCTATGAAGCCTTTGCAGAACAGCGTTCACCTGTAGAATGGGCTTTCCGTTATCTGTATACGATGCCGGAAGTCATCACTATCCTTTCCGGGATGAGTGAGATGGGGCAACTCGATGACAATCTTGCTATTTTCAATAAGGCATCAAGGGACGAACTGACAGATAGCGAGAAAGAACTGTACACGGATATTAAAAATACCTATCTGAGCCGCATGAAGACGCGCTGTACAGGCTGTGCCTATTGCCAGCCATGCCCCAAAGGTGTCAAGATACCGGATATTTTCCGTGGATATGACAGATCACTGCTTCGCGAAGGGGGCTGCTTCAAGGAAGGCTATGGGAAGATTGCCGCTGAACAGGCAGATGCTTCCAGGTGCATAGCCTGCCGCAAGTGCGAACGCTCCTGCCCGCAGCACCTTCCTATTGTGAGATATCTGCAGGAAATCCGGGCGGAATGCGAAGCGTGAGAAACGCCGGGTTTCAGATGGAAAAGACTGCCTTTCTGCTTTCTCTTGAAAGAGAAGGCAGTTTTTTCTTGAGAACCGGAGGATGGCACGGTCCATGATTTCAGCAACATATGAAGGCAGTTATAAAAAACAAGGAAGATACATTCCGGAGCATTGACATAAAAAGAAAACCAATGTATTGTTTCTTCATTGCTTTATCACGCTAAAGCAAAAGAGAACCGGGGTACACCGTACCCTCATCTGAAAAAGGAGAGTATCCCCATGAAAAAATGGACTGCATTTGTATTGGCTGTTGCCCTTGTATGCGTAGCTTGTTTCGCATGTGCGGATCAGCTCAGCGATCTGAAAGCCAAAGGTAAGATTATTGTGGGTGCCAATATTGCTTTCCCACCCTATGAATTTTATTATCTCAACCCGGAAACTGGTGTTGAAGAGATTGCAGGCTTTGATATGAAGCTTGCAAAGGGCATTGGGGAAGAACTGGGTCTTGAGGTTGAAATCGCGGACCAGGCATTTGCCGGCCTTATTACGGCTCTGAATGTCGGTGAGGTGGACATGCTGATTTCCGGTCTGGCTGTCAAGCCGGAACGTCTTGAAGTCGTTGATTTCTCCATTCCTTATTTTTCCGGCGAGCAGATCATGCTCATGACAAAAGAAAATGCAGAAAAATGGAAGACTGTTGAGGATATGAAAGGCAAGCGCATTGGCGCTCAGATGGGTTCTTTGCAGGCCCAGATCCTTGAAGAACAGTTTCCGGACAGCGAGGGCTATCTGATTGACAACCCGAATATTCTTGCACTGGACCTTGTTCAGGGGAATATTGACGGCTGGCTGATTACCGACCTGGTTGCCAAACAGTATATTGCTGCATATGCCAACACAGTGGAACTTGCTATCTGCGATGTTCCTGTAGTTTATGACAATTCTGCTGGCATTGCTGTAGCCGTACAGAAGGGGGACAATGCTTCCCTGCTTGAAGTCATTAATGCATATATCACCCGGATCAAGGAAGACGGGACTTTTGACAGCTGGGTTGATGAGGCTGCGGCACAATCTGCAACACTTCTTGATACCAGTGCAGAATAATTAAGATACCTTTTCTCCCGCCACGGGTGCGTGGCGGGAATTTGTTGCAATGGAAGAGCAAAAGATTTCTGATCCTGGAGGAAACGCATGATAGATTTTGGCAGAGCGTGGACGATCCTCACTTCAAAATTTCCCACCTTTATGGAAGGTGTAGGGAGCACGATGTATCTGGCTGTTTTCACAGTGATTCTCGGAACGCTCCTTGGACTGATTGTCGCTGTATTCCGCCGGACCCGCATATGGCCGCTGAGAATCCTTATGAACTGTTATGTCGCTTTTATTCGTGGCACACCTCTTCTTGTTCAGGTGCTGATTATCGTGTACGGTCTGCCTCAGATCGGTTTTAAACTGCCCCGCATGACGCTGTGTATCATAGCCCTTGTCATTAACTCCGGGGCGTATATGGCCGAGCTGATCCGTGCCGGGCTTCAATCAGTGGACCGGGGCCAACTGGAAGCTGCCGATTCTTTGGGAATGAGCGGAACACAAAGAATGCTCTATGTGATTCTGCCCCAGGCGGTAAAGGTCACCCTTCCTGCAGTGGGCAATGAATTCATTGCGATCATCAAAGAATCATCTGTATTGTATGCTGTTGGTGTATATGAACTGACCTATCAGGCTTACAAACTGGCATCTGTGAATTACAGATATCTCGAGACACTTCTGGATGCAGCAATCATCTATTTTGTCCTGACTTATGTCATGACCAAGCTGCTTGGACTTCTTGAGAGGAGGCTGCACCGCAGTGACAAAACAAACGAATGATGTAAACCGGGCAGACAGACTGATTGTGGACTCAGGTTCGTCTTCAGAGATCATGATTGAGATCAGCAACTTGCATAAGAGTTTTGGTAAGCTGGAAGTCCTCAAAGGTATTGATATGAATGTGCACAAAGGCGATGTGCTGGTCCTCATCGGGCCATCCGGCAGCGGAAAATCCACCCTTCTGCGTTCAATCAACATGCTTGAGAAACCAACTTCGGGACAGATTATCTTTGAAGGCAGCGACGTGACACAGGCCAGCAGGAAAGCCCTTTATACGCTCAGAGAACGCATGGGCATGGTGTTCCAGCAGTTTAATCTGTTCCCGCATCTGAGAGTGAAAGACAATATCACCATCAGCCCCCGCAAAGTGCTGAAGATGAGCCAGGAAGATGCGGAGAAGAAAGCGATGGACCTTCTGAGCCGCGTCGGGCTCCAGGACAAGTGGAACGAGTTTCCGGAGAGACTGTCCGGGGGACAGAAACAGCGTGTCGCCATCGTGCGTGCACTGGCCATGAATCCCGATGTCATGCTTTTTGATGAACCTACAAGTGCTCTGGACCCTGAGATGGTGGGCGAAGTGCTCGATGTAATGAAGAGGCTGGCTGCCGACGGCATGACCATGCTGGTGGTGACACATGAAATGCGATTTGCCAGGCAGGTGGCCGATTATGTGCTGTTCCTGGACGATGGTGTCATTGTTGAGGCCGGCAAACCAGAGGCCATTTTTGATCATCCGCAGCAGGCCAGGACAAAGGATTTTCTGAACAAGGTGCTATAAGGAAGGGTAGAACATGCTGACACAGCCTTTGGAAACACTGAAACGCTATGTGGATCAGCCAAGCGGCTCATTTGACTGTGAAGATGTCGGAAAGATGGCGGAAATCATCCGGGAGGACTTCATCTCACTGGGGTTTGAAACAGAACTGCTCCCGGGAAAGTCATTTGGCCCCAAACTTCGCGCGAAAATAGGCTCTGGCGATAAACAGCTGATGCTCATGGGGCATATGGATACCGTTTTCCCGCATGACGTTTATGTCCCCTACAGGGAGATCGGGGAAGGAAAAGCTATGGGAAGCGGGATCATTGATATGAAGGGCGGGATCATGATTATGCTCTATGCCCTGAAAAATGTGCTTCCCTGTCTGGACCTTACCCGTGTCCGGCTCTGTGCCCTGATCAACCCGGATGAGGAAGTCGGCTCTCCTGAAAGCCATGAACTGATTTACGCCACAGCCAAGGAATCCTTTGCCGCTCTGAGCTTTGAACCCTCTGGCGCTAAAGGGAGGCTGACATGTGCCCGCAAGGGTGTGACGTCGGTGCGTGTATCCTGCGATGGCATTCCTGGACATGCGGGTTCAGAATATCTGAAATGTGCCAGTGCGATACAGGGCCTTTGCGCTCAAATCACTAAACTGTACACACTGAGGGATGACAGCCGGGAGATTTCCTTCAATGCCGGAAAGATTTCCGGCGGTACAGCCGAAAATGTGGTTGCACCGCATGCTGAGTGCGCATGTGAGTTCCGCTATTTCAATGAAGCGTATAAGCCGGAAATCATGGAAAAAATCCAGGCGATTACAGCGCAAGAACCGGTTCCGGGTGTCAAAACAAGTCTGCTGTTTGGTGCCAGCCACCCTGCCATTGATCTGAACCCCCACAGCCAGGCCCTTCTGGATATCGCTTTGCGCATTGCGGAAGAACAGGGGAGAAAGATTGTTCATGAAAAAACCGGCGGGGCAGGAGATATATCAATTGCCGGTCAAGCTGGAATTGGCGTTCTGGATGGTCTGGGCATGCTGGGAACAGGCATGCACACCGTTGAAGAAACAGCGGACCTGACACAAATCCCCTTTCAGATTGAACTGGCTGAGCGGATGATCCGGGCGCTGACCTGAAACGCAAAAACCTCTGCATACAGCAGAGGCTTTTGTTTTGGACAGACGATCCGGAAAGCGCATTTGGCCTGGCCTGCGCCGTCTGACAGAGGGACTTGCAGGGAAGAAGCCGTACCCGGGGCACGGTCCGCATCCTTTTTGGTGGTGGACACAGAAGAGAAGTTTCTGTGGTGGAACCCTGCATATAGGTTATGCGGGAGTCCCTTTTACAGGATAAGGACGTCGACAAGCTGACCGCTTGCGACAGGCGGCGATCCGGCAGGCAGGTCAATGAGGCAATTGCACCCCATCATAGCAGAGAGAGAGCCGTTGGTCTGGTTGTCCCCGGTGGGGCGAACAGTGCCGTTCCAGTAGCAGCCGCGGATCATGCGGCGCTGAGGGCTGGCTTTCCTGAAGCTGCCGTCGAGTGTGGCCTGGATCCGGCGGTTCACAGGTGCCTTGTCTCCGGAAAGCATGGATGTGACAGGCTTGGCAAATAACTCAAAACCTGCGACTGCGGCATAAGGGTTCCCCGACAGACAGATCAGGAGTTTTTCCTGATAACGTCCGCACAGGACAGGACTGCCGGGTTTCATGCTGATGCGCCAGAAAAGGCGCTGTGCACCCAGACAGGGCAGAACCTGGTGCATAATATCCTTTTTTCCGACTGAAACACCGCCTGTTGTAATGACCAGATCGACAGAGGAGATGTTTTTGCGGATGACATCAGCGACGGTGTCCGGATCATCCGGAACATGCGGCGGCACGACAGGCTCGGCACCGATTTCCATGAGCCTGGTCATAAGCGTCACCTGGTTCGCGTCATAGACCTGGCCGAACCGCAGCTCGTTCCCCGGAACGGCAAGCTCATCACCGGTACAGACAAGCAGAACACGCGGGCGTCTGTAAACAGAAACTTCTGTGAACCCGAGACTGGCCAGAACCCCCAGGTGACTCGATGTCAGGCGGGTGCCCCTGGGAATAACGAGACTCCCTTTTTGCACATCCTCACCTTTCAGGCAGATATTCATCCCGCTCCTGACACAGGTGCGGATTTCCACGGTTTCCATGCCTTCATCCGTATCTTCCTGCCTGACGACGCAGTCGCAGTCCTCCGGAACGGGGGCACCGGTCATGATCCTCAGTGCCTCTCCCCGATTGACATGAAAATGTTCAGGACACCCGGCGTCAGCCTCCCCAATGACGCGGAGATGGGCAGGGAAATCAGAGCTTGCCGTGGCAAGATCGGCTGCGTGCAGCGCATACCCATCCAGCGGCGAACGGTTAAAAGGCGGAACATGAATGGGAGCGAGGACATCCATGGACAGGACGTGCCCGACAGCATCAGGCAAAGACAGAAGCAGAGTGTCATGAAGCGGCTGTATGCCGTCCAGAAGCAATTCGAGTGCAGATTCAGGTGTGAGCATATTTCCTCCTGTCGGTATGTGGGTTTACAGAAAGCGATCTTATGCCTATAATCAGGCGCTGGAGGGAAACATATGAAGATTGTGACCATAGTGGGCGTGCGGAAGTCAGGCAAGACGACAACGGCAGAGGCCCTGGTACGGGCAATCCGGGCGCGCCATATGACGGTAGGGACATGCAAAAGCATAGGGTGCCCGGCTTTTACCATGGATCAGGCAGGCACAAATACCAAAAGACATCTGCGTGCCGGTGCCAACCTTGTGTGTGCAAGGGGAAAAAGAGAGACGGACCTGGTCTATCCCAGCCCGCTGCCACTTTCTGAGATCCTCAGACATTATGAAGGCATGGATTATGTGATTCTCGAGGGAGATGCCCTGGCACCTGTCCCAAGACTCGTAGCCGGACATACACTGGAGGATGCGCAGGAACGTGTCAATGCCAGAACACTGGCTTTTGTGGGAAGGGTTGCTGCGGCTCATCCGGAAGATCTGACACTTCCGGCCTTCGATCCCCTTACACAGGCGGACGCACTTCTTGATTTTCTGGAGCGCACACTTCCTGACGTGCGTGTGTCGCCTGAACTGGACAAGCAGGAAAATACAGAGTGGGCGAAAAAGAACAGTTCATTTTGTGCCCACTGTACCCATCACGCAGACCCTGTGAAAGTGACAGTGTCCGGAAGGGAAATCCGCTTGACCCCGCAGCAGCGCGAGCTCATTGTAAAGTGGGCCTCAGATGCCGACAGCTGTCTTGACGGAAATGGTCCTGATTCCAGCGAAGGCTGTCCCTCCGGGCATTAAACCGGTTGCATGCAGGCCGCCAGTGTCCATTCAGACTGTTCAGTGCCTTTGAAATGATTGGGTTCAGGATTTTCATGGCAGAGCTCCGTCTGATCAGGGACGCTCTGGAAGAGGATAGAGCGGCAGGACATTGGCAGGAGCAATGCCGAGATATTCGGGCAGGGTCTGGGGACGGCGGTCTTTGGGAAGACGCCACCAGATATTTTCACTGCCTGTGTCCTGCGAGGGCAGGCGGAACTGGATGACCCATTCAAAAGGTTCCTCCATTTCGCGGATATAGGAAACAGGAAAACGGTTTTGACGGCATTGGGAATGAAAATAATGGGCCCGGATGCCGACACCGCACAAATCGTCGCGCAATGGGACAGCCGTCTGCAGACGGATCCCCCAGTCAATGGCTTCCAGTTCATATTCGCTCACTTTCCGGGCCCGTGCATGGTTCTTACAGCCGGTCAGGATGCAGGCGCATTCGGAAGCCGGATCAGCAAACAGGGCTTTTGCGGGACGGGGGGATACAAGGAAACCGTTTTCCATAATGGCAATATGGTCACACATATGATAGGCCTCGTCCCGGTCATGCGTGACCATGATCGCAGGAATATCAAGAGAATGAAGGATGTCGCGCATTTCAATCTGCAGCCTCAGACGGAGATGGGCGTCAAGGGCCGAAAAGGGTTCGTCGAGCAGCAGAAGACGCGGCTTTGAAACGAGAATCCGTGCCAGTGCCGCGCGCTGCTGCTGTCCGCCTGAGAGCTGATGCGGCTTATGGTCCTTAAGTGAAGTCAGCTGGAAGAAATCAAGCGCTTCTTTGAGCGCTTTTTCTTTTGCCTGTCTGTCCTTTTCATGGTGCAGACCGCAGAGGATATTCTGCCGGACCGTCATGTTGGGAAAGAGGGCGTAATGCTGAAAAAGATAGCCGACATGGCGTTTTTGGGGACGCAGATCTGTGTGCCCGCTGTCAAAAAGAACAGTATCATCCAGAACGATCCTGCCTTTGTCTGGCCTCTCCAGACCGGCAATGCACTTGAGTGTAAGACTCTTGCCGCACCCTGAAGCCCCGAGAAGACCGGTGATGCCCTGCTTCGCAGTGAAAGACGCTCTGAGCGTAAAGTCACCAAGGTGCTTTTCAATGTCTGTTTCACAGATCATGAAGGTTTCACCGCCTTTTTCTGATGGCTTTCAAGCATGTTCACTGTAAGCAGGACAACGGCTGAGATCAGAAGATTGATGAGGACCCAGAACATGGCACCCGCCTCATCATTGGTCCGCCAGAGCTGATAGACTGTTGTGGATATGGTGGCTGTGCGCTCCGGTGTATAGCCAATGAGCATGGATGTGGCGCCGTATTCTCCCAGGGCCCTGGCAAAAGCCAGGACAAAGCCGGCGAGAATGCCCTGACGGCAGTTTGGCATACGGATGCGCCAGAAGATATAGGTATTGCTCAGGCCGAGCGTCTGACCGGAGTAGGCGAGTGTTTTGTCGAAAGCCTCAAAAGCGCCTCGGGCTGTGCGGTACATCAAAGGGAACGATACGACAAGCGCAGCCAGCACGCCACCGTACCAGGTCATGACGACTTTGATGCCGAACTGCAGGAGCCATGCTCCCACGGGACGCTTTACCCCGAAGATGAGCAGCAGAAAATAGCCGCATACCGTCGGGGGGAGAACCATGGGAAGCGTAAGTACCACATCGAGGATGCCTTTGACAAGTTTTGGCAGTCTGGACACATAGTAGGCGCAAACAATACCCAGGAAGAATACGAGCACAGAAGCAATGGCGGCGATGCGCAGGCTGTTCCAAAGGGGAAACCAGGAAAAAGAGGATGGGACCAGGTTTGAAATCATCGTGTACACCGCTTTACTGACAAGGCCGGCCAGCACGGAAACTGGCCGGCCAGTGATTTATTCGGCTTTGGGGATGGGGGTAAAACCAACGGAAGCAAAGACTGAGGCGGCTTCTTCAGTGAAGAGATAATCGAGGAACGCCTGGGCAGCCTCAGGATTTTTGCTGGTCCTGAGAACGGCAGCGGGATAGATGACGGAACCGCACATTTCTGCTGTAGCGGCATCTACAACCGTAAGACCGGCAGAATAAGCATCCGTGCCATAGATCACACCGCAGTCCACGGATGATTCAGAGACCTGGGTGGTGACTTCTTTGACATTGGAGCCATAAGTGATGCACCCGGCCCTGGCAAGCTCATCTTCATCAAGATGATAGTAAGCGAGGATTTTCTGGGTGTACTGACCGACTGGCACATCTGCGTTGCCCATGGCCAGGAACACTTCATGGTTCTTCAGCTTTTCAGCGAGGCTGTCAAAGGTCGTGATATTTTTGGGGTTGCCTTCTGCAACGACGAGGGTCACCTGGTTTTCCACAAGGTTGACACGGCTGCCCTGGAGGACAAAGTCCAGACTTTCTGTATTGACAGAAGGATCGGAAGCGATGTCCAGCTGATTCATCTGTTTTTGCGCAGCTGAGATGAAGACGTCACAGTCTGCGCCTTCCTGGATCTGTGTTTTCAGGGTCCCGGAAGAGTCGAAATTATAAACGACCGTGACATCAGGATGGGCTTCCTCGTACATGGTTTTAATGGCGTTCATCGTCTCTGTCATGGAAGCGGCGGCAAAGACAACCAGTTCTGTGTCCGCCACAGCTGGAGCTGCAGTCAGCAGGACCGCCATGGCAAGGACAAGGGAGAAAAGTTTTGAGATGTTCATTGACATCCTCCTCATTTGTCCCGTGTTTCAGGGACAGAATATGCTAAAGGCATGAATTTACATGCCATAAAGCCGGAGATGGCTATGACAGAACACCAGCTGTCAGTCCTTTGCGTTGACAGCACATTCCTGCATGGTCCCAACGAGCATTTTCAGACCATGATCAATGGCAGGCAGAACAGGTGAAAGATTTTCTTTGACAGCTTTAGGACTGCCGGGAAGGTTCACGATGAGTGTCTGTTTGCGGATGCCGGCGACGCCGCGGCTGAGCATGCCGCGAGGTGTGATCTGAAGGCTGTAGTACCGCATGGCCTCTGGGATGCCGGGGACCTGGCGCTCTATGGCAGCAAGGGTGGCTTCAGGAGCATGATCGCGGGGTGCAAAGCCTGTGCCGCCTGTTGTGAGGATCAAGTCAGCCGCATTTTCATCGCAAAGACGGATAAGCGCCTCTGTGAGAGGTTTTTCATCATCCGAAAGGAGAAGGCGGTCCACAACAGCATAACCGTTTTCTGTGAGCATATCTTCGATGACTTTGCCTGAGACATCCTCCCGTTCACCGCGTGCTCCTTTGTCGGAGAGGGTAATGACGATGGCACGGAACATATTATTGCGCCTCCTTGACAGTATCCAGGGTATGGATCTCGTCACCTTCCCGGATGTCCCCGCCTTGCAGAACGCGGGCAAAGATACCTTCGTGAGGCATAATGCAGTAGCCGACGCGCTGTTGAATCGCACAGCCGGAATGGCATTCCTTACCGATCTGTGTCACTTCCAGAAGCACATCACCGCACTGAAGACGTGTGCCGATGGGCAGTCTGGCACAGTCAATGCCGTCCACGAGAAGGTTCTCTCCAAAAGCACCATCAGAAACGCAGGCGCCCTGAAGGTTGAAAGCCTCGACTTTCTGATAGGACAGGAGGGAAACCTGACGGTGCCATTTTCCGGCATGCGCATCGCCGGCAATACCCCAGTCTTCAATGAGGTGGGCCTGGTGCACATTGGTTTTTTCGGTGCCCTTTGCAGGGCTGGTGCAGACTGCACGTATGATTCCTTTTAACATGTTATCCTCCTATGGCGTTCATGCTCCGCGATTCGCGGTCAGGCACGGGAGCACCAAAATTGTGCTCAGTCGGCTTGCGGAAAAAAGCTTTTTCCAGAGCATCAAGAATCTCCTGATCTCCTGCCCCAGAACGCAGCAGGGGCTTCAGTTCAAGGTCAGCATCATGGTTCAGGCACAGCTTGAGGGCGCCGTCTGCAGTAAGCCTTACCCGGTTGCAGTTGCGGCAGAAAGCGTGAGAGAGGGCCGAGATAAAGCCGATACTCCCTGTAAAGCCTTCAGGCTTATAATAAACAGCAGGTCCGTCGCCGTGCTTTTTGGGATCAGGCACAAGCGGCCCGAAGCGTTCTTCAAGTGCTTGCATAAGCCGGTCCGAAGAAATACCGGACAGGGAAGACCCCATTCCCAACGGCATCAGCTCGATATAGCGGACGCATATGGGCCTTTTCTGCGCAAGCTCCGCGGTATCCAGAATCCCGTCAAGGTCCATTCCTGCGATGGGAACCGAGTTGATCTTGACCTGAAGCCCGGCATCAAGGGACTGGTCAACAGACGTTAATACAGGTGCGACTGTACCCAGACGGGTAAAGTGTGCATAGTCTGCTTCATTGACGGTATCCAATGAAATATTGATGGCGTCCAGCCCCGCCTGTCTGGCTTTGTGGGCCATATCCTTAAAAAGGATCCCATTGCTTGTCATGGAAATGCGATGGATTCCCGGAACATCGCGGAGACCCGCGATGAAAGAAAGCCAGTCTCGGCGTACGGTTGGTTCGCCCCCTGTGACCCGGACAGAATCGATGCCAAGCTTTGTCATGATGTGAACCAGCCTCAGGTATTCTTCATAACTGAGGACATCATCATGGTGCAGGCCGGTCACGCCTTTTTCGGGCATGCAGTAGCGGCACCTGAGGTTGCAGCGGTCCGTGATGGACAGCCTCAGGTAATGGATGTTCCTGCCCAGACTGTCAAGCATGGTTTTCCTC
>CAMNGW010000088.1 GCA_946538615.1 uncultured Clostridia bacterium
CCCGCCATGCTGGTCGGGGTAGGACCAGTCAAACCACAGGATATCGATTTTACCGTAGTTTGTAAGCAGCTCCCGCACCTGATTGCGCATGTAAAGGGCATATTTGCGCGTATCGCGGCCCTGGTTCTGTTCGAAAGCGTCGGGATCGTCCCGTCTGGGATGGTGGACGTCGATGGGAAAATCCGGATGGTGCCAGTCAATCAGAGAATAGTAGAAACCGATCCGGAGTCCTTCAGCGCGGAAAGCATCCACAAATTCGCGCACCAGGTCCCGTCCCGCCGGCGTGTTCGTGCACTTGTAATCAGTCCACTGGCTGTCAAACATGCAGAAGCCTTCATGGTGTTTGGTGGTGATCACCGCGTATTTCATGCCCGCTGCTTTCGCAGTGCGTGCCCATTCCCTGGGATCATAAAGGTCCGGGTCAAAATAACGGAAATACTGGTCGTACTTTTTCTCAGGGATCTTTTCGTAGCACTTTACCCATTCGTGCCTGGCAGGCAGGGCATACAGCCCCCAATGGATGAACATGCCGAAGCGGTCGTGCCTGAACCAGGCGGTGTCACCGGGTGTTTTTTTCACAGTGTAGGAAGACATGGTGGGATCTCCTTTCGTCCAGCCAGGGTCGGTCTTTTTGGAATCAGGGTTATGGGAAAAGGGTCAGCCTGTTCCGGAAACTGCGCAAAAGAAAGAAGCATATTTCTTTCTGCTTTCTTTATTCTATGATACGGCACGCTTTATTGCAACCATGATGCATTCAGACACATACGGGCGGTACAGATACGTGTAAACACGCTCGATTTTTTTTCTGAATTTTGTTGACAGGCATTGACAAGTGATGAACAGACAGCTATGATTGAGACAGAAAAACATAGTATACGTTCCGGCAAATCAATATGCATCCTTGTAATTCCGGCCTTCTGAGTATCTGACCAACCGACTTCGGCGCTGTCCGTACAATCCCATATGCAAAGTTTTCCTTGAGCCATATCATCAATGTACTGTGCGTTCCGTACAATTCCATATGCCCCGGCATGCCCGGTCTGCAGCGTTTTTGTACCCATGGCCCCAGCGGCCTTATATAAAAAAAGGAGGAATCCTACATGAAGAAACTGTTATCTCTGGTACTCGTGCTGGCCCTGGTTCTGAGCATGGCAAATATTGCCTTCGCCGTGAACGAGAAAGGCTATGACCTGCAGGGCAACACCGTAAAGCTGCGTATGTGGGACGCTGTGAATCCCTACGCGGAAGAGACATCTGACGTGGACAAGGCTGAATGGCTGCCCCGTTACGAAGCCATCAAGGAAGCCTACAACTGCAACTTCGAATTCTACACCTCTACCTCTGAGTGGGACGATATGCCTGCAGAGTGGATCCTGTCTGTATCCAGCGGTGCTCCCGCCTGGCATGTCACCAACAATCTGTCCTCCATGTGGGTTATGAACCTGGCAGCCAACAATGCCCTGGCGGATATCACCCCCGCCCTGGACGAGATTGACATGCCCCAGCTGTTCAAGGATGCCGGCCTGACTGGCGATGCCCGCTATGGCTTCATCACTGGCTTCCCCGGACCTGAAGGTCTTGTGTTCAACCGTGCCATGATCGAGGAAGCCGGCATGGAATATGATCCCGGTCAAATGTTCGCCATGGGCAAGTGGGACTATGATTCCTTCTATGATTATATGGTGGAACTGCAGAGCAAGCTGCCCGAGGGCACCTATGCTTTCTTCATCGATCCCAACTACTGGGGAATTTTTGCACCTCCCGCCAACGGCGGCGAGATGGCTGTGCACACGGACTTCACCCTCGGCCTTACCAGCGATGAATACATCGAGACCTTCGAGCTCCTTGAAAAACTCATCGCCGCAGGCTGCGTGCGTCCTGTGAACCGCAGCGAAGAAGGCGAGCCCGATTACTGGGGAACCCCCGGCGCTACCTTTGATCAGGGTGTTGAAGTGGCCATGACGCACCGTGCCGGCTGGCAGATGGGCGGCCTGAACAGCAATGGCCTGGATTGGGGCTTCGTACCTTATCCGTGGGGCAGCGGCGCTACCCTGAAAGTGGAAGGCGACTATACCAGCCTTGAAAACTACTATGGCAGCTACTATGACATGGGCCTGACCGGCACTGTGCTGGAAGGCGCTGAAGTGGACTTCCCCGGCATGGATGCCGATTATGTCAACAAGGCGCTGGTGCACCTGATGTATGACCTGCTCTTCACAGAAGAAGAGAAGGAAGAGATCAAGGCCAAAGCTGAACCCGGCTATATGCCCGAACCTGAAGGAATGTTTGCTGACGAGCTCTCCGCTGAACTGCACACATGGCTCAAGATGCACACCAAGTTCAACCCCATTGCCAACCTGAACAGTGCTGGCCTTGGCAAGAGCTACGGTGGGGAAGTGAGCCTGTACGGTCTCACGCGCAAGCCGTTCGATGACGGCACCGCCATCCGCTCCACCTTTGAAGCGGCTGTGCCGGAAATCGAAGCCAGCTTCCGTGATGCGGGCTACATCGACTGATTTTCCGTAAAACAGGACAGGGACGCCCGTATGGGCGTCCCGTTTCAGTATGGGCTGGACCTTTCACTTTGGGCTGTTCTGCCCTGCCTTATCCTATAAGAAAGACGGTGATGCATCTGTGGCCAGGCGATGGTTGGGATGGATGCTGGGGCTCCTTTTGTGCCTGGCAGTATCGCCCGCACTGACAGACAGCTATGAGGCGTACCGGCGGCAGTACGCCAGCATTCCCGGTGCACGGGAAGATATCGTGATCATGGCACAGGATTACAGCGCCGCCGGAGAGACTGCTGTGTTTGCGGACGGGGCAGGCGTGGAAACCGCTGAGGGCGGTTTTACGGAGTGGATCATCACAGTGCCCGAGGATGCCCTGTATGAGATCCGTTTCCGGTATTTCCCGGGCAGCGGCAGCGGAGGGGACATGCTGCGCGCCCTGTATATCAACGGTGCGCTTCCTTTTGACGAGGCGGGAGAGCTGGCTTTTTCCCGCATGTGGAACGATGTGAACCGGGACTATCAGCAGGTCACGGGCAACCAGCCTTTCCCGTCCCAGGTACAGACCCCTCAGTGGCGGGAGACTGCACTGACGGACGCGGAAGGCTACGTGACGGAGGATTTCCGCTTTTTCCTGCCCAAAGGGGAAAACACGCTGCGGCTGTCCGCCCTGCAGGAGGGGATGGTGCTGGACAGGATCACGCTTTCCTGTCCGCGGGAGGTTCCATCCTACGATGAGTATCTGGAGGCCTGCCTCGCATCCGGCGCACAGTACGCCGACACGGAGGCTGTGAAGTACCAGGCGGAAAACGCCGCGCTCAAATCCGCGCCCAGCTTTTATCCTGTCAATGACCGTACGTCCCCGCTTTCCGAACCCTATCACCCCTCCAATATCGTGCTCAACTGCATCGGTGATACCGCATGGAACGAGCCCGGGGAATGGATCTCCTGGGACGTGGAGGCGCCGGAGGACGGGCTGTACCGCATCGTGATGCGCTTCAAGCAGAGTGATCTGCGCGGCCTGTATGCCACCAGGAAGCTGACGGTGGACGGTGATGTCCCCTTCAGGGAGGCAGCAGACCTGAGATTTTACCACAGCGGCTCCTTCCAGCTGTCACCGCTGCGGGACCACCGGAAGGATCCCGGGAACAGCCGGGAGGAACCCAGGGAGTTCTGGTTTTATCTGAGCAAGGGCACCCACAACCTGTCACTGGAAGTGACGCTTGGGGACATGGGGCGGATCCTGCGCAGCATTGATGAGCAGACGGTGAAGCTCAACAATATCTACCGGCAGATCATTGCCATCACGGGCACAAATCCCGACACCTACCAGAGCTACCAGCTCTTTACCCGCATTCCGGACCTGCAGCAGAACCTGGCGCTGTGCAAAGAGGAACTCAACGGGATCCTCGCTGACCTCACCGCTCTGACAGGTTCGGGCAGCGAGAGAACAGCGGCCCTGACCCGGCTCCTTGCCATGATGGATGAGCTCACGGCAAGCGAGGAGCAGTGGCCCCGCAGGCTGTCGGCCTTCAAGGAGTGCATAACGGCCATGGGCAAGTCGGTGCTGGATTTCAAGGACCAGCCCATGAAAATCGATTATTTCCTGCTGGCGGGCCGCGAACTGCCCGCAGCCCGGGCAGACGGGAACTTCTTTGAAGGCGCATGGCACACGATCAGGGCCTTTGTGGGGAGCTTCCTCAACGATTATAACGTGGCCAGCAGTTCCGTGGAGGATACGGGACGCTCCATTGATGTGTGGCTGAGCACGGGCCGGGACCAGTTTGAGGTGATCCGCCGCCTGATCAATGAAAGCTTTGAGACAAAGACGGGCATCCGGGTGAACCTGCGCCTGATCAATGCCGATGTGCTCCTGCCGTCCACCTTTACCGGCAACGGGCCGGACGTGGCCCTGCAGATCAGCAATACAGCGCCGGTGAATTTCGCTTTCCGCGGCGCAGCGCTGGACCTCAGACAGTTCCCGGATTTTGAAGAGACCGCTGCCCAGTTTCTGCCTGCAGCCATGGAAGGCTTCCTCTATCAGGACGGCTGCTTTGCGCTGCCGGACCAGATGAGCTTTCCCGTGCTGTTCTACCGCAGGGACATTCTGGATGAGATGGGCCTTAAGGTGCCTGAAACCTGGGACGACCTGATTTCCCTCATCCCGGAGCTGCAGCGCTACAACATGGAGCTTTATCTGGACACGGCCCCGCCCTCCACCATGGGCGCTGTGCTTTCCATGGGCAATTCTGTGCCCATCAACACGGTGTTCCTGTCCCGTCTTTTCCAGACAGGCGGGGAACTGTATACCCAGGACGGCACACGGTGCCTGCTGGGCAATGACGATGCGAACGCCGTCTTCAAGTGGTGGACACAGTTCTACACCCAGCACGGCTTCCCGCGGGACATTGATTTTGTCACCCGCTTCCGTCTGGGCGAGGTGCCCCTTGGGATCGTGGACCTGTCCACCTACACGCGCCTTGCGGTATCCGCACCAGAGATCCGCGGGGCCTGGGGCATTGCCCAGGTGCCGGGGACCCGTCTTGAGGACGGCAGCGTGGTGCGCAGCGTACCGTGTGTGACCGGCGCCAGCATGATCATCAAAAACTCGGTGGACAGGCACGGCACGGCAGAGGACAGCTGGGTGTTCCTCAAATGGTGGGTATCCGGCGATACCCAGACCGCCTATGCCCGTGAGATGGAAGCGGTGCTGGGCCAGGCCGGGCGCTATCTGGTGGCCAACCTGGAAGCCTTTGACCGGGTGGCGTGGAACCTGGATGTGCGCAAGGTGCTCCACGAGGCCCTGCCCACCCTGCGGGGAATCCCCCAGGTGCCGGGGGGCTACATCACCGGCCGCTACCTGAACAACGCTTTTGTGAGCGTCATCACCAATTATGAAAACGCAGCGGACACGCTGTATGAGAACGTGGAACTCATCAATGAGGAAATCGATGCCAAACGCACCGAATTTGGTCTGGAAACAGCACAGGAAGGAGGCAGGGACCCATGACCCATCATCCGGAGCGCAGTCTCACGCGCTTTCAGTACGGCGTGAAGCAGGCAAAAAAATACCGGCAGCTGTACCTGATGATGCTGCCCTACATGATTTTCTTCTGTGCCTTTACGGTTGTCCCGGTCCTGATCTCCATCTTTTTCAGCTTCACCCAGTTCAATGTTCTCCAGTCGCCGGTTTTTATCGGCATGAAAAACTACATCCGTCTGTTCCTGGATGACCCCATCTTCGCAAAGGCTGTCAAGAACACCCTTGTCCTGGCTGTGGTCACGGGCCCCTTCGGGTACCTGTTCTCCTTCCTCATGGCATGGATGCTCTGCGAGCTGCCCCCGAAGCTGCGCGCACTGCTCACGGTCATCTTCTACGCGCCCAGCATTTCGGGCAATGCCTACGTGATTTTCACCCAGCTCTTCTCCGGCGACGCCTATGGCTTTGTCAATTCCCGGCTGCTCAATATGGGCCTGATCTCCACGCCCATCCTGTGGCTGCGCGATGAGAATTATATGATGGCCATCGTGATCCTGGTTTCGCTGTGGATGAGCCTGGGCGTGGGGTTCCTGTCCTTCATAGCGGGCCTGCAGGGCGTGGAGCGCGCCCAGTATGAGGCTGCCGAGGTGGACGGGGTGAAGAACCGCTGGCAGGAGCTGTGGTACATCACCCTGCCCAACATGGTGCCCCAGCTGCTCTTCGGCGCGGTGATGGCGGTCACCAACTCCCTGGCCGTGGCGGATGTGACCGTGGCCCTCAACGGCTTCCCCTCCACCAATTACGCCACCCATACCATCATCAACCATCTCAATGACTACGGCATCATCCGTCTGGACATGGGCTATGCCTGTGCGATCGCCGTGATCCTGTTTTTCCTGATGCTGTCCATTAATAAAATCGTGCAGCGCGTCCTGGGAAAGGTGGGCACATAAGTGAAAAAAGAAAAGCTCACAAAGAACCGGAAAAAAATCCGGAAAATCATGCGCAAAGCGGAAAGACAGCAGAAAAAGATGCACCGTTCCGCCTTCGCGCGGCTCATGACCCAGGGCCGGAGCAACCGCTCCACGGCGGGCAGCATAGCGCTTCTGGTCTGTCTGTTCCTGCTGGCCCTGCTCATGCTCTTTCCCGTGGTGTTCATGGTATCCAACGCCTTCAAGCCCATCAACGAACTGTTCATTTTCCCGCCCAGGCTGTTTGTGATCCAGCCCACCATGGACAACTTCCATGACCTGAGCGAACTGCTGGCCGATTCCCTGGTGCCTTTCTCCAGGTACGTTTTCAACACGCTGTTCATTGTGATCTTTGGCTCAGTGGGCCATATCGTGCTCAGCTGCATGGCAGCCTTCCCCCTGGCCAAGTTCCGTTTCCCGGGCAGCAAGCTCCTCTCCAGCCTGGTGCTCATGTCGCTCATGTTCTCAACGGCCGTCACCGCCGTGCCCAATTACGTGATCATGAGCTATATGGGCCTGGTGGACAGCTACTGGGCAGTGATCCTGCCGGCCCTGTCCATGTCCCTTGGACTCTTCCTGATGAAGAACTTCATGGAGCAGGTGCCCACCGCCCTCATTGACGCGGCCAGCATAGACGGCGCCACCTACTTTGTCATGCTCTGGCGGGTGGTCATGCCGGCGGTCAAGCCCGCCTGGATCACCCTGTTCATCGTGTCCTTCCAGAGCCTGTGGGGCGCAACAGGCGGCAATTTCATCTATACCGAGAACATCAAGCCCCTGCCCGCCATGCTCAGCCAGCTTTCTGGCTCCGGCGTGGCACGCTCGGGGGTCGTGGCGGCCATATCGCTGCTAATGTTTACCGTACCGGTGGTGCTGTTCACGATTTCCCAGTCCAATGTGCTGGAAACCATGGCCACCTCCGGCATCAAGGAGTGAGGGGGTGCACGTATGAAAAAACGGATGCTATGCCTGCTTCTGCTCCTGCTTGTGCTCCCTGTGCCTTCTCCGGCTGACGGACGGACAGGAAGCAGCAATTACCTGTACACCATGCACCGGGAGCCGGTTTCCGCGCCGCCCGCCTACACCCTGGCATATTCCCTGACGGCCAGGGACTACGAAGGCATCGACGGGCTGGACGGCATGGTGGACGCCTTTGTGACCGGTGATGCCGTTTATATCCTGTGCGCCAAGCGCCTGGTGGTGCTCAACCATGACCTGTCCTTCCGCTGCGCGGTCAGAACAGTTGCGGGTGAGGACGGCACGCAGACAGAACTGGATGCCTGCTCCGGCGTTACCGTGACGCCCCGGGGCGATATCTACATCACCCAGAGTGAGAAGTCCCGGATCCTGCACCTGAACCCCGATTTCACCCTGAACAGGGTCATGGAACGTCCCCAGATCACGGGCTATGAAAACGTCAAGTACCGCCCCACCAAAATGGTAGTGGACAACGCGGGACGGCTGTACGTGATCTCCAAAGGCATGTATGAGGGCATTCTGGAGCTCAACGCCGACGGCTCCTTCACCCGGTTCTTCGGGGTGAACGAAGTCAAGTTCACGCCCTGGCAGCTTCTGTGGCGCGTGTTCTCCACCCGCGAGCAGCGCTCCCGCCAGTCCCTTTGGCTGCCCAGCGATTTTACCAATCTGTGCATTGACCAGGACGGCTTCCTGTTTGCCACGCTCCTTGGCAGCGAGCAGGAGACCATCAAGCGCCTCAACGCCAGGGGAGAGAACATCATCAAGGTGCCCGACCAGCAGGCGTATCCCTCGGGGGACCTGTGGTTCAACCAGTCGGGTTTCGGCATTCCCACGGGACCGTCCCAGTTCATCTCCGTGGACACCAATGACTGCGGGGTGTACATCTGCCTGGATTCCACGCGTTCGAGGGTGTTTGCCTACAATGAGGACCACAGCCTGCTGTTTGTCTTTGGCGGCCCGGGGGACAGGGAAGGGTACTTCCGCAACCCCGTGGACATCGCCTTCATCGGCGACAACATCCTGGTGCTGGACGCCCTGTCCCAGTCCATTGAGATCTTTTCTCCCACGCTTTACGGCCAGGCGCTCATGAACGCCGTGCGCAGCCAGTACCAGTACGGCTATGAAACCGCCGCAGGGTACTGGCAGGAGACGCTCCGCTACAACCATAACTTCAACCTGGCCTATTCCGGCATCGGGCGCATGCTGCTGCGGGCCGGACGCTACGAGGAGGCCATGGAGTACCTGAAAAAGGGTGAGGACCGGGTCTACTATGACAAGGCCTATGAAAAGGTCCGCACCGCTGCGATCAGGGAAAACTTTGTACTGGGCACAGGCATTGCTCTGGGCCTTGTCATCCTCATCGCGGTGCTCCGGCTGCTCAGGAAAAAGAAGGGCAGCGCCCGTACGCCGCACACTGTGCCAAAGGGTCTGAAGTGGTTCAAAGAGACGTTCCTGGTCTTCCCCTTCAGGCTGCTGACGCGCCCCTTCAAGCGCTTTGATGAAATGAAGTTTGAGCGCCGGGGCAGCTACGCGTTCGCCTTCTCTGTACTGGTCCTGGAATCGCTTACCGCGGTGATGGGCTATGTGTACACCGGCTTCCTGATCAATTACAACGATATTTACCGGGTCAACAGCCTCTACCTTGCCCTGACGGTGCTCTTTCCTGTGGGCCTGTTCGTGCTGGGAAACTGGTGCGTGACGACCCTTCTGGACGGCAAGGGCAAGCTGGGGGAGATCTTCCAGGTGACCATGTACGCCATTTTCCCCATGTGCCTGCTGCAGCTGCTGTGCCTCCTGCTCTCCAATGTGCTGGTGCTCGATGAGATGGTGATTGTCACGGCCCTGACGGCGATTGGCGGCGTGCTGTTTTCCGTCTATCTGTTCATCGGCCTTGCCGTTGTGCACGAATACAGCTTCGGACGCTGTATCGGCAGCCTCATTCTGACGCTGCTTGCCATGATGGTGCTGGTATTCATTCTGATGCTGCTCTTTGCCCTGGTTTCCGATGTGGTGGATTTCATCACCGTGCTGAGCAAGGAACTGATGCTGAAATTCTTCTGATGCCGGAAAGGAGGCGCGCGATGAAAGCAAACAGACTGTTATATGCCGTGCTGCTTGGCATACTTCTGCTCTTTTCAGGTGCTCCCGGCGCGTGCGCCCAGGAACTGCCCGGACTGGACAAGGGCTTTATCCTGGCCGCCCAGAGTGAGAACAGGGCCCTGCTGATCAGCCCAGACACCCTGCAGGTGCGCCTGGTGGACCTTGCCACGGGGAAAACCTGGGACAGCTGCGTGATGGAAGGGAAGCAGGGCAATAAAACCATAAAGAACACGCAGAAATCTGCTCTGCTGGTCACCTTTATCACCAATGCCCAGAACGCCACGACCACCACCTATGACAGCTATTCAAAGTCCCTGCAGACGGGTACCTTCACATGGGAACTGATTGAAAACGGCGTGGAGATCCGCTTTGTCATAGGCGATGATACCTTTATCATAGACGATTTGCCCAAAGGCATCCGTGCCGACAAGTACCAGCGCCTGCTGGAGGGGGCCGGCTGGAGCGCCAGCGATAAAAAGAAATTCAACGAAAATTACCGTGCTGTCAGGATCGCGGGCCTTGAGCAGGAGTACATGATCCGGATCAAGGATGATTCCCTGAGCGCCCTGCTCATCAAGCAGGTCCACGAGCTGATCTTCGGCAGCGGCATCTATACCGAGGCGGACATGGAAGAGGACAACGCCGCCGTGAACTATGAAAGGACCTACCTGCCGGAGGTGGGCGTGACACTGCGCTTCCTCCTTGACGGGGACGACCTGCTGGCCGTGGTCCCCTGTGACCAGGTCACCTTCACCGAAGGCAATGAAGTGACGGTGCTGGAGCTCCTGCCTTATTTCCTGTCTGCAGACACCTCCCAGGAGGGCTTCATCCTGGTGCCGGACGGATGCGGCGCACTCATTGAGCTCAACAACCGGAAGGCCGCTGTGACCGCGTATTCCATGCCGGTCTACGGCCGGGACGCGCTGGTGAACGCCAGCACCTATGTGTCCCCCCGGCAGGATGTAGCCCTTCCTGTGTACGGCCTGAAGCGCACCGACAGCGCCATGCTGGCCATCATTGAAAAGGGCGCGGAGCTTGCGGTCATTTCAGCCAGCACGTCGGGCCGCAGCGACGAGTTCAACCGGGTAGGCACCTCCTTTACCCTGCGTGAAGTGGAAAACGTGTCCCTGGCGGGCAATGAAAGCGTAACCAGTCCCCGCTACTGTGAAGACGTGTACCAGGGCGAGATCACGGTGCGCTACCGCTGGCTCACGGACGAAGCAGGCAGCTGGCTGGACATGGCCAGAGCCTACCGGGAGTACCTTTTGTCCCGGGGCCTGCTTGAGGAACGGGAAAGGGAAGCGCAGGCACCTTTCTTCATGGAAGTGCTCGGCGCCGTGCGAAAGGACGCATTTTTCCTGGGCATCCCTTATTCCTCCTCCGTACAGGCGACCAGGCTGAGTGAGGCGCAGAAAATCTATGCAAGCGCCAGGGAAGCGGGCATCCGCAATATCCGCCTCCTCTATGCCGGGCTCTTTACCGGTGGGATCAAGAATGCGGCCCTGAGCCGGCTGAGCCTGGACAGGGGCATGGGCAGTGAAAAGGAACTGTCCGACTTGGCAGCTGCCCTTCGCGCAAACGGCGACAGGCTGTACCCCAGCGTGTACATGGGAAGGGTCTATTCGACCCGGGGCTTCAACCCCCTTACCCAGGCCTCCCGCAAGCACGACGGCGAACCCGCCCAGGCCTACACCTTCGGTGAGCCGGTGCTCAGGCATGCCCGTACCAGTCACCCCGGCTACTACATTTCCCCTTATGATCTGGAAGAGTACATACAGAAAACGCTGGGCCAGCTCCAGCGTCTGAAAGCGGACGGCCTCAACCTGTACGATCTTGGCAATATCCCTATAGGGGACTTCAAGCGCCGTCAGAACCTGAGCCGCATCTCTGCTGTGCCCAGATACGAAAGCGCCCTTGAAAAGGTGGGCAGTCAGTATGCCCTGATCCTGGACGCGCCCATGCTCTATGCCCTGCGCTATGCAGACGGCGCCACCGGCCTGCCGGACTCCGACAACGGGTTCGCCATCACGGATGCGTCGGTTCCCTTCCTGCAATGGGTGCTGGACGGCAGCATGCCCTATTCCTCCGCTTCCTGGAACAAGGAGAGCTACCTGGGCATGGAATGTCACCTGCTGTGGGCCATGGAGAGCCTTTCCGCGCCCCGCTTCACCTTCTCCTGGCAGGACCCGCTGTTGTTTGCCAATACCGGGGACATGGATTATATGGCCTACTTTTCCGTGCAGTACCAGCAGGTCATGGACACCGCTGCGGCCCTGTACCGGGAATACAATGATTTTTACACCAGAGTGTGCTCCGCCCGTCTTGTCAGCCATGACATCCTCAGTGCCACGGTGCGCAGATGTGTGTGGGACAACGGTGTCACACTGTACCTGAACTACGGAAAAACCAGCGCGGAGGCGGACGGCGTGTCCGTGCCCGCCCTGGGCTATGTGGTCAGAGAGGAGGCTTCGCCGTGAATCATGACCGGAAACTCCCGCGGGAAAGGAAAAGAGGGTGGTACTACCGCCTCTCCTTCGCCAAAAAGACCGCGCTTTGGGGCGTGATCTTCCTTCTGCCCTGGCTTCTGGGCTTTTTCCTGCTGTTCCTGACGCCCATGGCGGAGCTGATCAACTACAGCTTCCATGAGGTGAAAATCGTGCCGCTGGGCGGCGTTTCCAAAGTCCCTGTTGGGCTTGAGAACTACCGCCAGGCCCTGCTGGTGGACGCAACCTTTGCCCCCATGCTGGTCAACACCCTC
>CAMNGW010000089.1 GCA_946538615.1 uncultured Clostridia bacterium
CGGTGCACATGGCCTGGCCGGAGGACAGCTTTTCCTGCCAAAGGTCCTTGGTCATGGAGGCATAATCCGGGTCGAGCAGGCCGGCGTTCCAGAGTTTGTTGAGGTACTTGAGGACTTCTTTGAAGTTCTCATGGGCAGGACCGTACACCCATTTCCCGTCCAGATCGTTGTCAATGTACATGGTGGAGTAGGAACCGAGAGGGAACGAGACGCAGTCAAGCAGCTTGCGCGTCGCCGTTGTGTTGCCGGCCTTGCGGTTGGTCATGCCGATCAGGTTGGGTTCCTTTTCCTTGATGGCGACCATGACATCGTACAGCTCATCCCAGGTTGTGGGTACGGGGAGATTGTATTTTTCGAGCAGGTCAGTGCGGAAATTGACAAGCGGGCCGGAGAGCGTGGCGTCCGGATTGGTGCGGTAGAGGGTCGGGGCGGAGTAGAACTGGCCGTCGACGGTTGCCATGGAGAGGGCAGGATTGGCATCGAGCAGGGCAAACAGATGGGGCATCTGATCCCTGTACTCGGAAAGATTGACGAACAGTCCGTCACGCGCATAGGCCTGTACGTCAGCAAAATCAACATACATAATGTCCGGCATGTCATCCGTTGCGATCAGGACGGATTTTTTGTCGGTATAAGAAGCTTTCGGCGGGGCCTCGATCACAAGGTCGATACCAAGAATTTCCTTGATGGTCTGAAGCTTCAGATTATCGGTTTTGATCGGCTGATTGGGGTTCTCGTCACGCATCACATGCAGTGTCTCAGCGCCGGCAAAGGACAGGGCAGAGACAAGGAGTGCGACAGCGAGAAGCAGGGCAATTATGGTACGCTTCATAAAAATGGACCTCCTTGAGTAATATACCATGGGGACCCGGCCCCATTGGGTTCAACCTTTGACAGAACCGATCATGACCCCTTTGACAAAATAGCGCTGGACAAAGGGATATACGACCAGGATCGGCAGTGTTGTCACAATAATGGCTGCTGAACGCAGCGTGGCATCTGTGACTGCGTAGCTGTCGGCGCTTGCACCGGCGATGGCGGTTTCTTCATTGAACAGTCCGCCTATGAGCATATTGCGGAGCATGATCTGAAGGGGATAAAGATCTTTCTTGTTGATGTAGAGCATGGCATCAAAGTAGCTGTTCCAGTGGGTCACGGAATAAAAGAGCAGCATGGTGGCCAGCGTGGCCTTTGACAGCGGAACGACAATCCTGCACAGGATGATCAGGTCATTGGCACCGTCAAGCTGGGCGGATTCAATGAGGGAATCGGGAATGGACTGGAACGCTGTCCGGATGATAATCATATTGTATGTGGAAATGGCACCGGGGAGGATCAGGGCCCAGATGGTGTCCATCATGCCGAACTGTTTGACGGTCAGATACAGCGGGATCATGCCGCCGGAAAAAAACAGGGTGACTGTGACAATGGCGGTGAAGGCTTTCCGGCCGGAGAAGCTGCGCCGGGAGAGCGGATAGGCGCACAGGCAGCTCATCAGAAGGTTCACTGCGGTTCCGGTTACGGTATACAGGATGGTATTCTTCATATACATGAAAAGTTCGCCGCGCACAAGGGTCGTATATGTCTGGAAGGTCACTTTGCGCGGGAAAAGGGTAATGCCGCCCTTCATCACTTCAAGGCCGTGGCTGACGGATGTGATGAGCTGGAGATAGAGGGGGTAGAGACAGATGATCATCATGATGAAAAGGAAAATGTAATTGGCAATCTGAAATACCGTACGGCTCCCGCCGCCTTCCCTGATCTTCATAGCGACACCTCACCAAAGGGAAGTCTCACTGGTTCTTCGTGAAATCCAGTTGGTTACAGCGACAAACAGGAGGGAAACAAGGGACTGGAAGAGATTGACGGCTGTGGCATAGCTGAAGTCAGCCTTGGTGATGCCGCGGCGGTAGACATATGTCGAGATCACGTCTGAGACGGACTGGTTGGAGCCGGTCATCATCAGAAGGATTTTCTGGTAGCTGACGTTCATGATTTTCCCCATGGCAAGGATCAGCATGATGATAATGGTAGGAAGGATGCCCGGGATCGTAATATGAAGGGTCTGCTTCCATCTCCCGGCTCCGTCGATTCTGGCTGCCTCATAGAGCTGCATGTCCAGACCGGAAAGGGCAGAGAGAAAGATGATGGTGTCCCAGCCAATGTTCTGCCAGATGTTGGAACCGATGTACATGGGCCGGAACGTTGCCGCATCATTGAGGAAATTGACCTTTTCGAAACCCAGGCCCGAGATGATCTGGTTGACGATGCCAGTTGAATTGAACATGGAGTTCATCATGCCGACAACAACCACTGTGGAAAGAAAATGCGGAAGATAGGTGACGGTCTGCACCACGCGCTTGTAGCGCTGATGGGAGACTTCATTGAGCAGCAGAGCGAGGACCACAGGCGCAGGGAAGGTGATGGCAAGGTTCTCCAGGTTCAGAATGATGGTGTTGCGGAAAACGGTCCAGAAGTACGGGTCCCTGATGACCTGATTGACATATTTCATGCCGTTCTCGCTGGCCCAGGGGCTCCCGATGATGCCTAGCTTTGGCTTGTACTGCTTGAAAGCAAGCGTTACCCCGTACATGGGATAGTACCAGAACAGGGCATAGTAGATCAGCGGGAGAAGCATGATCAGATACAGCCACTTGTCCCGCCGGAAGGCGCGAACAAGGCGTCTGCCCAAAGAAGAAGTGTGGGTGTTCATACCATTCACCTCATAGTTCGCTGAGACTGACATGCATCACACAGATCATTTCCTTGTTGATGGAGCATGTCACATAAAGGGTTCCGTCGCGGGTCAGGCAGGTAGGGTAACCGTAGATCCCGTTCTTATCCAGACCCGGGTAGCGTCCTTTGAACTGCCTGTCCTCGAGAAGGAAATGCTGATCAAAGCGCATACCGTCATCAGATAGGGAAAGAGCAAGCACGTGACGGGTCCTGGGAGGGAACGGGTCAGGTGTGCCCACATGGTAATAGCGGCCGTCAGGGAGCCGGCCAAGAAAAAATTTGGTACGGTTATCGGTAAAGTCTGTAGGCTGAGGAAGGGACCAAGACTGTCCCTGGTCCTCAGAAATGCTGCCCCAGAGATAAGGCGTCCCGGACCTGAGCAGCATAAGGACCGTGCCGTCTCCAAACTGGAGAAAGGACCCCTCACACAGATCAAGGGACGTGTCACTGACCTCGCCGGGGAGGAGCGGGTGCTGCAGGGAATGGACCCTGGCAAAGCCGTCGGGGAAGACCTGTGCCCCTTTCCAGCCACACAGGCCCCGGGGATCGTCTGTCCAGGCACAGTACTGTCCGCCGCATGAGAACAGCCGACCCGACGACAGCCGCTGGACAGGCATATTGCCGCCGAATTCATGGATCCCAAGTCTTCCTGTCTCGGTATAGTTCTCGCCGTCATCCGAAGTGAAGACCCTATAGCACCAGTCTTCCCTTCCGCGGCTGCCAGGCTGCCTGTGACCGTTTACCAGGACGCTTTCCTGATAGGAAAACTGCAGAAGGTACTGGTTCACGCTCTCCTCTGTGCTCCAGGGACCGGAGGGAATGAGGACACTGCGTCCGGTTTCGGGCACTGCCAGCTCCCGGGGAACTGTCCAGTTCACAAAGTCTTCACTTGTGGTGACCATAACCTTCTGTCCCACATCATCCTCATCATGGGTGCCCAGAGAAAAGGTGAGGATGAAGCGCCCGCCGAACCATGTGAGGAAAGGATGGTGGGCATAGTTCCACGCAGCGGTCGGTTCATGAATGATCTGGAGATGGCTTTCCAGTTTTTTCCGCTTTTCGCCTGCATCAAAAAGATTGGTTACAGCAAGCATGGGCTCACCTCATATGTTCAGCATAAATGAACGGCGTTCTGACATTAATAGCGTAGCATATCCTAAAGTTCATGTCAATAGTGGTGGAAAAATCGGACAAAAAATATTTGATAATTAAGTGAATCACTCTTGACAAAGGGAGAGAAAGAGCATATGATCGAACCGTTCAACGATGCAGAACGTCATAAGAGATACATAACAGAACCAGAAGAAGGAGATGTTTCCATGGCTCAAGCCCAGATGCGGGGACTATGGCCTGTGATGATCACACCCTTTACGGATGAAGGAGAAATTGACTGGGCATCCCTGGAAAGACTGATTGCCTGGTATGAGAGCCACGGCGCCACAGGTCTTTTTGCAGCGTGCCAGTCCAGTGAGATTTTTTTTCTGACCCTGCAGGAGAGGGTCTCGCTTGTAAAGTTCGTCAGGGAACATGCCCATATTCCGGTTATTGCATCCGGCCACATCTCATATTCTTATCAGGGACAGCTTGAGGAGCTTCAGGCCATCGCGCAGTGCAGGCCCGATGCGCTGATTCTGATCACGAACAGGCTGGTCCATCCGGGGGCCCCTCACACCTCCCTGCTTCCTGCCCTGAAGGCGCTCATGAAGGAACTGCCTGCGGAACTGCCGCTGGGCTTTTATGAGTGTCCCTATCCTTTTAAACGCCTGATCACGCTGGAGGAACTGGATTTTTGTGCACAGAGCGGACGCTTCGCCTTCATGAAAGACACCTGCTGCGACCTTTCTGTCATCGGGGAGCGCCTGAAGGTACTGGAAGGGAGCCCTCTGAAACTGTACAATGCAAACACGACAACGCTTCTGGACTCTTTGCGCCTTGGCGCGGCGGGCTTTTCGGGCGTGATGATGAATTTCCATCCCGGGCTTTACCGCCTTCTGATGGAAATCTGGGAAACGGACAGTGAAAGGGCGGAAACCCTTCAGAGTTTCCTCACCGTTTTTTCTGAGATAGAAAGACAATACTATCCCGTGAACGCCAAGTTCCACCTGAAAGAGGCAGAAGGGATCCTTACGTCTGCTTTTTCCCGGACGATTCCCCAGGAAGGACTCACTGCCACTTTCCAGAAGGAAGTACGCCAGATGCACCAGGCGGCACAATGGGTCAGAAAGGCGCTGTGATACATGGCAGATACCGTAAAATCTCTTTTTAAAGCCATGGCTGTGCTGGACTGCTTCTCTGTTGAGGAGCCTGAGCTGGGCATATCAGAAATCGCCCGGCGGCTCGGGCTGCAGAAAAGCACAGTGTTCAACATTCTCAACACGCTGCAGCAGTGCGGCTATCTGATCAAGAATCCGGAGAACAGCAAGTATGGTCTTGGCCTGAAAGTGCTGCACCTTGCCTATATTGTTTCCAGCCATCAGGGACTGAGGGACACCTTCCTGCCCTATATCAATGAGATTGCCAAGGTAACGCATGAGACATGCTATTTTGGGATCCCTGACCATGGGGAAGTCTTATACATTGAAGCGGCTTACCCCTCCAACCAGCAGCAGACACGGAACATTCTCGGTGAAAGAGCGCCGCTGTACTGTACGGGCCTGGGGAAGGCCCTGCTGGCCTTTATGCCCCAGGACGAACAGGAAGCTGTCCTGTCTTCTCCCATGCGGGCATTCACAGGCTGCACAGTCACGGACCCGGCGGCCCTCCGGGTCCAGCTGCAGGAAGTGCGTACCAACGGGTACGCTGTGGACAATATGGAGCACGAGTTTGGCATAAGATGTGTTGCGGTCCCCGTTTTTTCCCGGTCCGGAAATGTCCTGGCTGCAGTCAGTGTCTCCGGTCCTTCACCGAGGTTCGACCCGGAGACAGTGATACGGGACGCGCGCAGCATTTCAGAGATACTTAAGCCCATTCAGAATAAATTATAGGAGGAATTGTTATGCGTTACCCTAAAATTGGTATCCGCCCGATCATTGATGGAAGATGGGGCGGCATCCGTGAGAGCCTTGAGGAGCAGACCATGGGCCTGGCCCAGGCGGCGAAATCACTGATTGAGACCCTCAGGTACCCTGACGGCACACAGGTACAGGTGGTTGTTTCGCCCACAACGATTGGCGGCGGGGCAGAAGCTGCCATTTGTGAAGACTATTTTTCCACTGAGAATGTCGTTGCGACCCTTTCTGTCACCCCCTGCTGGTGCTATGGGACTGAAACATTCGACATGAACCCCAACACAATCAAGGCGGTCTGGGGCTTCAATGGAACAGAACGCCCCGGCGCGGTCTACCTCGCTGCCGTTCTCGCCGCACACGCTCAGAAGGGCCTGCCTGCCTTCTCCATCTACGGCAGGGACGTCCAGGAAGCCTCTGACCGGACGATTCCGGAAGACGTGGCTGAAAAGATACTGCGTTTTGCCAGGTGCGCCATTGCTGTGGGCTGGATGAAGAATAAAGCCTATGTGAACATTGGCGGGATTGCCATGGGTATCATGGGCTCCTACTGCGACACGAATTTCTTCCAGAAGTACCTGGGGATCCGGAGCGAATGGGTGGACATGACGGAAATTCTCCGGAGAATGCAGCTGGAGATTTATGACCATGATGAATATGAAAAAGCCTATGCCTGGGTCCGGGCCAACTGCCCTGAAGGATTTGATGTCAACGCCGGCAAGAACCTGCCCGAGATCATCCGCAGGTCCAAGGTTGTGCCGCCTCAGGACGACTGGTCGTTTGTGGTGAAAATGACCCTGATTGTCCAGGATATCCTCTATGGGAACAAAAAACTGGACGAGATGGGCTGGCACGAGGAAGCGCTGGGCCGCAACGCTGTGGCGGGCGGGTTCCAGGGACAGAGACAATGGACGGACTGGATGCCCAATGGTGATTTTACCGAAGCTTTCATGGCATCCACATTCAATTGGGACGGCCCCAAGCAGCCGACTCCTTTTGCCACAGAAAATGATACGCTCAACGGGACAGCCATGCTCCTTGCGACGCTGCTTACGCATAAAGCACCCTGCTTCCACGATGTGCGCACATTCTGGAGCCCGGATGCCGTAGAGCGCGTTACCGGCTGGAAGCCGGAGGGGAAAGCTGCGTGCGGTTTCCTTCATCTGATCAACTCCGGGGCTACGGCCCTTGACTGTACAGGCGCGTCAAAGAATGCAGAGGGCGAAGCCTGCATGAAGCCCTTCTATGAGATGACACAGGATGACATTAAGGCCTGCCTCAAGGCGACAGACTGGTGCCGGGCCAATTATGAATACTTCCGCGGCGGCGGATTCTCCAGCCATTTCCAGACACAGGCAGAAATGCCCGTGACAATGGTCAGGGTCAATATTGTTGACGGTCTTGGACCTGTCATGCAGATTGCAGAAGGTTCCACTGTCGTGCTGCCCCAGCACGTCCATCAGGCGCTGGACGCGAGAACGGACCCGACATGGCCGACAACCTGGTTCGCACCAAGGCTTGATGGAAAAGACGGACCGTTTAAGGATGTCTATTCCGTCATGGCCAACTGGGGCGCGAACCACGGCGTGACAGTATATGGCCATGTGGGCGCGGACCTGATCACACTGGCCTCCATGCTCAGAATCCCTGTAACGATGCACAATGTACCTGCCGATAAGGTTTACAGGCCGCATGCATGGGCCGCTTTCGGGACACAGGATCCCTCTGCGGCAGACTACGCTGCCTGCAAGCAGTATGGGCCCCTCTACAAATAATACGGTATGATGTCAGAACAAGCCGGAAGTGTTCCGGCTTGTTTTCGGATCATCCGGACCGGGACAAGTCAGGAGGAGAAAGAGTTTGAGAAAATATGAGATGTTTGAGCTGACAATTGACGGCGCTGAAATCAGAGACGCATGGGCACAGACCGACGTGAAGGCCGTTTTCACCTGCGGGGAGCTGAAAAAAGAAGTGAAAGGCTTTTATGACGGGAATGGAAAATATGTGGTGCGTTTTCTCCCTGAATCAGAAGGTGTATGGCATTATACGGTAAGCGGGGCCGTCAGGGCTGAGGGGGAGGCGGTCTGCGGAGCGTCCGTATTGCACGGTCCCGTGCACGCCGTTGATACGCATTTTGTCTATGCTGACGGGACGGCCTATATTCCCTTCGGGACCACTGTGTATGCTCTGGCATCTCAGGAGGATGAACTGGTCCATGAGACGCTGAAAAGCCTGAGAACATCTCCTTTTAATAAGATCCGCATGTGCGTGTTCCCCAAAGACTATGATTTTAACCACAATGAACCGCCCCTGTATGCTTTCGAAAAAAAGCAGGACGGAACATGGGACGTGAACAGGCCGGACTTTGCCTTCTGGCACAGGTTTGAAAAAATCCTCAGTGAGATCATGGATATGGGGATCCAGGTCGACCTGATCCTGTTCCATCCGTATGACAGATGGGGATTTGCTTCTCTTGAGCAGAAAGAGAACCTGGTTTATCTGGATTATCTCCTGCGGCGCCTGAGCGCTATGCCCGGACTCTGGTGGTCACTTGCCAACGAATATGACTTATGTCTGGAACACAAAACACTGGAGCAGTGGAAGGAAATAGAGGACTTTGTTTCGGAAAATGACCCGTACCACCATCTCCTGTCCTGCCATAACTGCTTCTGTTTCTGGGACTTCAGCAGGCCCCATGTGACGCATGCATCCATTCAGACCAAAGCCCTTACTGAGATACCGAGGTGGCTGCGCACATGGAACAAACCGGTCATGATTGACGAGTGCTGCTATGAAGGGAACATTATGCATTTTTGGGGCAGCATTTCCGGCAGGGAAATGACACGGCGTTTCTGGAGGTGCTATGCTTCAGGTGCGTATTGCACACACGGTGAAACCTTCCTGGATGAGAAGGATATACTCTGGTGGAGCAGGGGCGGAAGGCTCAAGGGTGAGAGCCCTGAGAGGATCGCATTTTTGCGCAGCATCATGGAACAGCTCCCTGGCCCTCTGACACCGATCAGCGAAGGCTTCAGCGCTTATGCGGATCTTCCGCAGGAGGAGATCAGGGCACTTGCTGAGCAGGCTGAAGGCACCAGGAAAAGCTTTATCCTCAGTATGGCCATGATGGACCCGCTTGAAAGGCATATGCACATGGCGGCGGAGCACACTTATGCGGCCTGTTTCGAAGACAAGGCCTATCTGTGGTATTTTGATCTTCAGTGCTACGGAAAGAAAAGCCTGAAGCTCCCGGACCGCCATTCGTACCGTGTGGAATGCATCGATACCTGGAACATGACGCGCCAGACAATATGTGAAAAAGCAAGCGGAACGACGGATGTGCAGCTGCCGTCAAAGGATGGTATGGCCCTGCTGGCTGTCATGATCTGAAACATGGCCCATGTTCCCGGACAGTCACAGGAAGAACCCTCCGGGTCTTTTCTGAGAATGCCCCATTTGCTTTCTGAATCATGGTATACAAACTGAAGGCAGGAGATGCTTTGCAGCACCTTCTGCCTTCAGTTTGCTTTCATTCAGCACCCGGAACATCAAGCGGGAGCCGCGGAGCAGAGTATACAGGAGGCCCCTGTTTTCAGCTGCATGATGTTCGGTGCATGTATACGTCATCCAATACAGAACAGGAAGGAAAGGACGCGGCATGCCGCAGGGAGAACAGGCCGGATGCGCCAGCCCGGGCCAGTCACACAGACGGGAGGGCAGACGCAGCCATTCTGAGAAAGATGAGGTCAATTGGCAAAATAAATCTGTGCAAGCCCACCGTGAGATGTCTCCCGGTACTTTTCGTTCAGGTCTTTTCCTGTGCGGTACATGGTGGCAATGACTTCATCGAAGGAAATCTTGCGGGTGGAAAACAGAAACCTGGACAGGTTCACTGAGCTTATGGCACGCATGGCAGCGACTGCGTTCCTTTCAATACACGGGATCTGCACCAGACCTTTGACAGGGTCGCAGGTCAGCCCGAGATTATGCTCCATTGCAATTTCTGCAGCATACTCAATCTGATCAAGATTCAGGCCGTAGAGAGAAGCCAGGGCAGCTGCCGTCATGGAGCAGGCACTGCCGATTTCAGCCTGACAGCCGCACTCAGCCCCTGAGATGCTGGCGTTTGTGCGGATGACGTTGCCGACAAGTGCAGCAACAGACAGGGCATCAAGGATTTCTTCCTCGGGGAATCCACGCTCACTGTGCATATAATACATCACAGAGGGCAGCACGCCGCAGCTCCCGCAGGTTGGTGCTGTGACAACAATATGTTCATCTGCATTTTCTTCACACGTCGCATAGGCATAAGCCGCGATCATGCGGTTCATCGCAATATCTGCGCCTTCATTGTAGCACCGCTTTTCATACAGCAGTTTGGCTTTCCTCGCAATGCCGAGCCCGCCCGGCAGGATGCCCTCCGTATGCAGGCCGCGATGGATCGCATCTTTCATGGCTTCCCATACTTTTTTCAGTTCGTCGTGCAGGGAAGGTGCTTCCATACGGTAGGCAAACTGCGGCAAATTCATACTGTGGTCCCGGCACGTTTTGACAATCTCAGAGAAGTTTTTCTGGGGATAAATTTCTGTTTCTTCCTCGGATACTTCATTTTCAAAACGGATCGATCCGCCTCCAATGCTGAAGATGCGGTTCGAACCGATCAGTCTGCCGCCCTGGAAGGCTTCAAAGAGCATGGTATTCGGATGGGGAAGGTTCTCCTCGGTACGGTTGAATATGACTTCTGTGCCCGGCAAAGCGTTCCGGATGGCTTTGCCCGTCCCGTGGCCTTCGCCTGTGAAAGCAAGCGATCCATACAGCGTGGCCCGGTAGCTGTCTGCATTGGGATAGCGTTCCCCAAAAATCTGGGCGGCATGGAAAGGACCTACGGTATGGGAACTTGAGGGACCGTTTCCGATTTTATAAATGCTGCGTATGGTTTTCATAGCCAAGTGATCTCCTGCGTATTTTTGTCTTAAGATCTCAGTAGGCTTTCCGCAAGAAAAGACGGTCCCCGGAACCAGATTAAGGGGGACCGATCATAGATGGGAAAGGAGATAAGAGAAAGGATCCGGAGGTATATGTCATGGAAGATTTCCAAATGCAGCTATAGCCTCATCTGTCGTCATACGGCCGTTGCTGACTGCCCAGCCGGCTTTGCGGACCTGTATATCAGGCGCGTCCATCAGACCAATGTCCTTGATATGGATAATATGCTTTTCATCCAGTTCCCCGAAGGGGGCATAGATTCTGTCAAGTGACATGTTTTTACAGGTTGTCACCATGCGTTTGGAGGACGCCATGCGGTTCAGTTCCTGTTCAGAGATAAGGAAGCGCATATATTCCTCGACCATATCAAGGTTGGGACTGTTCTTGTTCACTGAAAAGCAAAGGGCGACCTGGTCCATAAAAAACCCGCCGTCGTCAGTGGAAGGAACGGGATGGAAGCTGTAGGTAAAGGGATGGGATGAAAAAGCTTCAGACTGGCTTTCCCTTTTCTGGGTCCCTGAAACGGTTCCTGCAGAAGCCATCATCATGGGAACGTTGCCTTCAAAAAAACGCATAATCACTGCCTGATAATCATTTTCGAAGGTATTGCACTCGTCCAGGTCAACGTAGCCATGCCCCATAAAATCGGCGGTAAGCTCCAGCATGGGGCGCATGGCCTCACCTGAGGCAGGCAGCAGGGCATTCATGTCGCTCACAGCCTGTTTGTTTTCCCGGATCTGGGAACAGAAATAGGGGAAACACATCGGATAGAGAAGAAAGCTGTCACGGTTATAGCCCAGAACAGGGCTTGAATAGCCGGCTTTTTTCAAAGCTTCACAGACACTGAGCAGCTCAGAATAGGTTTTGGGCACAGAAAGCCCCTCACGGACAAAGATCTCTTCATTGACCAGCATGCCGTAGGTTGTCGCGAACACAGGTACGCACGAGATCCGTCCGGCATGGTCCGGGGTGAGCAGACCATCGCGGATACAGGACAGATCAAGGAAAGAAGAGAGGTCTTCCGTTCTGTCAAAGAGGGGCTGGAGATCTGCCCGGTCGATCATCCACGGAAAAGTGAAAAAGATGTCAGGAGCTTCGCTGCTCTCCAGCGCACGGGCTATGATGCCGTTATAATTGTCCAGACAGGAGTAGACAAGCGAAACTTCCGGATAATACGACGAGAAGAGGTTAAACTCATCTTCAAGTGCTTCAAAGTTACTGTAATGCCCGGCCACTTGAATGGTACAGGCTGTTTTGGGATCAAGCGAAGGTTTGAAACCGGTCTCTTTTTCCTGTGTTTTTGCTTCCGGGGCTCTGCATGCTGTCAGACAGGAAGTAAGCAGAAGCAGGATGGCGATGACTGAAACTGTACGTTTTTTCATAAAGAACCCCCTGAACGCGCTGAGCGTGTTTTTTCAAATGGTGTCAAAGTACTCAGGCACTTATGACTGTTGCTCTCTGATTTTCCGGATCTCTTTGAGAACGAGCTTCATATCGATGGGTTTG
>CAMNGW010000090.1 GCA_946538615.1 uncultured Clostridia bacterium
ATACGGGAATGCTGTCAGAAGGAACAGAGGAATGCTGCGGGGAACCTGTTTCAGGAACTGCCCAGGAAATGGTCCAGGAAATAAAAGTACCTTGCATGATTCGCGTGGTAAATGGAACGTATGCAGATCAGGTCTGGCACATCATGGTCAGCTCTGGGGATGAACAGATCCGCATAGCATGGGATGAAGCGGATGAATCCTACATCATTCAGATTGCCAATAGCACAGGCAGCAAGGAATGTGAGGAACAGGTCCGGCAGAATGAGTGGGTATCTCAGGCCAGTGCCTTTGTAAACGGAGAAACATATTCTGTGAAGGTCTCAGGAAAGAATACCGGTGTGCTTTGTGGTCTTGTTTTTCAGATAGAGACGGAGAAAAACGCTGCGGTCGGACCGGCATATGAAGAACAGGAAGTGATCGGCGGTGCGGTGATTGCACAAGAGGAGACTTCAGCGTCCGGGCAGATGCCTGCTGAGACAGGGTATGCTGAAACAGAGCGGGATGTCCTGGCGGAAGGAGAGGATACTGCAGAAAATGTTTCAGATGAGGCAGGAACCAGGCCGGGTCAAGGCTTTTGTGCAGAGGGAGCAGGCGAGGGATTCCCTGATGAGCCCTATGAAGAAATGAGCACCGGAGAACAGGATGCACCTTCGGAAACAGGATGTGCCGGTGGGTACGGAAGCAAAGAGGACGGAGAAAATGCACTTCCGGAGGAAAAGGAACGTTCTGAAGAGGATGCGTCCGGAGATGCGGAGAAATTTGAACCTTCCGCAGTGTCAGAACAGGAGGAAAATATACAGACAAGAGGCATTACGATCCATATCTCGGCTTCAGAAAATGCCGGTTCGGCGGATGCGGACATGAGGCATGAAGGGGCACTCCTGCCCGAAGGCGGAGAAGAAAACAGGGATGGACAGGAGGTGCAGGGGACCGCGCCCGGAGAGGAAGGCGGAAAAGAAGAAGCCAATGGACAGCAGAAAGCAACAGACAGGACGGAGGAAAAAAGTGAGGGTGATCATGAAACAGGGACACCTGCGGAGGCAGCATCCGTTCAGGCCGCTGGAACGCAGGATGAAGAAAAGGAACATTCTGAGGGGGATGCGTCCGGAGCAGCGGACAAATTTGCTTCTCCCGCTGTGTCAGAGGTACAGCCAGGAGACGTTATGCCCAACACCTCAGCTTCGGAAGATGCCGGATCAGGGGAGGCGGACATGAGCGTGGGGCATGAAAGGACGCTGCTGCCCGAAGGCGGAGAAGGAAAAAGTGACGGACAGGCGGATACGGAAAACGTGCCCGGAGAGGAAAACGAAAAAGAAAAAGTCAAAGGACAGCAGAAAACAACAGACAGGACGGAAGAAAAAGGTGAGGGTGATCATGAAACAGAGGCACCCGCACAGACAGGTACTGCTCAGGCTGCGGAGGATGAGGAGGCTTCCGGGGAGGGAGAAGCTGAGCAGGAGGACGCCGGACAGTCAGAAAACAGTCAGAACACCGGGGATAATTCAGAAGAAAGCACTGTGCAGGCTCCGGAAACGGAGGAGGCGGGATCGTCTGAGGATGAAAATGAGGCAGAGGAAGCCGCAGCGGCTGCACACAAAAAATCTTCAGACAAGAAATCTTCTTCAGCATCAAAGAGTAAAACGAGTGCGAAAAAGAGTTCATCGGTAAGCACCAAAAAGAGTTCTGCCTCTTTGGAGAAATCTTCCGTCAAAGAAGAAACAGGTGCGGATACGGAAGAGACGGATGCGGATACAGAAGGGGAAGAAGAGACAGATGGGAGCGCATGCACCGCAACAGAAATGCCGGCTGAAATCCAGGTTCTTCTTAATGATGGCGAGGGGAAGTATTCCACTGTACGGGAGGGAAATGTTCTTCAGCTGATCCCCGAAGAAGACGAAGAGTCGTGGAAAATCAGTATGCATGCACTGCAAAGCGTTCAAAAAACCGGGATCGATCAAATGGTGTTTTATTTCCAGGGGAACCGGTACGTCCTGGACCTTTCAGGCTTCGGACAGGCAGAAGATAAAGATGACGCGTACAGTGAAGAAAGTGATCTGACCTGGCAGCTTGACGAAAACGGCATCTCCCTGGTTTGGGAAAACGGAGGATGCCTGTGGCAGCTTTTTGAATCTGTCCAGTGATAAACAGGAAAAACCCAGCACATTGTGTGCTGGGTTTTTCAGGACATGTTCTGAAGGACCAGAAGCTGCACAACGCCCATGAGGCAGGCGAGAAGGGCAGCGAAAAGACCTTGTGCCCCTGACAGCAGAAAAGCGATCAGCATGATTCCGGGAATCAGGAAAAGGATGTAACGGTTATCCCGAAGACAGGGGAACTGCAATGTGATGGCAAGGCAGTAAAGATGGATGAGGAAGGGGAGTTGCCATGCGGGATGGGACAAATGAAACAGAAGCGTGCCGCACAGGTCCGCTGCCAGAAGGACCAGAACGATAAGGCACCGGATCCGGTTCTTCCGGCTGTTTAATGGCACGTGACCGGAGCACAGGGGAAGGAAAAGATGAAGGCAGAACAGGGGAAGAAGCAGAGATGCTGACGGAATGGGCAGGGCCGAGAGGACGACTGCGAGAGACAGCAAAAAGAGAGCGGTACATGAGGCAGTGAAAAGAAGCATGAAGCTGTAAAAACTTTTTTCTGCCTCCTTCACAGCGTCAAACAGCCCCAGTGTACCCCATTGCCTGCACAGGAGGAGACAATTCTGGGCATCCTGAACGGGAAGCGGAGAAGGGGAAGGAATAACGTCCTCAGGCGGAGGGAAAGAGCCGGATGTAAAGAACGTATAGCCGGATGTGCTCAGCGCCTGGACGTCATCGAGCAAAGCAGTATGATAGGTTTGCCTTTTAACAATCTGCATGGCGCCAAGATAGGTAAGCGTGTGCACAGCGGATCCGGTAAAAAGCAGAAGGGAATCTCTGGGCAGGGCCAGGATGGCATCCCTGTCAGCGTGTGTCATTTCACGGAGGGACAGATCTGCAATGCTGCTGACCCGGCTTAAAAAGCGCAGAAGCGTGGTATCGTCCAGTCCTGTAAGCAGGAAGTAAACGCGCTGGCTGGTCCCGTCCTGCACGACAACGCCCCGCTGGCCGCAAAGGGACACGTGTGAGAGCACAGGGTACTGGCTCTGAAAGCGCTCAGGATTGATCTTTGCGTTCCGTAGAACGGCATGCAGTGTCTGAACATCCGGAGAAAGACTGCTTGTACAGCACAGTGCGGCACCCATAAGCAGACCCGAGGGAAGAGAACGCAGCTGTTCAGCGGGGTATGTCCCCGCGGGCAGGTGCAGGTCTGCCTGAAGGGAAAACCCGTCATAAAGAAGGTCCGGGGACAGACAAAGATGGGGATGCCTGAAAGACACAAGGCCCAATCTGGTCACTGTCCAGCCTTCCGGGGTGTTCAGACTACGGGAAAGGCAGAAAAAAGGAATCAGAACTGCCAGAAAGATAAGTCCGGCAGCAGCAAGCATACGGACAGGAAGAAGGGTCAGAAGAAAACTGAGCAGAATCAGGAGAAAAAGGATGGGATGTTGCATTCTGCCCATAGGCTACCCCCGACTGTGTTCAAGCAGGTCATGGTTGAGCATAAAGTCTCCTCCCCAATAGATGCCGGATGATGTCTCAATGGGAGCCCGGCTGTCGAAAAAGAAGCGGAGATGGCGCGCGCCTAAGTTTTCACACAGCGTGAGGACAATAGCATAGGCGCAGGTCTGCTGAAGTTCAGCTGGCAGAGAAGTCAGGACCCCTTCGCAGCGGGATGAGAGGTTGAGCAGGAGGGTATTGTTCTCAAAACCAATGCCGATCAGATCATTCTCATCCAGGACAGAGGGAAAAACTGAACCGATGCCATTTTCTGCTTCAGCGTTTGTGGGACCATCGGACAGAAGCTGCATAAGAACGGACGGGGCTTTTGCAGCACCAGCCGGCACGGCCCTTTTGATGGTCGTCAGCTGGCCATCGCGGGGAAGGTAAATGGTAGCGAGGTCCCTGAGGCCAGGCGTATACTGCCTGCGGCGCATCTGCCCCTCTTCAAAAATGAGTGTGCCAAAAGCACTGCCCTGTATGCTTGTAATCAGCGTGTTGCCGGAAAAAAAGCGTATGGCACCGACAGAAGGAATGTAAGTACTGAGTGTATAGACAATTGCCCCCAGAACAGAAGCGGGATCAAAACCAAGAATCTGCAGACGGCTGATCAGATCGGATACAAAATGGAGCGTGATCAGACGGCCGCCGCCGGGGAGTTCGGAGACTTCCGGTGAAGCGCCTGAGAGAGAAAGGAGGTCCGGCATGCCGGCAATGTTCTGGTAATACTGGCTTCCTACGGACAAGGCGGCCAGGAGGCCCTGGGCCAGCTGGGTGACAGACTGGCCCTCAAAGGAGACGTTCCGTATCTCACTTAAGAATCCGCTTTCTTCCAGAAGCGGATAATAGAGGGTCACTGTCTGGCTGAGCGGTGTAAGTGACGGGTCACTGCCAAGAGGTGTTTTCCTGGCTTCCATCTGATCAAGAAGAATGTTCAGGTCCAGATCGGTCCTGGAGGTGATGGAGCCCATGGGAAGGTTTTCTGTCAGGTCCATGCCTACGGCACGTTCATTAATCAGGAGATTGATATAGCGGATGCCATCCATACTGTTCAGCGTAGCTGCAAGAGAGAGGGCAGCCGTGTACAGCGCATCTCCTGTATGGGAAAGGGAAGAAGTATCAAGCTGTACTGTGCATACATTGCCAGACAGTTCCAGAGGGTAGCGCCCGGACAGATAAAGCCTTGTATTGCCGCCTAAACGGAGGTGCCTTGTTGTTTCGGCCGTGCTGAACAGCTGGGGGATAACAAAGGCGGAAGCAGGTTTCCCTCTCTCAACAGTAAGGGAGGTGACCTCTGAAACCAGTGTTTTGCTGTCGGGTGAGGGAAGATAAAGAGGAACGTAAGCCGTGTACTGCATATCCTCCGTTCCGACAGGCGCCTCAAAAGGCAAGGATGCGGGGGGAAGAGATGCTGCAGGCACGTCCTTCGGAACAGTCTGGCAGGATGTGAGGCAGATCACACACAGCAGGAGAATAAAAATCCGGATGCGTTTCACAGTCCCACCCCCAGATAACCTTCGAGCTGCTCAAGGGAGATGCGCCAGATCCCATTTTCACGTGTCAGGTGCAGGATCCTCTTGGCAAGGTCCGCAACAGCGAGGCCAGTTTCTGTGACCTGACCGGATACCTGAACAGTTGCTTCGAGTCCGTCCCAGGACAGCGTGGCCGGTCCGGCAGAAAAGGCAACCAGAGAAGGACAGGAAGCGAGACGGACAACAAAATCCTGATATACAGGGCGTTCCATGCCGCTTTCGCGGTCTGTCGATGCGATATACCGGTACAAAGCTTCCCAGTTGTGTTCCTGAAGCAGTGAAAAGATATGATTGATGGTACCGTCCAGAGTCAGAAGCAGGCTGTCATCCCTGCAGATCGGACCGACAAGCAGGCCTTCCTCGCTGTCATCGAGAAAAAAGCTTTGTTCAAGGCGCAGGGAACCTGTTACGCTGCCCTTCTGTTCAACCAGAATCTGAACCTGGTCGATTGCACAGTTTTCTGTTACTGTGGCAATAATGGCCTGAATACACAGTTTGCGGCGCAAAGGCGCTTCCCTGAGCCAGAAATCGTGCTGCTGCCAGTCAACGGGTTCATCCGAGAACCCCTGGAGCAGTTCTTCTGAAAGTGTGACAAACAGTGTCCGGCCCTGTACAAGGGTGGAAAGAACGCGCGTACCAACAGGAAAGACAGACATAAGTTCTGTGGAAGCTGCAGATGGACCTGAGAGCAGTTCCTGGAGAAGAGCGAGCTCATAGGAGGAAGAACGGGTCCGGGAGATGGTCCTCCATTCACAGGCGAGAAACGGCTCATTGCAGAACCTGTAATAAAGCGCAGCCATACGGTTCTCTTCACGGAGAACATGGTCGACAGCTTCCGGGACCGGGTCGGAGACAGGTGCTTCAGCCAGACACACTGTGCTTGTCAGGCTGCAGAACAGGCAAATCAAAGCTATCAGATATTTCATTTGGCAACCTCAGCCTCCTTGCTTGGAGCGCTTTGCAGAGGGAGCGAAACAATAAAGACGGAGCCTTTGCCCGGATGGGACAGGACATCAATATCGCCCCCATGCAATGTGACGAGCTGACGGACAATGGAAAGGCCGAGACCTGTTCCGCCGGTGTCGCGGGAGCGCGCTTTATCTACACGGTAGAAGCGTTCAAAGATATGCTTGAGGTCTTCCTGGGATATGCCGACGCCGTGGTCTTCTACTTCTAGGATGGCCTTTTTGCCTGAAATGTGCAGGCTGACGGTGACTTCTGTATGGTCCTGGGAATACTTCAGGGCGTTATCGATCAGGTTGGTGGTGATTTGCTTGAGCTTGGCGGGGTCGCCCGAAACTGTGATGCCGGGTACCACCCTGGCTTTCAGCGTCTGAGAACGGGTAGCCGCTGTGCCCTCAAGCATGTGGATGGACTCATGCACAACGCTTGAGAAGTCTACGGTCTCCACACTCAGTGTAAGCTGCTGGCTGTCCATGCGTGTCAGCTCAAGAAGATCTGTAACAATATGTGTCAGCCGGTCAAGCTCGTGGTCAATATCAGTGAGGAACTCCGTTCTCAGTTCCGCAGGCATTTCCGGCTGATAGATGACGGATTCCAGCAGGATCTTCATGGATGTCATAGGTGTTTTCAGCTCATGGCTGGCGTTGGAGACGAACTGGTTCCTGCTCTGATCAAGTGATTCAAGCTGCTCAGCCATGATATTGTAGCTGACAGCGAGTTCACGGATTTCACCAGAGCCCTGGACAGGGGCCCGGACGGACAGATCACCTTTACCCATCCGCTGAATAGTTCGGGTAAGTGCTGTAATCGGCCTTGTCAGTACATGAGAGAAGACAATGGCTGCGAGAAGAGCAGCAAAGGCAACAACGGCAAACACAAGGGTCAGCTCGTGCTGGACTGTCTCAAGGGAGGCAAACAGCTCGTTTACATCCGCAATAAAGAGGAGGACCCCCACGGGTCCATTTGTTCCAATCATCCGGGAAGCACAGCAGGCAACGTAGGAGCCATCCCTCTGGTGAATGCCCCAGGCCTGATTATTGCCTTCCAGAATAGAGCTTACTTCCGGCAGGGCCAACCGGGTGCCCATCAGCGAGGTATAGGCATCAAACTGAATTTTTCCATCGGTGTCAAGTACAAGGAGCCTGCCCCCCAGTTCAGAGGAGGATGAGGCAAGGCTTTCTGACAGGGCATCACTTTTGTCTGATTGAAAAAGCGGCGCAAAAGTCGTGGCCAGCCGCTCTACAGAGATGCTGTCCTGACGAATGCGCTGCTGATAAAGATAATCACTGACATAATTGGTCAGGCGATTGGCGACAAAGAGGAAAGAAAGTCCAATGATTGCCAGGAAAACAACAGACATCTCCAAACGGATGGGAAACCGCAGCCGATTAAGTCTGCTCCGTGAAATAATAACCGACCCCCCATTTGGTCAGAATGTAAAAAGGATGTGCTGTATCATCTTCAATTTTTTCGCGCATGCGTTTGATGAGCACATCCACACTGCGGTCATCCCCCTGGAACTCATTGGTCCAGATTTGCTGAAGGATGGCAGTGCGGCTGAAAATTTTACCGGGATTGGCAGCAAAGAGCAGAAGCAGGTCGAGCTCTTTGGCGGATAATTTGAGCTCTTCACCACGGAGCGTGACGGTACGTTTTGTGGGCGATATGACAAGGTCCCGCACCACAAAATCATTGCGTGTATTCACATAGATGGGAGACATGCCCACGCGGCGGAAGAGAGCTTTCATTCTAGCCTTCACTTCAAGAATATTGAAAGGCTTGGGAATATAATCATCTGCCCCATATTCGAGACCGAGAATCTTATCAATATCTTCCCCTTTGGCGGTGAGCATGATGATAGGCACATTGGAATGCTCACGGATGCGCTGGCAAACAGCCAGACCATCCAGCTTAGGAAGCATGATATCAAGGAGAATCATATCGCATGGGGAAGAAAAGAATTTTTCAATGGCTTCTTCTCCATCACCAGCGACTTCAATGTCATAATTATCCTGTTCAAGTGAATATTTCAATCCTTTCACGATGAGGGGCTCATCGTCGACAAGAAGAATGCGCTTGTTTGCCATTTTTGTCCACCTTCTGTGTTTCGCTTACCATGCGAAGAGATTCTCTTTCTGAGGTCACAGGACGATTGTAAAACAAAAAAGTGGAAAAGGCAAGAAGAAAATGCTACAATTGTCACAATCTTGTGATAAATTTACACAATATAAGCAATAAAGCATAAAAAGAAAAAGGACAGACAGACAAAAAAGCCTCCTGCAGATGGGCAGGACCATGCTCTGTCTGCGGGATAAGACATACATGGTTCACGGGCAGACGCAGAAAAAGCAGCGGAAGCCATCCGCTGCTTGTAAGTACCCATACCGGACTTGTCCGATGTTCCCGCTGCGTCCTGTCAGGGCATGTCAGCGGGGATCAATCCGATCGTAGTAGGCAAGAAGGTTTTTTCCGGCAATGCCGGCAATGATGTCGTCGGACATGCCGAATTCTTTCAGACACTCCAGAAGCGCAGGAACCGTATCGGCACCTTCGAGGCCTTCAGGTGTGGTTTCTATGCCATCAAAGTCTGAACCAAACCCGACAATGTGCTCACCGCCCAGCTGGCAGACATGATCAATATGCTCAGCGACACGGCGCACATCACATTTGCCGGATTCGGAGAGGAACGAGGGATAGAAATTGATGCCTATGTAGCCCCCGCCGGAGACCAGCGCACGGATCTGTTCATCTGTGAGGTTCCGGAAATGGCGGCACAGCGACATGCAGCAGGAATGGGAAGCCATGGGGGGCTGGTTCGTTTTATTGATCAGGTCCCAGAAGCCCGCTTCATTGAGGTGGGAAACGTCTGCTGCCATACCGTTGTCCTGCATCTTGCGGACAACTTTCAGTCCATATTCTGTAAGACCGCGCTTATCCCCTGACTTGGCAGGAAAGCCGATGGCGTTTGCATGGTTCCATGTCAGGGCGACCATCCTGACGCCAAGGGCACGGAACTCATCTACCGTGTCAAGGCCTTTTTCAAACACTTCTCCGCCTTCCACCGACAGCATAAAGGCGTTTCCGTTTTCATCGGCATCGCGCGGGTCCTGGACCTGAGGGATCCCTTTATCTTCAAAAATGGAGCGTGCTTCAAGCTCCTTATGAACGATGCCGGAAACATCGCCGCGGTTGCCGTCAACCCCGGTCCACAAGGCAAAAGTCTGCAGGGATATGCCGCCTTTGCGGAGTTTGTCAGGGGTGATCATCAGATCGGATTCAAGGGTCCTGTGTACCCCCAGGGCATAGAGAGTATCAGAATGTGTATCGGCAATAAACATGGCTACCTCACAGCACTTCGCCATTTTCAATGGCGGTAATCAGATCAATGCGCCGCTGGTGCCTCCCGCCCCCCTCAAAGGGCTCTTCCAGCCAGGCGCGCGCAATCATTTTGGCAAGGTCGACGCCTATGACCCTTGCACCAAAGGTGAGAATATTCGAATTGTTGTGGCGCTTGGAAAGAGTGGCTGTATAAACATCTGAACAGGTGCACACACGCGTACCTTTGACTTTGCTGGCGGCTATTCCGATGCCGACACCCGTGCCGCAGATCAGAATGCCCCGGTCACATTCACCTGAGACCACAGCACGCGCCGCCCGGCTGCCATAAATAGGATAATCGCAGCTCTCATGCGTATTTGTGCCAAAATCTTTGTATTCAAGGTGCATTTCATCCAGCAGTGATTTGATTTCCTCTTTGAGTTCAAGTCCAGTGTGATCACAGGCAAGAGCTATCATGGATGGTTTACCTCCTTGTGAACCCAATATCAGTTTTCATTCTAACATACAGACGTAAGGCTTGCAAGACGAACTATTTTCTGCTTGTTTTACATACGGCTTTCATCTGCAGGTGCCGCACTGCCCGTCTGATCCTTTTCACCGTTTTTGCTCTCTTTCGCAGCGCGCAGTTTATCCATACAGCTGTTGAGTCTGCGCATGACCTTCAGTCCTTCAAGGAGAATTTCACGGTCATTGAGCCCAGGACATTTGAGCACGATGGCCTGGACCGGACGCTCTGTTATGGTCAGACGCCTGTCGGCTTCACGCATTCCCTGAAGCAGCATCAGCGGGTCTTTGACAAAACTGCTGTCAAGACGCATGACCAGGTTATCGTTCCTGTGAGAAACCTGGGAAATACCTTCGCGGTTGCACAGGTACCTGAGCTGGGAAACGTCCAGGAGCGTGTTGACGACATCCGGCATTTCTCCAAAGCGGTCAATCAGCTCGTCAATGATATCTTCACGGTCCGCATCCGTGGACAGTGCGGCAATGCGGCGGTACATTTCCATGCGCTGGTGCTCGTCGGAAATGTACTGATCGGGCAGGAAGGCATTGACCCGAAGGTCCACACGGGTCTCCAGGTCTGATGTGATGGTTTCGCCCTGTACCTCGCGCATGGCCTCCTCAATCAGCTTGCAGTACATCTCATAGCCAATCGTTTCCAGGTGACCATGCTGCTCAGGGCCGAGAATGTTGCCGGCCCCGCGGATCTCAAGATCGCGCATGGCAATGCGGAAACCCGATCCGAATTCTGTGAATTCCCGGATCGCACTCAGGCGCTGCTGGGCGGTATCGGAGAGCACATGGTCAGGACGGTAGGTAAAATAGGCGTAGGCCTGGAGATTGGAACGCCCTACCCGGCCGCGGAGCTGATACAGCTGACTGAGTCCGAAGCGTTCGGCGTCAAATACAATGAGCGTGTTGGCCGTGGGCACGTCCAGACCGGATTCAATGATCGTGGTGCAAAGAAGGACATCATAGCTTCCCGAGTAGAAGTCCATCATGACATCTTCAAGCCCGGAGGCTTTCATCTGCCCATGGGCGAGGCCGATGCGCACTTCAGGAACCAGAGCGTGGAGGCGGTCGTAGAACAGTTCGATGGAACGCACACGGTTGTAGAGGAAGTAAACCTGTCCGCCGCGTGCGACTTCACGGAGAATCACATCGCGGATGAGGACATCAGAATATTCTACGACGTGTGTCTGTACAGGAATCCGGTCGGCCGGGGGTGAGGAGAGAACAGACATGTCCCGGATGCCGACCATGGACATATGCAGGGTGCGGGGGATGGGCGTGGCGGACAGTGTGAGGACATCTACCTGGGATTTGATGTTCTTGATGGCTTCCTTATGCGTGACACCAAAACGCTGCTCCTCATCGACGATGAGCAGCCCGAGGCTTTTGAATTTCACATCTTTGCTCAAAAGCTTATGGGTACCCACAATGATATCAATCTGTCCGGAAGCGAGTTCCTGAAGGATTCTCCTGACATCCTTGGGAGAACGGAAACGGGAGAGGTACTCCACCCTGACGGGAAAACCGGAAAAACGTTTGACGATGGTGTTATAGTGCTGCTGTACAAGTATCGTGGTTGGCGCCAGCATAGCTACCTGACGGTTATCCATAACGCATTTGAAAGCAGCGCGCAGGGAAACCTCTGTTTTGCCGTATCCCACATCTCCGCAGAGGAGACGGTCCATGTTATGATCAGATTCCATGTCTGCAGTGATTTCCTGGACACTCTGTGCCTGGTCTGGTGTCAGTTCATAGGGGAACTGATCATTGAACTCACTCTGCCACACCGTATCCGGAGGGAAAGCGTGGCCATTGGGCTGGGAGCGCTTGGCATACAGCTGGGCCAGAGAAAAGGCCATTTTACGGAGGCTTTCTTTGACCTTGCTCTTCTGTCTGGACCAGTCATGTCCGCCTATTGCATTGAGCTTGGGCGGTGTATTCGGATTGCCGATATATCGCTGGACGCGGGAAAACTGTTCAACGGGGACATACAGTTTGTCCCGTCCTGCATATTGGATCAGCAGGTACTCATGGCGCGCGCCGTCATTGGTCATCTGGATCGTGCCCTGGAAAATCCCCACGCCGTGGTCGACATGGACAACCAGGTCACCCGGGTTGAGTTCGGTAAAACTGGCCAGTTTTTCACCGGCCTTGTTCCGTGCCCT
>CAMNGW010000091.1 GCA_946538615.1 uncultured Clostridia bacterium
TTCAGATTTTGCTGCTTATCTTCTCTTTGCCAACATCCTGCTCAATACCATCCGGAGAATTGTGGATTATGCTGAACAGTTCCAGAGGGGCATGACAGGCATTGAGCGGTTCTTTGAGATTATGGACGCTCCGGAAGAGATAACGGATGCGAAGGATGCCAAGGAGCTCAGCCATGTCAAAGGTGAGATTACCTTTGATAATGTGGGTTTCCGCTATGACGGCGACAGCGAAGTGCTTCATCATCTGTCCCTTACCATTGAGCCGGGACAGTCCGTTGCTCTTGTCGGGCCCTCCGGCAGCGGAAAAACGACGCTCTGCAATCTGATTCCCAGGTTCTACGATGTGACAGAGGGAAGGATCCTTGTCGATGGACAGGATATCCGCAGCCTCACACAGCGGTCCCTCAGACAGGCCATCGGTATGGTGCAGCAGGATGTCTACCTGTTCTCGGGATCAGTACTGGATAACATTGTCTATGGCAGGCCCGGAGCTACCAGGGAGGAAGCCGTGGCAGCCGCAAAGCTTGCCGGTGCGGACAGCTTTATTGAAAATCTTCCCCAGGGATATGATACCTATGTCGGGGAGCGGGGCGTGCGCCTCAGCGGAGGACAGAAACAGCGCATTTCCATCGCACGTGTTTTCCTCAAGAACCCGCCAATTCTGATCCTGGACGAGGCCACATCAGCTTTGGATAACGAAAGTGAGCACATTGTCCAGGAGTCTCTGGAAAAGCTGGCTAAGGGCAGGACGGTTCTGACGATTGCGCACAGATTAACAACCATCAAGGGTGCAGACATGATCTGTGTGCTTACAGAAAACGGTGTGGAAGAAATGGGAACCCACAAGGAACTGCTTGAGCGGGGCGGAATCTACGCCAGAATGTATCGGATGTATACCACAGATACAAATATTGTATAGGAGTGGAGATTATGGTACTCAGACAGGCAAAAATGGATGATTTCAAGGCGATCTGTGCACTTTATGAGCAGGTTGCGGCACAGATGGAGGAAAAAGGACTGCACCAGTGGCACTGGGGATCCTATCCGAGTGAGAAGCTGGTGGAGGAAGATATATCGCGCAGTGATATGTACTGCGTGTACGGCGAAAAAGGCATGGCGATTGCTGTGTGTGTCAGTGACAGGCAGGACCCGGCTTATGAAAGTGTGAACTGGCTGTTTGGCGTGCATGCAGGTGCATTCTATCGTCTTGCGGTGAGTCCGGACGTTCAGAATGAGGGGTATGGCACCCAGGCGATTGAAGATATCTGTGAGATACTCCGCAACAGAGGCTGCGATGCTGTGCGCTGTGATACATATTGTGAAAATGCACTGTCCATTAAGCTGTGTGCGAAACTGGGCATGCGCCAGGCCGGGCGCAGCAGGAACCATCACCGGCAGAAGGAAATTATCTGCTATGAAAAACGTCTGACTGAGGAATGTCCGCTCCTGCCGCTGCGCATGCACCCCGCCTTCCGCGGCGGTGCGCTCACCCCCTGGGGCGGCAATAAACTGATGACAGTCTATGATAAGCCGATTTCAGATATTCCCACAGGTGAGAGCCTGGAATGCAGCTGCGTGCCGAATCTGGAAAGCACCGATGACACCGGGGCACAGCTCAGCTATCTTGTGAAAAAATACGGCATGCCTTTTGCAGGAAAATATGAGCGGGAAGCCTTCCCGCTGCTTCTCAAGCTCATTGATGCCCGTGATAAGCTGTCTGTGCAGGTCCATCCGGATGATGCGTATGCCGCCGCCCACGAACATGGCAAACTGGGCAAGACGGAGGCATGGCTCATTCTTGATGCTCCGGAAGGCAGTCAGCTGGTTTATGGCGTGAAAGCGGGAACGACCAAGGGAGAGCTCCGTGAGGCATGTGAAAACGGAAGCGAAGTTGAATCGCTGATCCGCTTTGTGGATGTCAGGCCCGGTGATGTGTGCATGATCCCGTCCGGATGTGTACATGCCATTGGCGCGGGCATCATGCTTTATGAAATCCAGCAGTCATCGGATATTACGTACCGTTTTTATGACTGGAACAGAACAGATAAAAACGGAAACAAACGCGAGCTCCATCTGGAAAAGGCACTGGATGTCACGGATCTGACCATTCAGCGCGATCCGATCCCTGCAAAGGATGCACCCTGTGTGCGCGTTCTGGATGAAACCTATTTCACACTGGATCTTATGCATGTACAGGGCGAAGTGAAAACCCCGGCAATTGGTGAGTTTGGCATCCTGACAGCACTGGACCAGGGACTCACCCTTTCTTTCGAAGGGGCAGATATCCCCTTAAAGAAGGGAGAAACGTTTTTTGTTCCCCATTCAAGCCCGGTCCTTACCCTGAAAGGGGAGGGAAGGGCAGCACTTTCGATGCCCAGATAACATACAAGCCGGCCATCCGGCCGGTTTTTCTTTGAGAGGGAAAGGACTGAAATCATGACAGACCGGGAGGCCATGGAGCTGGCCAGAGCGTGTGTAAAAGATGTCACGCCGTTAAACGGTGATTGTGGAAAAATCTGTTCTGCAGCCTGCTGCCAGACACTGGATGGAGATGACACGGGGATGCTGCTGTTCCCGGGTGAAGAACCATTTTACACGGAGGCTGAGGGCTGGAGAATTCTGTCTTCACCTCTGGGGAAAATTGCCGTATGCCCCGGGCACTGTGAGCGCAGTGAAAGACCGTTATCCTGCCGGATTTTTCCCTTGATCCCGCTGCTGAGGGACGGTGGGATCAGGATCGCAATGGACCGGCGGGCAAGGGCAGTCTGTCCTCTTGTGCAATCGGGTTTATCTGGTGTGACAGAAGTATTCAGGGAAGCGGTCAGAGAAGCGGGGAGGCTTCTCGCTTCCTCTGAAGGGGGCCGCAGGTGCCTGAAACTTTTGACCGAGCAGCAGGATGAAATAAAAGCTCTTGAGGAGCGGCTCAGTCTGTACGGTAATAATTAGATCAACACAATACGAAAAAAAAAACATGTTATATATTGTGTCCCCAACTTGACAATGCTGACATGGTACATATAATAAAAGGGAAGAACACAAATGAAAACTTTACCCTTTTTGCTGATAACAAAATGGAAAGACAGGATATCCTTCTTGAATCTTGTTCGTTGTCAGATAGCCATCGGGATGCAATAGATATGACTTTATACATAAACAAAGATGGGTTCTGAATACCGAAAGAGAGGAGGGTGCCGTTGATTACTTATCTGGTTTATGGCATGGTTTATCTCGGAAGCGCCATTATGTTGTATAATATTACAGGTTTTCTGCGTTTCGTGAGATATATCAGAGGGCGTGAGGCATGGACCAAAGAAAGCGGAATTTTATATCTTCCTGTTGCCCTGCTGGTGATGTTCCTTATCGGCTATCTGATCGTCGGCTTTCTTGGGGAGCCTGATCTGGTCGTGTCCGGCATCCTCTTTGGCGGAAGCATTTTTGTCTATGTGATGTACCGGCTCTTGAACAACATCACGGAGCATATTATCAGCCACGAGCACCTGGAAGCGGAACTGGCTGCAGCTGAGGAAAGCAACCGGGCAAAAAATCAGTTTCTGGCCAATATGAGCCATGAAATGCGCACCCCGATGAATGTGATACTGGGCCTGAACACACTTGTACTGAAAAATCCATCTCTTGATGAGAAGGGACAGGCACAGTTGCGTGCCATGGAGCGCAGCGGGAAGCTTCTGCTCAGCCTGATCAATAAGATGCTTGACATGAACAACATCGGGAACGGGGCATTGTTACTGAAAGAAGAAGATTTCTGCCTTGCAGTTGCCCTTCATCAGGCCATGGAGATTCTTGAGGCACAGTGCGAAGAGAAAGGCTTACAGTGCCGGAGCTGCCTGTGTCCTCAGGCGGAGGCATGGTACACGGGTGACGCCATGTTACTTAAGCAGGCCCTGCTTGAAATCATGGATAATGCTGTCAAGTTTACAGACGTTCCAGGAACGGTCTCGTTTGAGGTTCAGGTGGAAGCGCAGACAGATGCAGATGTTACATTTGATATGTGTGTCACTGATACAGGCATTGGCATTGATTCAGATTTTCTGCCAAGAATCTACGGGCTATTCTCCCGGGAGGATGAAAGCGCAACGGACCGCTACGGCGGAAGCGGATTGGGTCTTGTGACGGCCAAAAAGAAAGTGGAGCTTATGGGCGGGAGAATCGAAGTGCAAAGCGAGAAGCATGTCGGTTCCAGTTTCCATGTCGTCATTCCTCTGAAAATTTCCACGCAGCCCCATCCACAGTCCTCTGAAGCTGTACAGGATGTATCCCTTAAAGGCTGCAGGATCCTGATTGTTGACGATCATCCGGAGAATGCAGAAATTGTAGCGGATCTTCTTGAACTGGAAGATGCCGAGAGTGAAACAGCAGAAAACGGAAAAATAGCTTTGGAAATGTTTTGCAATACACCCATTGATTACTATGATGCGATTATCATGGATCTGAGAATGCCTGTCATGGACGGTCTTGAAGCAACGCGCCAAATCCGGGCACTGGACAGGGAAGATGCGCGGAAAGTTCCGATATTGGCCTTGACCGCTAATGCTTATGAAAGTGATATTCAGGAAACAAGGCAAGCAGGAATGAATGCTCACCTGACTAAGCCCGTGGAAGCGGATGTCCTGTATGCGGAACTGGAAAGGGCGATCCGGGAGGCCCGGAAGGAGACGAAGCAAGCATGATCAGATCAAAACAGATTACGTATACACGGATGGTCCTGGTTGTCGATGACCAGGAACTCAACAGGGATGTCCTTGAGATGATCCTTGAGGACAGTTACAAGGTGATCTGCGCTGAAAATGGCAAAGAAGCGATTGCACTGATGCAGAAGCACTGCGAAGAGCTGTCTCTGGTCCTTCTTGATCTGATGATGCCTGTTATGAACGGGTTCGAAGTGCTGGAATTTGTACGCAACGATGAAGAACTCAGGAAGATCCCTGTGATCGTGCTGACAGCAGAGAAAAAGGCAGAGCTGAAGGCACTTCAGATGGGGGCGGCTGATTTTATAACCAAACCCTTTGATATGCATGAAGTCATTCTTGCCCGAGCGGGAAGAATCATTGAACTGAGCGAGGGCCGCAAGCTGATTTCCGCTGCAGAGAAGGATAAGCTGACAAATCTGTACAGCCGCAATTTCTTTTATGAATATGCCAACAGACTGTACGCCTATCAACCTGATTTACACATGGATGCGGTTGTCATCAATATTGAGCAGTTCCATTCGATTAATGCAGTCAACGGCCGCGATTTTGGGGATGATGTGCTCAGAATGATCGGCCGGGAAATACATGCTTTTCTTGATGAGACACAGGGGATTGCCAGCCGTTTCGAAGCGGACCGTTTTGCGATTTACTGCGTTCAGCAGCCGGATTACCGGGCACTGCTTGACCGATTTCAGAACAAAATCAACAGATTCACGCCGAATGTGAATATCCATTTGCGAATGGGTGTAAAACCGTGGAAAGATAATCTGGACCCGGTTGAGCTGTTTGACAGGGCCAGGGCGGCATGCAACATGGTGCGCGGAGATTATCAGAATCCTCTGATGGTCTATGATGAAGACATGCGCATGCGGGAGATGCTCAACCAGAGAATGCTCAATGATCTGAGAAAAGCCACCGAGGAAAGAGAATTTAAAGTGTATTACCAGCCCAAATACGATATCCAGTGTGACCCGCCAAGGCTTTCGAGCGCTGAGGCGCTGATCCGCTGGAAACATCCGGAACTGGGCATGATTTCTCCCGGTGACTTTGTCCCTCTGTTTGAAGGGAACGGTCTGATCAGTGTTGTGGACAGCTATGTCTGGCAGGAAGCCGCCAGGCAGATCGCCAGGTGGCGGGACAAGTATGGTTTTGTTCTGCCTGTTTCTGTCAATCTGTCCCGGGCGGATGTCTATGACCCATCGCTTGTCGACAATCTCACGCAGCTGATTGAGGATAACAAGCTGGAATTCCATCATATGAAGCTTGAAGTGACGGAATCAGCCTATACCGAGAACGTGAAGCAGATGCTGGATGTTGTCGGGTGCCTGCGTGAAAAGGGTTTCCAGATTGAAATGGATGATTTCGGTACAGGCTATTCTTCGCTCAATATGCTTTCTTCCATGCCTTTTGATGTACTGAAAATGGACATGAAGTTTGTGAGGAATATTGAAGCGAGTGAGACGGACCGCCGTCTGGTCATGCTGATTCTGGATATCGCAAAATATCTGAAGGTTCAGGTTGTGGCTGAAGGCGTTGAAACAGAAGGTCAGCTCCAGATCCTGAAGCAGGGCGGCTGCAGTCTGGTACAGGGCTATTATTTTTCACGGCCTGTGCCGCCGGAGGAGTTTGAAACCTTTATTCAGCGTGAAGTCAGCCAGGAAAGGGAGAAAGAAAAATGACACTTGAGGAACTGTACGCTGGCATTGGCGGAGATTATGAACAGGTGATCCGGATCATGCGAATGGATAAACTGATAGACAAGCATATCCGTAAGTTTGAAAAGAATGCCCTGGCCCAGAATGTACTTCAGGCCAGCGAAAGCATGGATCCGATACAGCTGTTTGAGAGCGCCCATGCCATGAAGGGAGTCTGTGCAAATCTTGGATTGACCAGGCTGTCGGAAACCGCTGCAGAGCTTGCAGATGAATTCAGACCAGGCACGGCCCGCAGGTGGACAGACGAGCAGGTGAGGGCGAAGATCCAGTCACTTGTGGACCTCAGTGAGGACACAGTGAAAAAAATACAGGAGTACATACAGGAAAACAATCAGTAACACAGGGCATTTATCCTTACCGTGAAATAGTTTTTTCTGAAGCAGGGAACGGTGAGCTTTACCATGAAACAGTTTTCTGAAACAGGGGATCGGAATCACGGGATCAAGTACCTCTCCGCATGGGGAGCCTGGGCGCTTGCCTTTGGCTGCAGTGTGGGATGGGGGGCTTTCGTTATGCCAGGCACCACTTTTTTGCCGATTGCCGGGCCTGCAGGCACAGCAATCGGCATAGGGATCGGTGCATTGGCTATGCTGATTCTGGCAGCAAACTATCACTATCTGATGAAGCTGAATCCGGATGGCGGAGGCGCTTACAGCTATACCAAGACAAGCTTTGGCTATGATCAGGGGTTTCTTTGCGCGTGGTTTTTGTTTCTGACATACATTGCCATTTTATGGGCAAATGCAACCGCTCTTCCGCTTATTGCAAGAACACTGCTTGGTGGTCTTTTCCGGTTTGGCTTTCATTATGAGATCGCGGGCTTTCATGTTTATTTCGGAGAGATCTTACTGTCAGTTTCCGCCCTGGCCGTCGCAGCATGGCTGTGTATGAGAAAAAAACTTGCCATACGCGTACAGATTGCGATGGCGTGCATCCTCTTTTTTGGTGTTGCCTTCTGTTTTCTTGCGGTATTGCGGCAGGGGGGCAATTTAAAGCCCGGCTTTGTACCCGGAGAAACTGCAAGCCACGGCATTTTTACCATTTTCTCCCTTGCACCGTGGGCGTTTGTCGGTTTTGAATCGATCTCCCATTCTGGCCATGAAGCCAGGTACGCCCCCAAAAAGAACTTCTGGATTCTGGCTGTGGCTATCGTCATGGCAGGTCTTGCCTATATTTTTCTGACTCTTCTGGCAGTATGCAGACTGCCGGAAGGATGTACATCCTGGACAGACTATATCCAGCACATGGAAGAGTATGAGGGGATAGCTTCCCAGCCTGTCTTTTTTGCTGCTTTTTCAGCGCTGGGCAGCGCGGGAGCGGTTATTCTTGGGATCTGTGCGCTGTGCGGAATAGGGACCGGATTGATCGGAAATTATATTGCGCTCAGCCGTCTGCTTGTCACATTGTCCGAGGATGGCATGGCTCCCGCGTGGATCGGGGAAAAAGATCCGGATCATGCACCCAGGCGTGCTGTCCTGTGCATCCTTTGCGTGTCCGTCTTCCTGCCTTTTCTGGGCAGGACGGCGATCAGCTGGATCGTGGATGTGACCACTGTCGGAGCTACCATTGCCTATGCGTTTGCCTCTGCCTGTGCCTGGAAGAAAGCCCGGGAATCGAAAATCAGAAGGTACTGTTTCACCGGCGTTCTGGGTATGGCGGTTTCTCTTCTGTTTGCCCTGGAGTTCCTGATCCCCAATCTGATCTCCGTGAAAACCCTGTCGACAGAATCGTACCTGATTCTGGCTGCGTGGAGCATTCTGGGGTTTGCCTATTTCCGCCGGATCCTGCATACAGACAGAGAGCGGCGCCTGGGAAGATCCATTATTGCCTGGGTGGTCCTTTTGGGACTGGTGATTTTCACGTCCAGTATCTGGATGCGCCAGAGTACAGAGGCAGCGATCGAGGAAGATGTCGTCAGTGTTGAATCCTATTATATGGATGTGATCCGGAAAGCCGATCTTGATGAGCAGACAGGTCCGACCCGTGTATCATTCACTTATCTGCGTGACTCTCTGGGCGAGATTGAAAACTGGTTCGGATTCTGCATACTGATCCAGATGGCACTGATTGTATGTGCCCTGCTGTTCCTTTTTGATATCAATTCCTTTATCCAGAAACGGGAAAAACAGACAGAAGTGGAAAAAGCGCTCGCTGAGGAAAGCAGCCGCGCAAAAACCAGCTTCTTGTCCAATATGAGCCATGAAATCCGTACCCCAATGAATGCCATTATTGGTCTGGATAACATTGCCCTGCGCGAACCGGACATCTCACCCAGGATACGTGACCTGCTTGAGAAAATCGGTTCAAGTGCCAGACATCTTCTGGGACTGATCAATGATATCCTGGATATGAGCCGGATCGAGTCCGGAAGAATGGTCCTGAAAAACGAAGAATTTTCCTTCCGGGAGTTCCTTGATCAGATCAATATCATGATCAATGGGCAATGCGTGGACAAGGGCCTGAACTATGCCTGCCATATTGTGGGCGACGTCAGCGACTATTACTATGGCGATGATATGAAGCTCAAGCAGGTCCTGATTAACATCCTTGGCAATGCTGTGAAGTTTACCCCGGCGCACGGGGAAGTCACTCTGACTGTGGAGCAGCTCAGGACATTTGAGGGTATGTGCACCCTCAGCTTTGCCATCAAGGATACCGGCATAGGTATGGATGAGGCTTTCATTCCTAAAATCTTTGAATCCTTTTCCCAGGAACACGCGACGACGACCAACCGTTACGGCGGAAGCGGCCTTGGCATGGCGATCACAAAAAAATATGTGGACATGATGAACGGGGATATCCAGATCGAGAGCGAGAAAGGCGTTGGCTCCGTTTTTACAGTAACGGTTACTCTCCGCGTGTCCCAGAGAAGCGTCAAAGCCGAGAATAAAGCCATTGTGCCGGACAAGCTGCGTGTCCTTATCCTGGATGACGACCCGATTGCTTGTGAACATACACAGGTTGTGCTCCGGTCACTGGGCATCGGCTCAGACTCTTTTACCGATGCCCAGGAGGCATTGCGTGCAGCACAAAACGGCGGTTATGGTTTTCTGATCACGGATTATAAGATGCCCGGAATGAACGGATTGGAGTTCGTGCGTTCGGTAAGGGAGTTTGACAAAGGGAAAACACCGGTTATCCTTCTTACCGGATATAATGGTGATCTGATTGAAAAAGAGGCGACACTGTCGGGCGTTGACGCTGTTTTGACCAAACCGCTGTTCTCCGATACACTGATCAAACAGATGCACCATATCCTTTCAGAAAAGGGAGAAGCAGGCTCTGGGCCCCAGGATGAGGCACCGGCTGCTGTGAGCAGTCTTGCGGGACGGCGCGTGCTCATGGCGGAGGACATGGAACAGAATGCAGAGATCCTTTCGGATCTTCTCGGACTCGAAGATATCATCACTGAACATGCTGAAGATGGGGAAAAGGCTGTGCAGATGTTTTCTGAGCACCCTGCAGGGTATTATGATGCGATTCTTATGGATGTCCGTATGCCTGTGATGGATGGACTGACAGCAACAAAAGCCATCCGGAAGCTGCCAAGGGACGACGCCAGAACGGTTCCGATCATTGCTATGACAGCGAACGTGTTTGACGAGGATGTGGAAAGGTCGCTTCAGGCCGGTATGGACGCCCATCTCTCCAAGCCGATTGAACCTGAGCGCCTGTATGATACACTGGCAAAAATGATCGCCAGGTCCCAGGGACAATCGTGACAGTCAGGACAGTCCGAGAGCCGGAAACTGAGGAATGCGGCAGCAGGTCCGTATGATTGAAAAAAAGGAATCTGATAGACGGCAAAGGGAACAGGAAAAAGATGTGTTGGCCGGAGAATGACATTCTCCGGTCAAATGCTTTTCAGAATGATTATGCAATGGGTAAATTGACACATTTCAAAGGTTGAATTATACTGCTGTTTGTCTGAAATGAACAAAAAGAGGTGAAATTATGCCAACTTATTATCTTGCTGTGGATATCGGTGCTTCCTCCGGAAGGCATATTGTCGGATGGATGGAGGAAGGGCAGATATGCACAGAAGAAGTTTACCGTTTCCCCAACGGCGTAACCGAGTTGGATGGCCATTTAATCTGGGATACAGAAGAACTGTTCAGGCATGTCAGACTGGGAATTGAGCAGGCAAAGAAGCGCTATCCCCAGATCCGCTCGCTGTCAATCGATACCTGGGGCGTTGATTATGTTCTGATGCAGGGTGACAAGCCTGTCATGCCCTGTTATGCCTACCGCGACAGCCGTATGGAGAAGGTAATCCCGCATGTGCATGAAAAGGTGCCGTTTGAGACCCTTTATGACCATACAGGGATCCAGTTCCAGCCTTTTAATACAGTATACCAGCTGTGCACCGATCTCGAGGCCGGAAGGCTTGAAGGCGTGACAGATTTCCTGATGATGCCCTGCTACCTGATGTACAGGCTGTGCGGGACGAAAGCACACGAGTACACCAATGCAACAACAGGCGGTCTGGTCAATGCGGAAACCGGGGAATATGATATGGAGCTGGTCCATAAGCTGGGACTTCCCGGGCACCTGTTCCCCAAACTGATGCAGCCGGGGACCAGAATAGGGACCTATGAGGGAATCGATGTCGTACTGTGCGCCACCCATGACACAGGCTCCGCTGTTGAAGGGATTCCCATGGAAGGGGAGGCCGCATACATTTCGTCGGGCACCTGGTCGCTGTTTGGGGTAAAAACGGATAAGCCTCTGACGGATGTGGCAAGCCGTGAAGCGAATTACAGCAATGAAGGCGGGGTAGGGTACAACCGCTACCAGAAGAATATTATGGGTATGTGGCTGCCTAACCGCTTAAGGGAAGAGCTGTGCCCAGGAAAACCCTTTGGCGAGATTGTCCAGGAAGCGGAAGAGGGACATTATGACGATCTGGTGGATGCCGATGACCCGATTTTCCTGGCGCCAGCGAGCATGAAGGAAGCCTTTGACTCGAAACTTCCGGAACCGCCCAAGTGTGCAGGGGATTATTTCCGCTGCGCTTACCGGTCACTTGCACAGAGCTATAAAAAAGCGCTGGAAGATCTTGAGAAAAATACGGGCAGGCATTATGATAAGCTGTATATTGTCGGTGGTGGCGCAAAGAATGCTTTCCTCAACCGTCTGACGGAGGAAGCGACCGGGAAAAAGGTAATTGCACTCCCGATTGAAGCGACAGCACTGGGCAATTTGAGGATTCAGATGCGGGCAGACGCCTGAGGATGAATGACATAAAACCAATAAGGAGAAAGGTGATTCCCATGAGTACGATTCTTGACCTGGACATTATGCAACGCTATATCCGCATGTGCAATGACGGTTGGCTGCAGGGCTGGCACGAGCGCAACGGCGGCAATCTGACCTACCGCCTGAAGAAAGACGAAGTTGAAGCCATGCGTCCATTCTTTGACGCTCAGCCGAGGCCGTGGGTAAACATGGGGGTAACCGGAGAGAACCTTGCTGGTGAGTATTTCATCTCAACAGGGAGCGGCAAGTTTTTCCGCAATGTGATTCTTGATCCTGCTGACAGCCTTAGTGTGGTTGAAATCAACGATAAGGGTGACAGCTACAGGATCGTCTGGGGCCTTGTCAATGGCGGACGTCCGACCTCCGAATTCCCGACACACTTCA
>CAMNGW010000092.1 GCA_946538615.1 uncultured Clostridia bacterium
TTTACGTTTTCTCAACTTTTATTACCATTTTCATTATAGATTTGTCAGTTTTGATATGCTTTTTGACATGTTGTCTCATTTCCGTAATTTCCTATAAAGTAAAAAAATGAGCTGTGCTACGCACAGCCCATCATTTTACAGGTCACCGCCCATGTCGAACTCGTCAAGGGCGTCTTCGTCAAGTTCCTCCTCTTCCTCCTCAACGGTCGGCACCGGAACGAATTCCGACATCCAGACACTTTCGGGGGCGCCCGAGAGGAGGGCGGGCATATTGATCACAATGCCGTCCAGTCCGTAGGGGACGGAGATGGTGTAATCGTAGAACTCAGACTCCCCGCCTTTTTCCCGGATGACTTCCAGCTGAAAGGAGAAGGTCTGTCCCATGAAGGTCGCCATGCCGCGCTCCTTCTTGGAAAGCTTGGCCACCTGCTCCCCGCGCACGTTCACATTGATGCGCCGGATCGCTTCGTACTTTGTCCCTTCATATTCCAGGTTCTTGTTGTCAAAATAGGCGGTATGTCCCCGGCCCACAACCATCATGACTGCGGCAATTACGATCAGCACAAGGACCGCCAGGGCCCGAATGAGATTCCTGCGCATCTCACATACCCCCTTCTTCCTTCTGCTGGTCGAGTTCCAGCTGCAGCCCCATGGATGCCTTGGCCCTGCGCTTCTTTGTCTCATACATCACAAGGGCCACCGTGATAATGCCGTAGCTGACAAAGACACGGAAATACTCGCCGATCATCTCGTCGCCGGTGATCACGGCGCCTGCCTTCGGGGCCAGGATGAACATGAGGTGGAACAGGACTACGCCCAGGAAAACGTTCCCTATGGACGCGCGGTCCACCGAAGCGCCGCCCACAAGAAGGGCCGCGATGCAGAACATGCCAATCTGGCTGTGGGCCGAGTAGGTCGCCATGTCGCCCATGTTCTGCAGATAGATAATCATGCCAAAGCCCGCCAGCACGGTGGAAATAATGATGGAGAGGATCCTGGTCCTCTCGACCTGGATGCCGGCGTCCCTGGCCACTTCCATGTCCTGTCCGACAGCGCGCATGTCCTGACCGAGCTTTGTGCGCCTGAACCAGACGATCAGAAGGCACATGACGCCGATGATCAGGAAGGTGAGCACGGGGATCTTCACGCCGCCGATGCGGATGGCAAGGGCGTTGTCAAGGCTCTGCCTCATGCTCAGAAGGCCGACGGTCTGCCTCACGCCATAGCCGCGGGGCAGCTTGATGGAGGAGTGCATGATCGGGATGATGGGGCCCATCATGTAGAGCACCACGAGCTGGTAGAGACCATTGGTAAAGAAGCTGATAATGTAGCTTGTGATCATCTCGCGGCCCTTGGAGGCGTTGAGGATCTTGCCGCACATCCAGCCCAGGAGCACAGAGATCGGGATGGAGAGGATGCAGGCGAGGACGACGCCGGGGATGCCCCAGATCTGCCAGTCTGAGACAAAGATCAGCGCGATCTCACCGGCCATGGCGCCCAGCGTCATGCCGAAGTTCAGTCCCATGCCCGCCATGATCGGAATCAGCAGGCTGAGGATCAGGAAAATGTTGCGGCCCATGCGGGTAACGATCTCATTGAGCAGGAAGACCGGCGAAAAGCCCGAGACCGGGATGCAGATCCCGACAATGAGGATAAACATGATCGGCACGGAGTTGGTCGTCAGAAAGCTGGTCAGGCGCTTGCCCGGATTGTTATTGCTCATCTCCTGTTCACCTCCGTCTTTCTGGTGAGCGCGTAGAGAATCATGCCGTTGGAGACCACCATGCGCAGCACCTCGCTGATGTCCATATGGATCATGTTGTTCATGACAGTGGGTGTCATGGTCACAATCCCCTGGAAGAGAATGGTGCCAATCACCACATTGGTAATGCTAGCCTTGTTGACGCTCGCGCCGCCGATGAGGATCGCCGAGACGGCGGGAAGGGCCATATTGAAGGGGGCCATGTAGAGCTGGATAAAGCCGAAGCCCTGCTGATAGACCAGGATGCCCACAGCGCCAAGCCATGTGCTCATGATGACCGACAGCATGCGGATCTTATCCACATTGATGCCCGATGCCCGGGCAAAGGTCGGATTGGAGCCCACGGCCGTCATGGCCGTGCCGGTCTTGGTGTGCAGGAATGCCCACATCAGGAAGGCCAGGAGGGCAAAGAAGAGAATGGAGCCCGTGGGGATCACAAGGTCCCCGATGCGCAGCTGCAGAAAGTTCGCAAGCACCTTGTCATAGTAGCCTTCGAGGGAAATGGTGGTCCTAAGTCCCGTCCCGGCGTAGCCCCAGACCATGTCCGCCTTGTGGTAGGGCAGGAGCAGCCACATCATGCACATGAAGGAGACGGAGGAGAAGCCCACATAGGTGGCGATCATCATCTCGCCGCCCTTGATCTTGTTGAGCAGCCAGCCGTAGAGCGCACCGAGGAGGATCGCGAAGGGCGTGGAGATCACAATGGCCATGACAAAGCTCATGGGGCCCGTGAACCCCCATTCAAGGGACATGGTGGCGCCAAGCAGGCCGGCAATGATGCCGAGGGGCAGACCGAAGTTCAGCCCGCAGCCTGAATGGACCATGGGCACCATGGCCAGCACCAGGACGCCGTTCCATGTGAAGCGGTTGATCACGTTGGTGATCTGCATCCAGAAGTTGGCACCGACAATCGGGGCCGCAATGAGGAGAACGATCAGCATGCCGGCAATGATCATCCGGGGCAGCCCAAAATTGAGCAGCGCAGCCTGTATCCGCTCAAGCAGAGTCGGTTTGGAGTTCAGAGTTAAATCATGCATTCTGCTTCACTTCCTTATACGACTTGGCTGACCATCAGCGTGCCGAACGCCTCGCTTGGTTCACCCGCAGGGAGGATGCCGGCGATCCTGCCCCCGCTGACAATGGCTATGCGGTCGCAGATCATCCTCAGCTCTTCAAGCTCAGAGGAGATCATGACGATGGTGGTGCCGCTTTCCCGGTTGAACCGCTTGAGGGCCTCAAGCACGAGGGCCTTGGCCCCCACGTCAATGCCCCGCGTGGGCTCTGAGACGAAAAGGAACCTGGGCTCAAGGGCGAACGCCTTGGCCAGACAGACCTTCTGCTGGTTGCCGCCCGACAGCTGCCTTGCCAGCTGGTCAGCGCCGGTGCACTTGATCTGCAGTTCCTCAATGTATTTCTCCGTCACGTCCTGGATCGCCTTTTCATCGCGCCACTTGACCATCCCGCCCAGGTAAGGCTTGAGGAAGGCGCCTTTGACCTGCATGGCGGCAAAAGAAATGTTCCATTTCAGGGACTCGTCCATCAGAAGGCCCACGCCTCTGCGGTCCTCGCTGACAAAAGCCAGCTGGCTGTCCAGACAGGCGCGCGGCGCGTTGAGGGGGACCTCGCGGCCCTCAAAGGTCACCTTGCCCCCTGCCGGGTACAGGCCCATGACGCCGTTGGGGATGCCCAGCTTGCCCTGGCCTGCGAGTCCGCCTATGCCGAGGATCTCGCCCTGGAGGATGTCAAGATTGACATTGCGCACGGTCTCGCCGGGCATGTCCACCCACAGCTTGCGGATGCTCATGACCGGCTTGGTGTCCGGAACAGGACGGCGCTCGATGTCTGAGGTGTTCACATCGCGGCCCACCATCCAGCGGGTGATTTCAGCCACGCTGGTATCCTCCGATTTGACATTGCGCACCAGCACGCCGTCACGCATGACCACGACCTTGTTGCAGACCCTGAGGATCTCCTGCAGGCGGTGAGTGATGAAAATCACAGCGATCCCCTGAGCCGCCATGCCCCGGATGGAGGCGAGCAGCGCGTCGGCTTCCTGCTCGGTGAGCACGGCCGTCGGCTCGTCGAGGATGAGGAGCCTGAGCTGCTCTTTGCTCAGTTCCCTGGCAATCTCCGTGAACTGCTTGTGGCCCACGGGCATATCAGAGATGACCATCTCCCCGTCAATGTGCACGCCCATCTTTTTGACCGCGGCCTCTGAGCGCTGCCGCATGGCCTTGCGGTCAAGGGTGTTGAGCCGGTCGCCGAAAACCTCGGAGAACACGGATTTTTTCTGGGGCTCGCGGTTGAGAAGGATGTTCTCTGTCGCCGTAAAGCCCGGGATCAGGGAGAACTCCTGGTGGACCATGCCGATGCCCGCCTCAAGGGCGTCAAAGGGCGAGGAGAAAGAGACCTTCTTCCCCTCAAGGAGCACGTCGCCCTCATAGCCGCCGGTGTCCCGGATCTCCGTCATGCCAAAGAGGATCTTCATCAGGGTGGATTTGCCTGCACCGTTCTCACCCACGAGCCCGACAACCTCACCGCTCTCAACGGTGAGGTTGATGTCGTTGAGAACAGGGTTGCCGTAAAACGCTTTCCGGATGTTTTTCATTTCAAGGAGCGGTGTTGTATTGCTCATAAAGAATCAACCTTTTTCTTAATCAGCTTCCGCATCGCGCGGTACGAAAGCGGGCACTGGCGTCATGCCGCAGGTGTCCGCATACCAAGAGAAAGGGGGAGGCGTTCATCCTCCCCCTCCACAGGACAAAATGACTTCCTGATGACTGGATTACTTGACGGTATAGTACTTCTCAGGGATCTCCACATCAGGGGTGTGCATGAACTTGTCGCCCTCGCGGCCCATGATGTAGGTGTCCTGATAGACCAGGAACAGGTTCTCGGTCTTTACACCGGTGGTGGCGTCGGTATAGTTCGCGCCGCTCCAGTCCACATTGGAGACCTCGCCGAAGGCATCGGAGATGTCGTCGAGTTCGGTCAGTTCGCTCTCGCCCTTGATCACGTTCACAGCGTGCTGAGCCAGGGCGTAGGAAGAAGCGTAGCCGTAGGAGAAGGCCCAGGTGCCGAAGCGGCCAGCGCCGCCCTTTTCCACGATGGCGTTCTCAACGGTCTCAAGGATCTTGGCAAAGTCGCCGTTGGCACCGGTCAGGTCAACACCCAGAGCGCCCGGATAGCCCATGAGCGGGGAGGGCAGGTCAGCTTCGATGAAGTAGCCGCCAACCTCGAGCAGTTCCTTGAGCAGGGGCTCGGTGTGGGCATCGTTGGTGCAGAAGTAAGCGGAATCGGTGCCGTACTTGGCTACCCATTCAGGGGTCTTTTCAAGGATGAACTGCTGGGCACCGGCAACACCGACGTCGCTGGTGGGGTCGGGAGCGGTCTCTTCCTGGATCTCCACGCCCAGTTCCTTGCCGGCTTCCTTCATGACCGCGAGACGGCGGCTGAGGGACTCAATGCCAAGGTGGCGGGGGAAGGAGATGTGCACGAACGTCTTGCAGCCCAGATCGGCAGCGGTCTTGATGATCAGGTAGCCGCGGGACACGAAGTCGTTGACCACAACCAGGTCAGCGGCATCGGCGATCACGGGCAGGTCTTCCTGGGACTCACCGCAGATGCACAGGATGTCAGGACGGCGTTCTTTGATCTGACGGAAAGCTTCAGCTGTTCCGGGAACACCCTGGTTGACGATAACGGCCTTCATGAGCGGGTCATCGGCCATGTTGACGATGGTCTGCACCACAGTCTCCTTCTCATCCGGGAAGTTGTCCGGATAAGTGGCAAGGGTCACCACGTCAGAGCCGTACTTGGCCTGGAAGGCTTCTGCGCCGCGGCGGTCGTCTTCGGACTGGGAAACTGTGCCTGTTACGATTCCGACGTGGAAATCAAGGGCCGTTTCTTCCGCGGAAGCAACAATGATCATGGACAGAACCATCATGAGAGCAAGCACCATGCTAAGCAGCTTCTTCATGATAAATATCCTCCTTTTACCTATGCGCGAATGCGCTTGTTGTGCAGAGAATTATATGTTTTCTGCCTTCTCTGTCAATGTTTTTCAGGGTTCTCCCTGTTTTTCCCTTGTTCTTTTTTACTCTGTCCCCTCCCGGAGCGCGCCGGCAAGTGCGCACACCCATGACCTTCCGGAGCACCACGTGCCAAAAACCTCATCGCAGAAATCCATGAGCGTGCCCCAGTCCTGCGTGCCAAACGCATGGCCGCCCTCGTGGAACATGCTCTCGCTCCTTCCCCCAAGGCGCTCAAAGGCCTCCCGGGACCTGAGGAAGGTGAGCGCCGAGCCGAGGGGATTGGACCAGTCATCCTCCGTGCCGTCTATGGTCAGCAGGTTCCTGGGCGCGATGAGCGCTTTGAGAATATGCGAGTCGAGGGGGAAGACGTCCTCAAGGCCCATTTTCCTCGGGTCGTTCTCCGCCTGCCAGGCGCTGAAGGCGGGAGCCCACCAGTGGGGGAACGCGGACCCTATGGCGCCGAGCGTCTCCGCTTTCGTTTCATCCTGGTGGAAGCCTCCCCTGTCCCCCAGATAGCGGAAGCAGCCGCCCCCGCCCGCACCTGAGCAGACCGGCACCGTCACGCGGAAGCGCTCGTCATAGATGCCCGCGCACAGCGCCGCCTTCCCGCAGCGGGAAAAGCCTGTGCATACAAGGCGCGCAGGGTCGGCGTACCCGAGGTCCGTGAGGGCGTCCGCCAGCATGCTCAGCCCCATCGCCCAGGCCCGGATTGCCCCGAAGGTGTATCCGGGGAAACAGTCCCTGAGGGCCGAAGCGCCCTGCACGCTGTCCTCAAAGAGTTCCTCCCTGTCGTACCCGGCCAGGACATAGCCGCGCCCGGCCACGATGTCCTCGAGGGGGCAGCCCTCGCCGGGGTCCCCCTTGAACCAGACCCAGACCACAGCCGGATGAGGGCCCGCTCCAAGGGGCCTGAACACCCGCGCGTCAAAGGAGGCGCCCGGTCCGTATGTGATGCGCACCCGCTCCTCAAGAGCCCTTCCCCCGAAGATGGGCTCCGAGGACAGGACCCGGCTGCTGACAGGGACGCGTTCAGGCGCCGTGCCATACAGCACGTCCTCTGCCGTACGCTTCCAGACCCTGCGCTGGGCCGCCCACTGTTTTTCCGTTTTCAGGTACAGTTCCGGCAACTGGATGGTCATTTTCATCCTTCTCTCTGTTTTTCAGCGATTGTAGCACACCTCCCTTTCCCTGTCGACAAGCCCCCTTGGGCGTAGTATAATCCCCGCCGGGCAGAGGTTCTGCCATTTGAAAGCAGAGAAAAAGGAGACAGAAAAAAGATGGAAGCAAAAGCGCTGAAGGTCGCCTATATCGGCGGCGGTTCCCGCGGATGGGCCTGGGGCTTTATGACCGACCTTGCCATGGACCCCGACATGTGCGGCGAGGTACGGCTCTACGACATTGATGAAAGCGCTGCGAGGCGCAATGAGATCATCGGGGGAAAGATCAGTGCCCACCCTGACGCCAGGTCGCACTGGACCTACCGGGTCGTCTCCTCGCTCAAAGACGCCCTCACCGGGGCAGATTTCGTCGTCATCTCCATCCTTCCCGCCACCTTTGAGGAGATGCGTTCAGATGTGCATATGCCCGAGCGCCTCGGCATCTATCAGCCCGTGGGCGATACGGTGGGCGCCGGCGGGTTCATGCGCGCCATGCGCACCATCCCTATGTACGTGCCCATCGCCGAGGGGATCCGGGACTTCTGCCCCGAAGCCTGGGTCATCAACTACACCAACCCCATGTCCCTGTGCGTGCGCACCCTCTATGAAATCTTCCCGCAGATCAAGGCCTTCGGCTGCTGCCACGAGGTGTTCGGCACCCAGAAGCTGCTGTGCGCCATGCTCGACAAGGAGCTGGGGATCCCCGGCGTGAAACGGCAGGACCTGTACACCCAGGTCACGGGCATCAACCACTTCACCTGGCTCACCCGCGCCAGCTATAAGGGCATGGACCTCATGCCGGCTTACGCCGCTTTTGCTGACAAATATTTTGAGGAAGGGTTCGACGAGGGCGGGGACAACAACTGGATGAACTCCTCCTTCCAGTGCGCCCACCGCGTCAAGTTTGACCTCTTCCGCCGCTACGGCGCCATCGCCGCGGCCGGCGACCGGCACCTGGCCGAGTTCACCGCGCCCTGGTACACCCGCGACCCCGAGACCGTGCGCGAATGGAAGTTCGGCCTGACCAGCGTGGACTGGCGGGTGGACGACCTCGCAAGGCGCATGAAGCGCTCCGACGACCTCATCTCCGGTGCGGAACAGCTGCAGCTCAAGCCCAGCGGCGAGGAGGGCCACCTGCTGCTCAAGGCCGTGCTGGGACTGGGCGACCTTGTGAGCAACGTCAATATCCCCAACCGCGGCCAGATCCCCAACCTGCCCCTTGGCGCCGTGGTGGAGACCAATGCCTTCTTCGGTCTCAACCGCATTGAGCCCGTGTTTGCCGGTCCCATGCCCGGCAATATCCTTCCCCTTGTCGCGCGGCACATCTATAACCAGGAGAACACGCTGCGCACGGCCCTCACCTGTGACCGCACCCTCGGCCTGTCCACCTTCCTCAACGACCCGCAGCTCGCCTCCGTCCGTCCTGAGGATGGCAAAAAGCTCTTTGACGACATGCTCGAGGCCCAGCGCGGGTACCTCCCGGAAAAATGGTTCAGATAATGTTCCCGAAAAAAAGCGGCGTCTGCCGCTTTTTTCTTTCCGCCTGAAGGGGGCGGCACACAAAAAGCACCCGCAGCCATACGGGTGCCTGAAGGGATACGGCAGAGTGTCTACTTGACGGGCTGTGTTGGAGCTTCCATCAGCCGGTCAAGGTGGACCACGGCAGCCCCCATTCTTTCAGCTTCATAGGGGTCATGTGTGACAAGGATCACGGACCGTCCGTCGCATCTCTGCCTGGTAAGGTCGATGACAGTATCCCTCAGCTCTGCATCCAGGCCGTGGAACGGTTCATCCAGGATCAGCGCAGGGGCGCTTGAGAGGAGGGCCCGCAAAAGCGAAACGCGCCTGCGCATGCCCCCGGAAAAGGAGGAAACGGGTTTCCCGGCCGTGCCATGCAGGCCAAACTCGTCCAGGGCCTTTAAGATCCCGGACTTTGGGCACCCGGGCGCGCCCAGGCGTATGTTCGCCAGCGCACCGAAGTCCCCGCACAGCCTGTCCTCCTGAAAAACAGCGGCGCACGCCGGCACGTTCTGGATGCTGCCCGCGTCCGGCTCTTCCAGGCCAAGGATCAGGCGCATCAGTGTCGTCTTGCCAAACCCCGACGGGGCAAGGACGGCAGTGGTCCTCTGGGCAGGGAGAACCAGGTTCAGATCGTGGAGCACAATCTTTTCCCCGTACCGTTTCTCCACATGGCTGACCACAATGTCTTTCATCCTTCCCACCGCCTTATCCGGGCGATGCCCGCGTCAATGAGGCGCAGCACGGCCCGCTCGCACACAAGGCTCACCAGGACGATCACGACGGTCCAGGCGAACAGTTCCGGTGTGTCAAGGTACACTTTGGCCTGCTGCAGCTGTTCCCCCACCGAGCCTCTGGGCATCCCGATCACCTCGGCCGCGATCCCGCTTTTCCAGCTCAGCCCTATTGCCGTCCTGCAGGCCGAGCGGAAGTATGGACAGATTCCCGGCAGGTCAATCATCATAAAGCGGTGCAATTTCCGGCTGCCGAACACGCGCGCCACCTCCAGAAGGTGGGGGTCGCGTTCCCCGATCCCCGTGAGCACGCCGGTGTACATGATGGGGAAAACCATCAGGAAGCTGATGAGCACCGACAGGTTCTTTGAGGAGAACCAGATCAGGGCCAGGATGATAAACGAGGCGACCGGCACTGTACGGATGGTCAGCATAAGCGGCGAGAGGAGCTCCCTCACAGGGCGCAGGCGGCTGGAGAGCGCGGCGCACGCGCTGCCGGCCAGCGTGGCCAGGAGGAACCCGCCAAAGATGCGCAGGCAGGAAAAACCAATTGCCCGCCAGAAAGCGGCCTGGCGGACAAGGGTAAACAGCGTCGTGACGACCCTCACAGGGGAAACCAGGAGGATCTCACTGCCTATGGCCATGCTCCCCAGCTGCCAGACAAGCAGCCAGAAGAGCACGGGCCAGAGGCGGACATGCTTTTTTAAGAAAGGGCCCATCTCAGGGGACAAAATAGAAATCGTCCTGCGGGAGCTTGCCGCCCACGGAAGCGGGGTTCTGCTCAAAGAGCACGTTCAGGTAGCCGGACAGCTTGCTGACAAGCTCCTCCCCCTCAATGAGCACGATGTTGCAGGCCGGGATGGCCTTCTGTGCCACGGCGGCGGGGACAATATTGTAGGCGCCCACCAGCTCAGCGGCCTTTTCGACGTTTCCGTTGACATATTCCACGCTTGTCCTGTAGGCTTCGAGGAAAGCAAGGACCTCATCGCGGTGCTCTTCAACATAGGCCTTGCGGGCAATGACAACGCCGGTCAGCAGGCCAGAGGGGTTCTCGGCGTCCTTCTGCAGCTTCGCCCATTCCTCGGTCAGGTCGAGAGCCACGCGCAGGCTTTCCAGCTTGGTCTGGGCTGTGGTGACAAAGGGCTGGGGCAGCATGGCGATGCCGCTGCCTGAGGCAATCAGGGTCTGCAGGCACTCGGCATGCTCGCTCTTCCATTCGATGGTGACATCCTTGTCCGGGTCGATCCCGTTGGCGGAGAGGATGTAGTTGAGGGCATATTCAGGGGTCGCGCCCTTGCCGCTGGCATAGATGGTCTGGCCGCGCAGGTCCTCAATGCTCTTCACGCTCTCGCCGTTCTCCACAATGTAGATCACGCCGAGAGTGTTGATGCCAAGGACCACGACACCGCCCTCTGTCTTGTTGTAGAGGACGCTGGCAAGATTGGCCGGCACGGCGGCAATGTCCACGCTGCCCTGGGCGATCTTCGGCGTCACCTCGTCAACGGCGGAGGCAATCTCAAAGGTCCAGCCAGAGTCCTTCAGGTCCCCGTTATCCACGCGGTCCATCATCTGGACCATGCCCATCGCCGTGGGTCCCTTGAGCGCGATGACCCGCGGGCCTTCCGCGAGGGCGGAGAAAGTGAGACAGAGCACGCACAGCACTGTCAGGAAAGAAAGTAATTTTTTCATGGTGTACCATCCTTTCATGGATACAGCTTTATTTATATGAAGGAAACCGTGTCTTCTGCAAGAGAGTCGTCCGACCTGATCAGCTTTGCGAGCCCGTCCCGGTCAAGGATGCGGATCAGCCGCCCCTTTGTCGCAATGAGCCCCTCCGCTTCCAGTACGCCCAGCTCCCGGAACAGTGCGGCCCGGCTCATGCCCAGATGCGCGGCCATTTCGTCCCGCGTGCCGGGGAAGCGGAACTCGCTGCCCGGGGCGTCGGTGAGGTACCTGACAAGGCGCATCCTGTGGCTCTGCATGGTCAGAAGGCCCGTCCGCCTCAGGAGAAAGCGGAGCTTGGCGCTCACCAGCCTTGCATACCTCTCGGCAAAATCGCCGCTGTCATGGAGCAGGGCGATCAGACGGGACTTGAAAATGTAGGCAATCTCCGTCTCCTGCTCGCAGCGCAGAATGGTATCGAGTGCTTCCTGATCAAAGAGATTGGCAATGCCAAAACAATCCCCGGGTCCAAGCGTGCTCATGCGCACGCTCCCTCTGTCCGGGGAATCTGAAGATACGGAAAGCTGGCCCGAAACCACAAGCCCCACAGCAGGGAGCCCCTCACACATGTCAAGCACCGCTTCGCCTTTTCTGAAGCGGCAGACCACCGGCCCTAAGGTGCCGGCGTCCAGACCGGACAAAAGCGGCGAGCCCGCTATGGCCCCGTCAAGGTCCTGCATGCCTCATACCCCCTTGCCCGCTGGATTGTAGCACACGTCCCGCCGGGCTGTCAATAAAAAGTATCATATGAGACGTTTGAAATCTTCCGTAAAAAAAGCGGTATATGCCGCTCATTATGGTTTCCATTGGATCACCGCATCCCTGGCAAGCTGGAGAAACTCCTGGAGCTTTTCTTTTTCCTCCTCGTTCATCCCTTCCGGCATAGGGGATTCTGTAATATCCAGGCTGCTGCACAGAAGATATTCCGGCACAACCTTCAGCTCGTTGCAAAGGGCAACAAATGTTTCAAGGCTCGCAACCCTTGTTCCCCGTTCTATATGCCCAAGGAAAGATCCTGAAATTCCGACTTTCTCTGCTAGCTGCTCCTGCGTCCAGGATCTCTTTCTTCTTGCAATACGGACCCGGGCACCCAGATCTTTGTAATCCATCGGTGTCTCCTCCATT
>CAMNGW010000093.1 GCA_946538615.1 uncultured Clostridia bacterium
ACGACCACGAACATGATGAGCATGATCATGAACACGGGCATCACCATGACCACGAACATGATGATGAGCATGATCATGAACACGGACACCACCACGACCACGAACATGATGAGCATGATCATGAACACGGGCATCACCATGACCACGACCATGAACATGGGCACCACCATCATGATCACGGACATCACCATACTTCTCTTTCAGATATTGAGGCTTGCCTTGACCGGCTCCCGCTTCCGGAAAAAGTGATCTTTGATGCCAAGGCAGTGTATCAGAGAATAGCAAAGGCGGAGATCGAGGTTCACGGAAGGGAGATCAGTGACATCCATTTTCATGAAGTGGGCACGATGGATGCTGTTGCAGATGTGACAGGTGTCTGTCTTCTTATGGATTATCTTTCACCCGATGAAATTGTTGCATCACCTGTTCATGTCGGGAGCGGCTTTGTAAGGTGCATGCATGGTGTGCTTCCCGTTCCTGCTCCTGCAACAGCGCTCCTTCTCAAAGGCGTGCCGAGCTATTCATCGACAATTGAGGGGGAACTGTGTACCCCGACAGGGGCGGCCATTCTTTCCTACTTTGTCAGTTCATTCGGTCCTATGCCGGTGATGTCCATTGAGAAGATTGGCTACGGCATGGGGAAAAAGGAGTTTCCCAGAGCCAATATGCTGAGGGCCTTCCTGGGTGAAAAGAATGATGAGGCTGATGAAATTACCCGTCTGGAATGCAATCTGGATGATATGACAGGTGAAGAGATCGGCTTTGCCATGGAACAGCTGTTTGCCGCTGGAGCAAGGGATGTTTATACGCAGGCAATCGGCATGAAAAAATCACGGCCAGGCATTCTCCTCTCCTGCATCTGCCTGAAAGAAGATGCGCAGCGCATGGCTTCGATGATGCTGAAATATACGACTACGCTGGGTGTCAGGCGCGAGGACATGGTCAGATATGTTCTGAAAAGAGAAAAGAAAGAGACAGAAACAAGTTACGGGAAGGTTTCTCTCAAGGTGAGCTCAGGCTATGGCGTAAAGCGGACCAAACTTGAATATGAGGACATTGCAGAACTTGCAAGAAAAGAAAATCTGTCCCTGATGGAAATACGCGAACGCATTAACAGACAGTAAAGCCATATAGCATACAAAAACAAAGGAGCACACGCATTGTGCTCCTTTGTTTTTTGGAAAGAGTCACCCAAGCATCCATGTATCCCCCGGGAGGATGGTGTACACACTGCCGCCATTTTCAAACCAGATTTTTGTGGAAGTGGGATTGTGGATATATTTCCCGTCAGCTGAAGTGATCAGCTGGGAATAGCTTCTGACATAGCGGTACAGCTGAATATTCGTGCAATACCATATATCATCCCGCTTTCCCATTTTCTGGGCAAAGTTTTCTATGACCTGCCAGTTGTCGTGTTCTTCAAATTCATAGGCATGTCCCCAGAGGTAGAACACTGATGGGTGGCGCGCTTCATGCAGGAAACGTTCGCATAAATCGGGAAGCATAGGATCATCGTGGTGACAGGTAGGCTTCAGACGGAGCCAGTCAGTGGGGATCTGGAAATGATGGGAACTTTCAACGGTCCTGCAGTAAGCGATGGAGCTCATGCGAAGTGCTTCAACACTTGCATCATCATATGCACCGTAGGGATAGGCCGCACCGAGAATCAGACGGTGGAAAAGTGTTTCCAGACGCAGCCTGTCCTGAAAAATATCGTGTGTTTTGCGTACATCAGGGAGGGATGGCCATGAGAGATGAGAGAGCCCATGCACTGCGACTTCATGTTGGGATGGGCCGTAGAGAGAAACGGCCTGTTTTTCTGTCAGGCGCCTGTGGATCTGTCCTGCGGGAAAAATGGTGCCTTCCGGAGAGAAGAGTCCCGAGTTCAGATTGAAGGTTGCGCGGATGCCCGCCTGGTCCAGAATCTGCATAAGACGGATATCCTGTTCCACACCGTCATCATAACTGAGTGTCAGTGCATGCAGGAGTCCGCCGGGAAAACGTAGTTCCATTCTGGTTCCCTCATTTCTTTGTAGTGTTTGTGTCATGCAGAGCATGCAAAGCAAGGATGTACCCCTGGAAGCCAAAGCCAACAATCTGTCCTGCGCAGGCAGAGGCGGTCATGGAAGTGTGCCTGTATGCTTCCCGTGCATGGATATTGCTCATGTGCACTTCGACAGTAGGGATGGGGACCGAAGCAATCGCATCATGAAGGGCGACAGATGTATGGGTATAACCGCCCGGATTGAAAATGATGCCGGAAAGCCCATCAAAATAGGCGTGCTGAATGGCATCAATAAGTTCCCCTTCTGAGTTCGACTGAAAGACGCGGATGTCACATCCCATTGTCTGAGCTTCATGCTGCACAAGGGCCACAAGGTCCTCGTATGTCTGCTTTCCGTATACATTTGTCTCACGAAGACCTGTCATATTGATATTGGGACCATTGAGAAGAAGATAAGTCTGACTCATAAAAGATGGGACACCTCCTGATATACAGCGTCATACAGGCTGTCTGGAAGATCATGCCCCTGCCAGACCCGTTCGGCTTCAATGGCCTGACAGATCAGCATGGGCAGGCCTGTACAGTTTGGTATGCCGCGAATGGAAGCAGCATGAGTCAATCGAGTCTGAGGGGGATTGTAGATAAGGTCGGCAACACCCTCCGCGCGGGAAAGAACACCGGGAAGCAGGTCATCCGGAATGGGACATGAAGCGGTGTCAGGGTACATGCCAGCAGGCGTGCAATTGACAAGTATTCCGGAAAACTGCTCCGGGAGATCGCTGTATCCGATCTGTTCACCGGAAGGTGACCTTGAGACAAAGGTGATGCTTTTTGCCCCAAGGGTCTGCAGAGCGGAGAAAACAGCAAGGGAAGCTCCACCTGTGCCCAGGATAAAGCAAGGCTTTCCTTTCACGTGGATGCCTGAAAGACGGAGCATATCGGAAAAGCCGCGCACATCCGTGTTATATCCGGTAATGGTTCCACCGATTTGAACTGTGTTCACAGCGCCGACATTACGGGCAACCGGGGAGAGGCTGTCCAAAAAAGGAAGCACGTCTTTTTTATACGGGATGGTCACATTCAGGCCGTCAAAGTTTGTGAGGACCCGGGGCAGTGTGTCTGAAAAATGATCGCGGGGAATTTCAATCAGCTGATAATCTGCGTCAAGGCCAAGGGTGCGGAAGATGACTTCATGGATGGGTACGGAAAGGCTGTGGCCGAGATGCTCTCCAATAAGACCATAGTGTTTCATGTTAAATCCTCGATGCGGATCAGCTCCACATTGCGGTCGTAAGCATCAGGAGCAAGGGGAGCACCATTGACGGTTCCCATTTCTCCTGTCTGACTGTCATAGGGATCGCGTCTGAAAAGATTGAGGTCCGGGGTGAAATCAGCCATAAAAAGGCGATTTGCAGCCATACGGGCAGGATCGATATTGCCGAAATAGAAACGGTGGCGTTTTTGGGCCCCACTTCGGTAGGCGCTTCCGCCGAAGGAACAGTCCGCATACAGCCAGCCCCAGCCGGGGAGCCAGAACTGGGCCCAGTCATGGGAGCCGGGTTTGTCACCGGATATGCACAGACCGCTTTGCCATCTTGCGGGAACCCCGAGTATACGGCAGAGGACGATAAACAGGAGCGCCTGAAGGCCGCAGTCACCGCGCCGGTTCACCGCGCAGTATTCAGCGAGATGGTCCAGAAGGAGATAATCCGGCATGTAGCTGTAGCGGATGGTCTCTGTGACGTACCGATAACAGGACCAGGCCTTCTGCAGCGGTGTGGAGCTGCGGTCCGCTATCGATTCCGCAAGGTGCCGCAAAAAGGGAGTGAACACAATCTGGACACCGTCCTCTGCAAGGTCTTCAGGGGAAGGCTCTGGTTCGGAAGGATAGAGAGGGGCGGAGGGAGCGGGCAGGTCGAGAGGATTGGCATAGCGTACCGTGCTCACAAAAGAATATGTCAGGGAAAATGCCTCAGGGGCAGTTAAATGCTTTGAGAAAAAAGCAGTACGGGCACTCGAGTGATCAGGAGAAATGCTCTCCGGATTTCCTGATATGAGCGTGATGCCGCTGTGCAGGGCACATGCTGCAGGATATGGGAGATAAGCATAATAGGTGCCTTCCCTGAAGGATTCCTGACGGGGGGCGATTTCGCTTTTCAGCGTGATGCGCGAGGAGAGGGTACCCTTTTCTTTAAGTCTGAGGATCATATTGTCAAGAAAAGGTTTTTCAGAGTCCAGAGGAGCATGGAAGTACTGGCATACACGCTGGTCACGGGCCATTGAGGGCGCAAAGCGCAGGAAATACCGTTTTACGCCCTGAATGTACCTGAAATCAATGAAACCTTCTTTTTCAAAATGATCCAGGTCAGCTTCTGAAGCAGGAAAGAACTGCTGAAGTTCGTGTAAGGCTTCATCTTTTCCAAAAGGATACTGCCCCGGGAGCCTTCTGATACGGATTTCCTCAAGTTCGAGCCGGCTGCGGAGGACAGGGGGAATATTCTGTGACTGGAAACGATGGATCATATCCAGTGCTTCTTCAAAGTTCCCGGCATCAGCAAGCCTGACAATGAGTTCAGGAAGCGGAGCAGAAAATGAAGCAATGAGTGGGTGCATGATCTGACCTCCAGAAAGATGTAAAAAAGGGACTGCTGGTTTCCCGGCAGTCCTGTTGATCAGGCATCGCCGTCCTCAGCATCCTCGTCATCAATGAGATTGAGAAGATCGTCTTCTTCCTCATCCTCTTCGGTGACAGGCATATCACCTTCAGGTGCGATCTTGGCAGCAGCTTCTTTGCCTTCTTCAGAGAAAAGAAATTCACGTACTTTGGCTTCAACTTCAGCGCAGACATCCGGATGTTCCTGCAGATAGATCCGGCAGTTGTCACGGCCCTGAGCGATCCGGACATCATTGTAGGAGAACCATGCACCGCTCTTGTGGATAATGTCATGATCCACAGCAATATCCAGCAGGGTCCCTTCCTTGGAGATTCCTTCGCCAAAGAGAATGTCGAACTCAGCGATCCGGAAGGGTGGCGCAACCTTGTTCTTGACAACTTTGACCTTGGTGTGGGCACCAACTACGTTAGATCCGTTTTTGAGCAGTTCAGAGCGGCGGACATCAAGACGTACAGAGGAATAGAACTTGAGGGCGCGGCCGCCGGTTGTGGTTTCCGGATTGCCGTACATCACACCGACTTTTTCACGGAGCTGATTGATAAAAATGGCGACGCACCCTGTTTTGGAGATGATGCCGGTCAGTTTGCGCAGGGCCTGTGACATCAGTCTGGCCTGAAGACCGACAAAGCTGTCACCCATGAGCCCCTCGATTTCTGCCTTGGGAACAAGGGCAGCTACGGAGTCGACGACAACCACATCAATGGCGCCGGAACGGACAAGTGCCTCTGTCACTTCCAGAGCCTGTTCACCGGTATCGGGCTGGCTGATGTAAAGGTCCTGAGTATTAACGCCAAGCTTTTCTGCATAGACCGGGTCGAGGGCGTGCTCGGCATCCACAAAGGCGCAGAAGCCTCCTGCTTTCTGGGCCTGTGCCACGATGTGCAGGGCAACAGTCGTTTTACCGGAGGACTCAGGTCCAAATATTTCAATGATGCGGCCCCTGGGAACGCCTCCGATGCCCAGTGCGACGTCAAGCGTGAGAACGCCTGTAGGGATGGCTTCAATATTTTTGTTTACAGTGGAGTCACCAAGACGCATGATGGTTCCGGCACCAAACTGTTTGTCGATGGATGAGATGGTATGCTCGAGTGCTTTGAGCTTTTCTTCTTTGGCTGAACCCTGGTTGACAACGGGCTTCTCGGATTTTTCGGACTTCTTGGCTGCCATAAGTGCACTCCCCTTTCAGTTGATGCGGCGATCTTAGCATAGGGCAAAATAGGTGTCAAGAAAGATTTTCTTTGATTGCGAAATAATTCGTAATGAAAAAATGCCTATGTGTGAAAATTCCTTATATTGCAACAAAAAACAAGATGGCATGATAATACCAAAATCGGTTGCAGGCAGATCAGACTCCTCTGAATGGGCCGGGATCCACGGACTCTTTTTGGTTTATGGTCCATTCTTGTGGGGAAAAATAAAAAAGGCTGCAGGTCCAGCCATTGAGAAAGCACAGGGTCACAGGACACGTGTCAGAGGGAAAACGGGGCGTGCCATGCAGGATGGAAAAGAGAGGACCGGAACGGGCGCTGCAAAAAAGACGGCTGTGTCACCGCGCTGTCAGAATCTGAAAACAGGTGCGCATATCCCCATCCTGAACATAAGCCATGTCCTGATAACAACAAAGATGTTTCCTTGCAGACAGCATCTGCTTATTGCCTGAACGGGGTGGTTTCAAGCACATGTTCTTTTTCCATTTTTTCAAAAATAACAGGAATGGAGCGTATGATATATTCCATTTTAAGCTCATCATCTTCTTCAAGAGAGACGCGAGTGAGCAGACCATAAAACAGCTCTTCGGCTTTGGCACCGCGGATGGGCTTGACAGGGGTTAAACGGTTGAGCTTCAGGATTTTCCCGGTGATGGTGGAGAGGTCCTGGAACATCTTCCATCCGGGCAGTCCGAAGGGAAAAGGCATAACGGAATGCTGGGTAAGATCGACAAGCGATGTGTACAGATCCGCGATGGCATCAAACTGGTTATCTGTGATGATCATAACAGTCTCCTTTCTTGCAGGGACACCGGCGAAGACCCTGCAGGGGTGCAGAGGTAACAACCGCATTATAGGACACAAAATCAGGAACAACAAGCTTCCGGGAAATGGACGGGCCGGAAAAATCCGGGAATGTCTGGCGGGACCCGGCAGCTTCTTGCCAAAGTGGAAGGAAAGCGATAATATGGCAGCAATCGGTGGAGAGCACAGCCCAATGAAACCGTGTCATTCAGAAAGGAAGCGTACATGGGCATGAGACATTATGCAGTAACGGAAAAAGCGCTTAAAACCTGGTCAAAGGCGTTTCAGGACAGCAGCGAGAGACAGATCGCGACCATGGCACTGGCCAAGAGCGACCTGACGCAGGTGGATGTGGTATCCCAGAATGCAGCCGCCATGCGGCAGAAGTTCTCTGTGGAGATCAAAACCATGGAGGTGACGAACCAGAAAAAGAGCGGGCGGTGCTGGCTGTTTGCTGCCACCAACGTGCTGCGTGAAAAAATTGCACGGGAACTCAATCTGGACAAATTTGAGCTTTCCCAGAGCTATCTGGCTTTCTGGGACAAATTTGAGCGCGCCAATTATTTCCTTGAGAGCATGCTGGACACAGCTGGCCTTGCCCCCGACGACAGGACGGTGTCGTTTATCCTTCAGACAGGCGTTCACGATGGCGGACAGTGGGACATGTTTGCCAACATTGTGGAAAAATACGGTGTCGTGCCCAAGGATGTTTTTGACGAAACGTTCCAGTCTTCCAATACCAATGGCATGAACCATGTACTGAACCGGAACCTGAAAATCTGTGCGATCCGCCTGCGTGACATGGTAAAAGCAGGCAAGAGCGAGAAGGAGATCCACGCAGCAAAAGATGAAATGCTCGGACGCATATATGGCTTCCTCTGCAGCTGCTATGGAGAGCCGCCGCGCGGATTTGATTTTGAATATGTTGACAAAGATGGAAAGTACCATGTGGAAAAAGGGTACACTCCCCTTTCGTTTGCAGAGAAGTATGTCATGGACCTTCTGCATGAGACAGTCAGCATTATCCATGCGCCCACAAAAGACAAGCCCTATGGAAAAACATTCACGATCCGTTACCTGGGCAATGTAGTCGGCGGAAAAGACGTCAAGCACCTGAACCTTTCCCTGGATGATTTCAAATCGGCTATCATCCATCAGCTCGAGGATGGCGAGGTTGTCTGGTTCGGAAGCGATGTGGGCAAATTCGGTGACCGTGACGGCGGGTTCTGGGACGATGCATCCTTTAACGCGGAGCTCCTTACAGGGCTGGACCTCAAAATTTCCAAGGAAGATGCGCTGGACTATGGTTTCTCAGCCATGAACCATGCCATGGTCATCACGGGCGTCAATCTTAAGGATGGCAAGCCGACCCGCTGGAAGATTGAAAATTCCTGGGGCGATGAAAGCGGCAAGAAGGGCTACTATGTCTGTTCGGACACCTGGTTTGACCAGTATGTTTACCAGGCAGCTGTTCAGCGGAAGTACCTTGGCACCCAGGCTGCGCTGTATGATCAGAAGCCGGTTGAACTGGATCCCTGGGACCCTATGGGGACGCTGGCTGACTGACGGAGGTGCACATGAAGAATTACCAGGGCATCGTTTTTGATCTTGACGGCGTGATTTGTTCCACGGACCGCTTTCATTATCTGGCATGGAAAAAACTGGCTGACCGTCTGGGCATCCCCTTTGATGAACAGGTGAACAACCGGCTGCGGGGCGTGAGCCGTATGGACAGCCTGGAGATTATTCTTGAAAAAAGTCCGCGGACATATACACAGGAAGAGAAAGAAAAGTTTGCAGAAGAAAAGAACGCGGCGTACCGCGAACTGCTCGGAGAGATGAGCCCGGCGGACCTTTCCGTTGAAGTCAGGGACACGCTGGACACCCTCAGGTTCCGCGGCTATCTCCTGGCTATAGGGTCCTCAAGCAAAAACACGCCTTTTATTCTTGAACGCATTGGTCTTGGGAACTATTTTGATGCTGTTTCCGACGGGAACAACATTTCCCATTCCAAACCGGACCCTGAGGTGTTCCTCAAGGGAGCGGAAATGATTGGGCTGGACCCGGAAGTATGCGCAGTGGTTGAGGATGCCCATGCAGGTGTGGAAGGTGCTGTCCGGGGCGGGTTTGCATGCGCAGCCATGGGTGATGCCAGGGACGACCCCAGGGCACAGTGGCACCTGAACAGTTTTTCGGACCTGAAAGATATCTTCCTATGAAAATGTAAAAGTGGCGAAAAAAAGTCTTGACAGAAAGAGTGTCACGTGATAAGCTACCACGCGTATCAAGTAGAGGCTTGCCCGCCACTCACCTTGCGGAACAGAAGTTCCCGGGTACAAGGCATATCCTGAAAAGGATATCTATGCGCGATTATGCGGCGGGTGAGTAACCCGTCGCTTTTATTATGCGGGGGAAACATCTGGGAGGTGTATGGGTATCGCTGTCGAGCTGATGATCAATGATGAGATTCGTGACCGGGAAGTCCGTTTGATTGATGAAAATGGTGAACAACTCGGTGTTATGCCGGTTCAAAAGGCATTAGAGCTGGCCGAGGAACACGGGTATGATCTCGCCAAGATTCAGCCCATGGCCAAGCCGCCTGTTTGCAAGTTGCTCGATTATGACAAGTACCGTTACGAGCAGGCCAGGCGTGAGCGCGAAAATCGGAAAAATCAGCGTGTCGTTGAAGTCAAGGAAGTGCAGCTGTCTGCCACCATTGAGGAAAACGATGTGCAGACCAAAGCCAAGCAGGCCATCAAGTTTCTGGATGGCGGTGACAAGGTCAAGGTATCCATACGGTTCCGCGGCCGTCAGATCACGCACAGCGAGATCGGGGCAAAGGTTATGCAGGATTTCGCCGAACGCTGCAAGGATGTCAGCGTGGTTGAACGCAAACCTGTCATGGACGGCCGTCACATGATTATGATCCTGGCTCCCAAGTCAGCCAAAGCTTCCTTTGCCGAGAAGAAGGCAAACAGAGAAGCGGCTAACCGGGAGAAAAACGCCACACAAGAGGCGCAAGGATAAAGCTACTGCCCGTCAGGGCCTGATACAAGGAAGGAGGACCACCCTATGCCTAAGCAGAAATCGCATCGTGGTGCTGCCAAGCGCTTCTCTTTTACCAAGACTGGTATCGTTAAGCATAAGCAGATGAATGCCAACCATCAGGTTCGGCTCAAGACCACCAAGAGGACCCGTCACCTGCGTAATGACGGTATTGTGGATAACAAGGAAGAAGCCCGCACGATCCATAAGCTGCTGCCCTACAAATAAGCCCTTTGGCTGGCAAGGAGGAAAAAAACCATGGCACGTATTAAGAGAGCCGTTAATGCTCAGAAAAAACGCCGCAAGGTAATGAAGCTGGCAAAGGGTTACTGGGGTGCAAAGTCCAAGCAGTATCGCGCTGCGAAGGAACAGGTGCGCCGCTCCCTGCGCTATGCATACATCGGACGCAGACTGCGCAAGCGTGATTTCCGCCGTCTGTGGATCACCCGTATCAACGCTGCTGCCCGTCTCAACGGCATGAGCTATTCCACCTTTATCAACGGTCTGAAGAAGCAGAACGTTGAAATCAACCGCAAGATGCTTGCCGATCTGGCCGTCAATGATCCCGCCGGATTTGCAAAGCTGGTGGAAATTGCCAAGGCGTAAACAATGGACCCGACTGCACTGCGGTCGGGTTTTGATGTTTTCTGTATTTTGCATTCTGTACTAAAGAGGGGATAGTGTGATTCAGGGCATTCTCTTTGACCTGGACGGTACGCTGGTGAACACACTGGAAGATATCGCGGATGCCATGAACCGGGCCCTTGCGATGCACGGTCTTGATACATATCCGCTGGAAAGGTACCGGTACCTGGTGGGCAACGGGGCTGTGATCCTGTCACAGAGGGCCGTGGGGGACAGGCAGGAGATGGCTGAGGCGGTCAGGAAAACGTATCAGGCGTGGTATGAGACCCATAACCTGGTAAAGTCCAGGCCGTATCCGGGGATCGAAAAGACCCTGAAGGCCTTAAAAGACCGGGGACAGAAGCTTATGGTGCTGTCCAATAAACCGGACGCGGATACCCGCCATGTCATCGCCCATTATTTCGGGGAGGATCTCTTTGACACCGTGCACGGACAGCGGCCCGGCGTGCCCATCAAACCGGACCCGGCAGCTGCCCTGGAGATGGCCCGGGGGGAAGGGCTTAAGCCGGAAGAGATCCTGTACCTGGGGGACACATCCGTGGATATTGCCTGTGCCCGGCGTGCCGGCATGCATGCCGTGGGGGTCCTCTGGGGTTTCAGGGACAGGCAGGAGCTGACGGAGGCAGGCGCGGAGCATATCCTGGAAAAACCGGAGGATGTGCTGGACCTTACAGCGCAGGAAACCGGGAAAAGGGAAGAAATATAAGACAGGATTCGTTTCGTGAAGAGACACTGTCTTCAGGAGATGACCGAAGACTGTCGGGAAAGGGGGAGGACATGTGCGCAGCGGCATACGTGTCCTGGCAGGCATATGGGTGCTTCTGCTGGCGCTCTGTACAGCCTCAGGAGCCTTTGCCAGAACGAAGGCAGGGAGTCTGGAGTACGGGGATAAGGGAGACGATGTTCTCCGTCTCCAGCAGGCGCTGGAAACCCTGGGATATCAGCCGGGAAAAGTGGACGGTACCTTCGGGGCATATACGGAAAATGCGCTGCGGCGCTTTCAGAAGGCCAACGGACTGTCCGTGGATGGGATTGCCGGAGCAAAGACCGTTGAGCTGCTCTATGCCCTCTCCGGCCAGACGGCGGCGGTGACCGTGACGCAGCCGGTTCAGACGGCGGTCCCTCAGCCGGCGCAGGAAAGCCAGTCTGCCGTAACCCGGAGCGACGGGTCCTTTTTCGGAGGAAACTATGCATCCATGTATCCCGGCCAGACGGGAACCAGGGTGGTGCTTCTGCAGAATGCGCTGAATCTTCTGGGGTATAACTGCGGCATGGCGGACGGTACCTACGGGGACCAGACGGTGCAGGCCGTAAAGGCCTTTCAGAAGGCCAATTCCCTGACGGAGGACGGGATTGCAGGGAAAAAGACCCTTAAGAAGATGGAAAACCTGAGAAACCCCCCTGCAGCGGCTGCGGTCCAGCCTGTCCAGAGCAGCGATACGTCCCTGTCATCCGGCATGTCCGGGAGCGCTGTGAGCAGCCTGCAGCAGAAGCTGAAGGATCTGGGGTATTATACCGGTACGGTGGACGGGGGATACGGGTCAGGTACCCTCTCTGCAGTG
>CAMNGW010000094.1 GCA_946538615.1 uncultured Clostridia bacterium
GTTCATTAAGTTCGGAATTGTTGGAGTCAGTTCAACGCTGATTTCCTATGGCGTTGAAATGCTTTGCTATTATGTGGTTTTTAAAAACACAAGTTTTGCGCAAGCAGCCGCATTTCTGAACCGTACAGGGCTCTCACTTTCTGAAGATCAGGTCCGCGTGGAACTGACGACGCTGATCGCTTTTATGATATCCGTGACCAATTCCTACATCTGGAACAGCCGGTTTACTTTTAAAAGTGAAAAAGCGAGGACGGTACGTGAAAAGATCGGGGCTTATCTGAAGTCTGTAGGCAGCTATGCTCTTACCGGCCTGGTTTTATCACCGGCGATCAAGATGTGGCTGGTCGGAACCGGCATCCCCTTCTATATTGCTTCCCTTGCTTCGCTTGTGGTAACCATTCCGATTAATTATGTGCTCAATAAATTCTGGGCTTTCAGGAAAGGGGGAAAGGGATAAAATGAAAATCCGTCTGGCGGATTATGTGGCGGACTTTCTAACTGACCATGGCGTGAGAGACTGCTTTATGGTGGTCGGTGGGGGTGCGATGCACCTTAATGATGCACTTGGACATCATCCTGCACTGCACTGTACTTTTAATCATCATGAGCAGGCATGTGCGATAGCCGCAGAGGCCTATGCTCGCTTGAATAACCAGATTGCAGCAGTATGTGTGACTACAGGCCCTGGCGGTACGAATGCAATCACCGGTGTCCTTGGAGGATGGCTGGACTCTGTACCCATGTTCATACTCTCAGGTCAGGTGCGTTATGACACGACAGCACGGTATGCCATGCAGTTTACGCAGGGGCTGCCCCTTCGGGCAGTTGGCGATCAGGAATATGATATTGTTCGTTCTGTTCAGCCCATGACAAAGTATGCTGTGATGATTGAGGACCCCCTGACCATAAGATATCATCTTGAGAGGGCATGGCACCTTGCCACGACGGGAAGAAAAGGACCTGTATGGCTTGATATTCCTGTGAATTTTCAGGGTATGCTCATTGAGACAGATTTACTGGAAGGATATGACCCACTGGAAGATCAGGACAGCCTGCCCCCGGAAGTGGATGAAGATATTCTTCAACAGGTCCTGGGAATGATCCGTGCCTCTCGGCGCCCTGTGCTCTATGCAGGAGGCGGGATCCGGCTGTCAGGCGCCTATCCGGTATTTCAGCGTATTGTGCCGCAGCTTGGCATTCCTGTTGTAACCTACTGGAACTCAGTTGATCTGATGGAAGACTCTGATCCCCTGTATTGCGGCCGGGGAGGGAACATGGGGGACCGTGCGGGCAATTTTGCGGTCCAGAACAGTGATCTTGTGCTGGCCATAGGCACACGGATATCCATCCGGCAGACGGGATATTATTTCAAGGCATGGGCGCGCTATGCCAAAGTGATTATGGTGGATATTGACCGTGCTGAAATGAAGAAACCGACCATTCATGTGGACCTTCCTGTGTGGGCAGATGCAAAACAGTTCCTTGAAGCGCTTGAAAAAAAGCTTAAAGGTACGGACTTGCCGGCTTTTCAGGGGAAACAGTGGCAGGTGCAATGCCAGAGCTGGAAAAAACGGTACCCGGTGGTGTCGCCTTCTCAGCTGGAAAACAAGGAAGGCAGTGCCAATGTGTATGCGGCGATCCATATGATTTCCGATGCCCTTTCCGAAAGCAGTCTCACAGCCGTATCCAATGGTGCATGCTGTGTAGTGGGCCACCAGAGCTGGATTGTGAAGAAAGGGACGAGATTTATTATCAATTCTGCTGTGGCTTCCATGGGCTATGGTCTGCCTGCATCCATTGGCTTGTGCCTTGCAGGCGGAAAGCAGCCGACGGTGTGCCTTGAAGGCGATGGTTCAATTATGATGAACCTGCAGGAACTCCAGACAATCGTAACGAACCAATTGCCGATCAGGATTTTTCTGATTAATAATGGGGGCTACCATTCGATCCGGATCACGCAGAACAACCTGTTTTCAGAACACACGAAAGTAGGGATCGGACCGGAGAGCGGAGATCTGGGCTTCCCGGATTTTGGAAAACTGTCCGGTGCATTCGGTATCCCATATCATGCTGTACACAGCAATTCAGAGCTTGAGGCTGTGCTTCCAGAGGTGCTGCATGCACAAGGCCCGCAGATGTGTGAAATATTTACAGATACGGTTCAGGTATGGGAACCCAAGTCAAGTGCAAGAAAGCTTGAGGATGGGACGATTGTTTCACCGCCCCTTGAGGATATGGCTCCTTTCCTTCCAAGAGAAGAAGTGATGGGGAACCTGTATATCCCTGTGGACCCGTCGATCGAAGGCATGCTCTGAGAGAAAATCTGCCGCAATATGGTACGTAGGGCACAGGATCAGAACAGACTTCAGAGAAAGCGGTACCGGGAAACGGTCGAACAGACATGAAGTTGCAGAAACTTTTTTTGGGCTTTGCCGGGCACTATGCATCACAAAGTGCAGTCATCAGCGCTTGAGCTGATTGCGGGCAAGTGTCTCCGCCTGATCAGTGTATAAAGCTGCCAGATACAAGAAACCCCACCGAATGCATCGGTGGGGTTTTGTAAATATGCGGGATTAATACATGCCGCCCATGCCTGCACCGCCAGCAGGAGCCGGAGGTTCGGGAGCGGGAATATCGGTAACAAGGGACTCTGTTGTCAGGACCATGGCTGCAACAGAGGCAGCATTTTCCAATGCGGAACGGGTGACCTTAGTCGGGTCAATGATGCCGGCTTCAACCATATCCACGAATGTGTCATGGAGAGCATCATAACCATAATTGGACTGGTCTTCATGCTGCTTCTTATAGTTCTTGACATTTTCCACGATCACGCTGCCATCCACGCCAGCGTTTGCAGCGATCTGACGGATCGGTTCTTCAAGAGCGCGCAGTACGATCTGTACACCGGTCTTGGCATCACCTGAGAACTTATCTTCAACGGCTTTGACATAGGGAACAACGTTGAGAAGAGCAATGCCACCGCCAGGAACGATGCCTTCTTCAGCTGCAGCACGGGTAGCAGCCAGAGCATCTTCAATGCGCAGTTTGCGTTCTTTCATTTCTACTTCAGTTGCAGCACCAACCTGAATGACGGCTACACCGCCAGCCAGCTTTGCGAGACGCTCCTGCAGCTTCTCACGGTCGTAGTCACTGGTGGTTTCTGCGATCTGAGCACGGATCTGACCAACGCGGGCGTCAATGTCAGCTTTCAGACCAGCGCCGCCAACGATCGTGGTGTTCTCCTTGTTGACTTTGACCTGACGGGCTTTACCCAGCATGTCAACAGTGGCTTCTTTCAGCTCAAGGCCGGTCTCGGAGGAGATCACAGTGCCGCCGGTAAGGATAGCGATATCCTGGAGCATTTCCTTGCGGCGGTCGCCAAAGCCAGGCGCCTTAACAGCAACACATGTGAAGGTGCCGCGCAGCTTGTTGACCACGAGAGTGGACAGCGCTTCGCCTTCTACATCTTCTGCAATGATGAGCATCTTCTTGCCGGTCTGTACAACCTGCTCAAGAAGAGGGAGGACTTCCTGAATATTGGAGATCTTCTTGTCTGTGATCAGAATGAGCGGATCATCCAGAACAGCTTCCATCTTTTCAGTGTCAGTGACCATATAAGCAGAAGCATAACCACGGTCGAACATCATACCTTCAGTGGTTGTCATGCCCGTGGACATGGTTTTGCTTTCTTCGACAGTGATTACACCGTCGTTGCCGACAGTTTCCATAGCATCGGAGATCAGCTTACCAATGGTCTCATCACCGGCAGAGTTTGCAGCAACCTGAGCAATTGCCTGCTTGCCGTTGATGGGCTGGCTGAGCTTAGCCAGGCCATTGACAGCTGCTTCAGTGGCAGCTTCGATACCCTTGCGCAGCACCATGGGATTTGCACCGGCTGCGAGGTTGCGCAGACCTTCACGAATGATTGCCTGAGCAAGAAGGGTAGCAGTTGTGGTGCCGTCACCGGCCACGTCATTGGTCTTTGTGGATACTTCCTTCACGAGCTGAGCGCCCATGTTTTCGAAAGCGTCTTCCAGTTCGATTTCCTTGGCGATGGTCACACCGTCGTTGGTGATCAGCGGAGCACCATATTTTTTATCCAGAACCACGTTGCGGCCTTTCGGTCCAAGTGTAATTTTCACGGTATCAGCCAGCGCATTGACACCCTTTTCCAGACTGCGACGGGCGTCTTCGCCGTATTTGATCTGCTTTGCCATAATTCAGTCTCCTCTCAACTTATTCAACAACGGCCAAAATATCAGCCTGACGGACAATAATCAGCTCTTCGCCGTCGATTTTCACTTCAGTGCCGGCATATTTGCTGTAAATGATCTTCTGACCAACCTTGACCTGCATGGTCACTTCTTTGCCGTCAACATTGCCGCCAGGGCCGACAGCCAGTACTTCTGCCATCTGCGGTTTTTCTTTGGCAGCACTTGTCAGAATCAAACCGCCTTTAGTGGTTTCTTCTGCTTCTACATTTTTGATGACAACGCGGTCACCCAAAGGCTTCACGGTCATAAAATCTTTCCTCCTGTTTTTTGCTGTTAGCACTCAATCAAGGTGAGTGCTAACGACAGTGCATACTATACGACTTTTGAAAGGGATATGCAAATCATTGCGATTTCAAAAAACAAACAAAATCAGCAGATAATACATGGCTACATGCAAATAAATCTAAAAAAAGAGAGAATTCAGAGGAATTTGCAAAATTTAGATTTATTTCTGTTTTCAGAACAGAATTGCATTACAATACAGGAAAGGAGGAGCGTATGGATCACCAAACTGAAGAACGAATCAGTCAAATTCGCGGCCACCTTCTGGCGTGGTACGACAAGAACCGCCGCAACCTTCCCTGGAGGGGCACACAGGACCCTTATGCAATATGGGTATCTGAGGTCATGCTGCAGCAGACAAGAACGGAAACAGTTATCAGGTATTATGATTCCTTTCTTGAAAAATTCCCGGACATCAGAACTCTTGCGCAAGCCGATGAGCAGGATGTTCTCAAAGCATGGGAAGGATTAGGCTATTACCGGCGGGCCAGAGCATTGCATGCAGGCTGTCAGGAAGTTCTGCACAAGTATGGAAAAATGCCCGGAAGCTACGAGCAGCTTCTGGGCATACATGGGATTGGGACCTACACGGCAGGGGCCATTGCTTCAATTGCCTATCAGATCCCTGTCCCGGCTGTTGATGGCAATGCGCTGAGAGTATTGACGCGTCTGAACCGCTACACAGATGAAGTGGACGGAGCACAGGGCAGACGGACGATGCAGAGCACAGGGCAGATGTTTGTGGACCCGGAAAGGCCCGGAGATTTTAATCAGGCTGTTATGGACCTGGGAAGCGGAATCTGCCATAAAGGGAAACCGTCATGTGAAAAATGTCCTTTACAGAACGTTTGTTTTTCAGCTTTTCAGGATATTGCAGATTCTTTGCCTGTCCACAGGGCCAAGCGCGAGGCAACAGTGGAAACATGGAACGTGCTGCTGGCAGTTGATGGTCGTACAGGTGAAATCGCTGTACGCCAGCGCAAAGAAGAAATGCTGAAAGGATTATGGGTTTTCCCTATGACACAGGCAGAGCCTGAAGGGAAAATGCTGGGCCGCGCAAGGCATGTGTTTACGCACAGAATATGGGAGATGACGATTTATCAGGCTGATAAGTCTGAAGTCGAACAGCAGTGGAACGATCTGCGCTGGATCAATGCAGAAGAACTGAAAAATCTGCCTTTTCCCAGCGCCATGCGTGTACCGCTGTCACTGGCCGGAAAAGTGATGGAGTCTTAGCATCCGACTGATTCTTTCAGTTCCCCGAATATTTTAAAATGCTGTGTCTCTCCCTCAGAGCCCGAAAAAGTGAAAAAGTTTCCATCTTTTCTCAGATCTGTCTGTATGATTTGTCCGGGTACAATTTCTTGCGTGTAATTGACAACAAAATGGGAAAGAGACATATTCTGCATGACCGAGACCCCAAGTGCATCACAGCACCAGTCCATATAACGGACATTGTTGACGTGAATATTGGCATCCAGATCAGAATATGTCGGGATGCGCGTTCCGAGCACAGACTCTGCATCCAGCGGCTGGACAAGCGGGGGAAGCTTGTCCATAGGAGGAACCAGTTCAGGATTATCAGGAATACATGAGGAAGCGAAGGATGAGGTAGCGACAGTGCGGGTTTCCAGATTCAGCAATGTCCATACACTGGATGCTTTTCCAAGGACCTCTCCGGAGTTTTTATCTGAAATGACAAAGTAGCGGGGATACATGCCGTGACGCTCGTGTTTGGGAAAGGTGAGAACCTGCACTTCGCTTCCAAGCTCAGGATAACGGTCCATGACAACTTCCATTCTGAGAACGACCCACGCTAATCCTTCTCTGAGAAGATCATTGCGCCCGCAACCAAGAGCAATGCAGTTTTCCACGGCGCTTTCCTGCAAAAATTCCAGAATGCTTGATGCGCGCCAGGAATTCTTCAGATCAACATGGCCAGTCACAATCTGCCTGGTGAGAGTACAGCTTTTTTTCATATCGTCCATGGGAGTTGCATCCTTCCTGTATGTGAATTTCGACGGGCATTGTAAACGAAGAAGAGATATTCGTCAAAGACAAAATACAGCTGGCTTGTAAGTGTTTGTGTTGCCTGTACCCTTTTTACGGGTTATAATTCCTTCAGGCGCAAGCCGGAATACAATAAACAAGGGGTGCTGTTATGCCGCTTAATATAGCTATGGACGGCCCGGTTGGTGCAGGTAAATCCTCGATTGCGGATGCCGTCGCAAAAAAAATGGGTATTTTGCATCTTGATACAGGTGCCATGTACCGTGCTGTTGGAGTCAGTGCCATGAGGAAGGGTATCGATCCGTCAGATGAAGGCGATGTTACAGAAATGTGCCGTGCGATTCGCATGGATGTCTCCTATGCAGATGATGGACAGCATACTTTCGTGGATGGAGAAGACCTTACGGGCATGATCCGTACAGAACAGGCCAGTATGGCCGCTTCGAAGGTGGCGACCTATTCCGGGGTCAGGGAAGAAATGGTGCATGCTCAACAGCGCATGGCGCAGGAACATGATATGCTTGTGGATGGGCGCGATATCGGGACACGGGTCCTCCCGCATGCTGATATAAAAATTTACATTACGGCTTCCCCGGAAGTCCGGGCAAAGAGAAGATATCTTCAGCTCAGTGAAACGGGAAAACTGAACGGAGCTGATTATGAAACAGTTCTGCGTGACCTTATAGCCAGAGACGAGCAGGATATGAACCGAAAAACGGACCCTCTGCGCAAAGCAGATGATGCCGTTGAAATCGACACTTCCAATTTGACATTTGAAGAAAGCGTAAAGGCTATACTTGAACTTGTTGAGGAGAGGAAGATGCAGCATGTCTGAAGTTCACAGCGGGCATGCGCCGGATCAAATGCAAGGCCCCAAAAGGTCGTTCCTTTATTTTTTGGCACGTATCCTGGCGTTTATTGTTTTTCATACCATCTGCCCAGTGAAATATTATCATAAAGACAGAACAAACATCCGGGCCCCCTTCATTATAATATCCAATCATTTCAGCAACTGGGATCCCCTGGTAACCGGACAGATCATTTCTCAGGATGTTACATTTCTCGGCAAAAAAGAACTTGTGTCCAACAAATTATTGAAATGGGTCTTTACCCAGCTCCATATGATTGCCATCGACCGGCACAACACCGATATGGCTGCGATACGGAATTGCATGAAGGCTTTAAAGAACGGTGAAATTCTGGGTATCTTTCCGGAAGGGACCAGGCACCATAAGGGGATCATGGAAGAGACAGAAGACGGCGTGGCTCTGATCGCACTGCGTGGAAATGTGCCTGTGCTGCCCATGCTCATTGCTTCCAAAGTGAGGCCCTTCCATTTAACGAGAGTCTATATCGGGGAAACGATAGAAACCCAGGATCTCAGGGAACAGGGAATCAATAAAGAGACCTGCGACCTGCTGATGATCAGAATCAGAGAAGCATATAAGGAAATGCAGGAAGCCCTTGTCTGTGAAACGGGTAAAAACAGAATAAAAACATAAAAATATTTTTTCAACTTGCAGGAAACCTGATTTTATGATCGAATATTTAATAAGAATTCGTGAAAGGAGACTGTTATGCAGCTAGAAGTTGCTGCTCACGCAGGCTTCTGTATGGGTGTAAGGCGCGCTGTAGAAGCCGCCTGGAATGTCGCAGAAAGCGGCAAGCCTGCCTGCACATTGGGTGAACTTATCCACAATCCGCAAGTGGTTAAGGCGCTCAAGGAGAGGGGAGTCCCGGTTGTCGATAATCCGGATCAGGCAAACGGGAGGCTTGTATTGATCCGAAGTCACGGTGTTTCACCGGATGTACTGGATCAGTTGCGGAACGCAGGAAGCGATGTTTTGGATCTGACGTGCCCGTTTGTGGATCGGCTTCACCGGATTGTGAAAAGCCATTCTGAAGACGGAACGCCTGTGATTCTTGTTGGCGAACAGGATCATCCGGAAGTTCAGGGAACTGCCGGATGGGCGCAGGGACCAGTCTATGTGGTAGCTACACCGGAGGATGCACAAGCACTTCCCGAAATGGAAAAAGCCATGGCATGTGTACAGACCACATTTCCAAAAGACAGGTGGCTTGCTGTCCTGGAGGTGCTGCGCAGGAAGGTACAGCGTCTCGCTGAACAGTGCACGATCTGTTCGGCAACGGCGACCAGGCAGCAGGAAGCTATGGAGCTGGCTTCCCGTGTAGATGCCATGGTCGTTATAGGCGGAAAAAAGAGTGCAAACACCCATAAACTATACGAAGTATGCAGGGAGCGGTGTCCTAACACTATTGTGGTAGAGACAGCAGCAGATATTCCGCATGACTTCTTCCGGAACGGATTTATGACCATAGGAGTCACAGCCGGTGCTTCCACCCCGGATGACTCACTTAAGGAGGCAGTCACTATCATGACCGACATTGAAAACATGACCCAGGGAACCGAAACGCAGGCCGCTCCCGTTGAGAACGAGCAGGCTGCAGCACCCGCTGAACCCGCAGAGGTTCAGGAACACAAAGAGAACCTTGAAGATGCCACCAGAAATGATTTCATGGCAGCGGTAGATGAAACACTGGTACGCATTCGTCCTGGTCAGACCGTTACCGGGACTGTGGTTCAGATTACTGATGATGAAGTCTGTGTGAACATTGGCTTCAAATCTGATGGACTGATCAAAAAGACAGACCTTGCACAGGAAACTGTCAATGTGGGTGACGAGATTGAAGTTGAAGTTGTCAAAGTCAACGATGGCGAAGGCAATGTCATTCTTTCTCAGCGCAACATTGTCAACCGCAAGGCATGGGAAGCTCTCATGGCAAAGTATGAAGCCGGTGAGTATGTGGACGGCGTCGGCAAAGAGGCTGTAAAGGGTGGCCTTCTGGCGGATGTTGGCGGTATCCGCGCTTTTGTTCCTGCTTCTCAGATCGCACCCCGCTATGTTGAGCGCATCGGTGACTTTGTCGGTAAGGATATGAAGCTGAAGATCATCGAGGTCGACAAGCAGAAGAAACGCATCGTTTGCAGCCGCAAAGCCGTTATCGTCGAAGAGGCTGAAAAGCGCAAGAAGGAAGCATGGGATCGTCTTGAAGAAGGCGTCATCATCCATGGCATCGTGCGTCGCCTGACTGATTTTGGTGCATTTGTTGATGTCGGCGGCGTGGATGGTCTTGTGCATATCACCGATCTGAGCTGGGGACATGTGAAGCATCCCAGCGAGGTTGTCAAGCCTGGTCAGGAAGTTGATGTTCAGATTATCAGCCTTGACCGTGAACGTGAGCGCATTCAGCTTGGTCTCAAGCAGCTGACACCCAAGCCTTGGGACAATGCCGCTGTGAAGTATCCCGTCGGATCGATCGTGGAAGGCAAAGTTGTCCGTATTACCACTTTCGGTGCTTTCGTGGAACTTGAGCCCGGCCTTGATGGACTGGTCCATATTTCTCAGTGCGCTCTGTCTAAGATCGCTAAGGTCGAAGACGCTGTACAGGTTGGTGAAATCCGCCGCGTGAAGGTCCTGAATGTGGATACTGAAGCAAAGCGCATTTCCCTGAGCATCCGTCAGGTTCTTGAAGAGGAAGCTGAAGAAGTTTCTTCTGAGGAACTGGATTTCGATGAGAATCAGCCTGTTGTGTCCCTTGACACAGATGAAGCTGCTCCTGTGGAAGAAGCACCTGAAGCTGAGGTCGAGGCCGTTGAAGAAACTGCTCCGGCAGAAGAGCCTGAAGCTTAATGAAAAAAAGTGGCTACGGCCACTTTTTTTATTTTCATAGCATTTTGGAGCACAGAGAACATCAGCTATGGGATGTGTGATTATACTTACCACTGCCTGAAGGCAACAACCTGTATCCTTCAATATCGTGTGTCTGAATATGACAGCCCGACTGAAAGATAAACCGGAAGCCTAACGTTCCATAGCAGGCTTTCTGAAAGCTTTGTGGGACTTGCTTGCTCCTGCAAAAGGCTGCCTAGATAACTAGCTTGACATTATGGGGAGAAAATGTTTCAGAAGAGAGTATGATGTTTGCAGCCCAAAAGAAGCAGAAGTATGTACGCATGATTATGCGGGCTGTACTGAGCGGGTGGTGGGCAGGGGTGATCTTTTAGAACCAAGTACAGAGAGGTTATGACGGAAGCATGAAATGTATCATATTGGGATCAATGTACCATGGTGAAGAACCATCATTTCTGAAACGAGAAGAGGGGGACATCCTGCTGTGTGCTGACCGGGGAGCCCAGCGTGCCCTCGAATATGGCATGAAACCGGATCTTGTGATTGGAGATTTTGACTCCATGCCGTTATTTGCCTTAGCAGACAGCATCCCGGTACGGGTCCTCCCTGAGAAAAAGGATGATACGGATATGCTTGCATGTATCCGCGAAGGAAGGAAAAGGGGTTACCGTGAGTTCAGGATCGGAGGAGGGATGGGCGGAAGGATTGACCATACAATTGCCAATATCCAGTGTCTTGCAGACTGTGCACGGCGCGGTGAAAGGGCCTGGCTGTGCGATGAACAGAATCTTCTGACAGTTCTGTATCCTGATGAATACATTTTTGATGCTGTTCCGGGAAGAAAACTGTCTCTATTTGCTTTTGGCGGAAATGTTACGGGAATGAAACTGAAAGGTACAGAATGGGAACTGGATAATGCTGAATTAAGCGGGTACTATCCTGTGGGTTGCAGTAATTGGTTTAAAGATAGCAAGATTTCTTTATCCTTTGCCTCGGGGCTTCTTATTATCGCTTTCTGTAAGGATGCAGAATGACTGTGAGTCAGGAAAAAGCATTATTACATCGCTTGTTATGCACATGAAAATCTGATACAATACGCGCATTCTTCACGAAAGGAGCGCCCCGGTATGATACAAATTGGCGAACTGATCCAGGAAGGTGTGACAAAACGCATCTATGCAACATCAGACCCGGACAAGGCGGTCATTTACTTTAAAGATGAGGCTATGGCGTACCATGGACTCAAGCGGGGAAGAATTCTTGGAAAAGGCGAGGTTAACAACCAGGTTTGCAAAACATTTTTCGGACTGCTTTCCGAGCACCATATTCCCAATCACTACCTTGAACAGATTGATGCCCGGCAGAGCCTGATCTGGCGCTGCGAAATGATCCCGATCTCTGTAAAAGTCCGCAACCGCGTGGCGGGTACACTGATCCAGCGGACAGGCTTGCCTATGGGACTGAAAATGTCACCTCCTGTCATTGAGTTCCTTTACAAGAATGAGGAGCTGGACAACCCCCTGATCAATATTTCACATATCCTGGCTATGAAATTGGCCACACGCGAAGAAATGGACTATATCACGGATGTCTCGCTTCAGATCAATCAGCTCATTTCGAATTATATGCAGGACCTTGATATCGAACTGATTG
>CAMNGW010000095.1 GCA_946538615.1 uncultured Clostridia bacterium
TGCCTGATGCATATGGGAAAAGGATCACAAAGAAGGCAAAACAGAGGAAAAGATAGATAACAGCCGTCTTTTTTCCTGCAGAGGGGTGGGATTGTGTAAACCAGTTCATAGTCAGGACAACCGAAAGGATCAGGAAAGGAACGGACGCGAAATAATGATAGATATAAGTCCCTCTTGGAACCAGTACCCAGGGCAGAAATTGGGCCATCAGGCTGATGAGAAGGAAAGCAGGATTGACGGACCATGAACGGCTGAGCATATGCCATTCCCCTGGCAGACCTTCGGCAAGATAGTGCCTGCGGCGGATAAAAGTAATAAAAACAATCAGCACACCCAGAATACCTGCGTACCATATGGCTGGATTGCCGAAACAGAAAATGGAGAGACTTCTGCCGGCCGGAATATAATAGGCCATTGCATAGTACATTGGCCGTGCAATAATGGGCCATTCGTACCATGGCGAGTAAAAGGGATGGTCCATACCCAAACCGGGTGTAGAGTGATAGTTCAGCATGCCTTCCTGTGCGCTCCACACGAGCTTAAGAAAGGCGGGAAGATTTTGGGGATGCTGATAGCGGAAATAAGGAATATAGGATGCAAGGTAGATCACAAGAGGAACGAAGATGAAAAAGAGAAGACAAAAAGCACAGATCTTCAAACAGGCAGGAAGTGTATTTTTTACCCGGTCTTTCAGTTCTGATACGGGCAAGGCAGGGGCTGGTTCACCCTCAGTATTTTTTTTCTGAGAAGACAGCAGCAGGCTTGATGAAAGCCTCATGAGCCTTATATGGCGGGCCAGAGTCCAGAAGAAAAGAACAGCGAGCCCTATACCTGCATACACACCGATCCACTTGCTTGCTACAGAACAGCCCATAAAGAAGCCTGAAAGAGCGAGATCGGGCAACAGTCTGCTCAGGCGGGAAAGAGAAATGTCGCGCTGCATAAAGCGCAGCATGAATAAATAAGCAAGCAGAATAAAGAGAACGGGAAAACTGTCAATAGTGGCAATGCGGGTCTGCGTATAGTGCATAGCGTCCAGTGCTATCATAAAGGCAGCAAGGCATGCCATGCCGGTGTGTTTTGTCAGCTGCTTACCAAGCAGGTACATGGCCGGAACCATCAGGATACCAGCCAATGCGCCGGCAAAACGCCATCCGAAGGGATTCATGCCAAACAGCCCGATAAACCAGGACATGATCACTTTTCCAAGCGGGGGATGTGTGGTTTCATATGGAGCTGTACCGTGCAAATGTTCAAAGGCTGTACGGGCGTGATAGATTTCATCGAAATATGTGCCATTGTACCAGCCGGGCTCACCTTCAAGGCTGTCCTGCTCATCATGCAGGTTTTCCGGAGAGGAATGGAGCGGAGAGTCTTTGCTTGAACCGCGCCAGTCAGAAATCACATAAGGAATCTGGTTCCCGCCTGTTACCAGAAGACTGCCGTCCTCCCTGGCTGTTTCAACCGTATCGCGGAAAATGATTTCACACAGCCGGAGCCCGATCTGGCAGGCACGGATTTTCACATAGCGCCCAGTGAGTTTCTGTACTGAATGGTATGTGTTGCCGCCTGTAAAAGAAACAGAGCCTTCAGAGTTAATGCTCGGCATGAGGTATTTCCAGCGGAAACACTGTCCCTGGTCCATCTCTGCGGGATATTCCGACCATGCTTCCCCGTCATTGCTAACGGCAACTGCGAAATTTGAATAAGAAACCTGACAGTAATAGAGCATGCTGAAATCTTCATGGACGGAACCAAGATCAAGTACGATGGTCTCATCAGCCCCTGTTGAGGTCCAGGGGTTCTCGGGGGCTTTATGCGATCCGAGATGCCAGAGACCTGCGATACTGTAAACAGCGGTGATCCCAAGGACCAGGCAGGTATCCAGTTTCCTCCAGTGAAGGGAACTGTCAGGATGGAAATTGAGAGGGGAGGGCTTTTCGTGGACAGTGCGGACGGGGAAATGTGGAAAATCGTACATGTTTTCCTTGGAAAAACACAGACAGACGTCAGCGCACAGCCATAATGCGAGCGGGATCAGGAGAAGATTGACAGCTGAGAGCACTTTGGCGAGGACCAGAGTGTCATTGTTCAGGTGCCCCATTGTTGCACCGAGCCGGATCGCATTATCAAGAACGATGCCTTCATTGATGAATACGGTCACGGAAGATACAGCGAGAAGCAGCAAGGTACGGATATCTCTGTGGAGAAGAAAAGCCAGTGCGAACATGACGATGGCGGGGAAGAGATAACGCTCATGCATTTTGATGCCAAGAACATAAAGCATGAGGAAGAGCAATCCCCCCAGCAGCGGCAGATCGCGGAGCTTGCCTGAGCGGAGATAGAGGAAAACGTTGTTGATCACACAGAAGGCCATGGCTCCATATCCGAGCACAGACCAGGATGCTCCGGCAATTGGGCAGACCAGAAAAAACAGAACGAAAAGAAGGTTTACAACAGGTTCTGTCAGTGCATGGACACGTGCCTGGCGCTTCAAAATCTGGCCGACACAAAGTCCCCACCCCAAGGAAATAAGGGCAAGAACAGAAGCGCAGGAAAGAGAACAAACATTGGTAATGGCGTTCCAGTTATACCCGAAAAGATAATAAAGATTGGCCGTGTTGACTGTTGCATAAGCATAACTGGAGAGTGTATCGATATATTTCTGAATCAGCCAGAATGGCTGTTCGGATTCAAGGCGGATGCCAAAAGGCAGATAAATAACCAGGAGAACAAGAAATGCATGGATGACACCGCGGAGCATGTCCTTGCGGACCGCTTTATCTCCGTTGTACCAGGCCACAGCGATAGCCGTAAATCCCAGAATACCCAGCATAAGCGCCTGAGGTTTGATCAGAACGGCAAGCATGTATAATGGCATCACCCAGCGCCATTTTTCGCTGATGGCAAACAGGACAACGAGGAGGAGCACGAGGACAAGAACGGAATCCACCTGTCCCCATGCAGCACTGTTGATGATAAGGAAAGGATTAAAAGCGATCAGCAAGGAGAACGCACAGGAGACACTTTCATCCAGTCCCTGCTTTCTGGCTATCCGGTAAAGAATAAAGGTAATGGCCAGATCACACACAGAAGGGATCAGTTTGACAAAAAAGTAATCAGGGAGGCCGAAGCCCTGCAGGAGGTTCGTCAGGAAGGCATTCCCGTAAAGAACCAGCATGTAGGCAGGGGGATAATCACAAAAAGATGTGCTTTCATAGAAACGTGAAGGGCCAACTGACTGGATGATGTTCTGCCATGAAAGAAAACAGCTGATATCTACAGGGTATCCGGAAATGCGAACAGAGAGGAATGCGTGGAGACATGCAGAGAGGAGCAGAACGAACAGAATGGGAAGGGATTTATGGTCCTTCTGAGTCAAAGCAGCTTCTGTCCTCCTGGAACGCAGATAGGAAAAACAGAAATAGCACAGCAGCAGATAGCATGCACTTAGAGCAAGCAGATAGGGCCAAAACGGGGAGCTTTCTGCTTCCTCATCTTCCCAGGCATCATCTTCATCAGCCGGATACGAAGGCATTGCGTACCAGGGAATGGCAATGGAATCGATGGGGATCGAGTCTACTTTTTCCAGGCGGATATCATCGAAATAGGCCATGCCTTCGCTCTCGCCGGAATATCCACCAAGCCGTACAAAGACGGTGACTGTATGCTGGTCTTCTCCTGTTTCGCCGTACATGGTGACAAACTGCCAGTCCCCGCGGGTGTCAAACAGACCGTCCGTATAAGCATACAGGCCTTCCACGGACAGATTCGCACCCCAGCCGGCGTCTGCAATGTTTTCAGCTTTGATCCAGCCTGAAAGCCTGTAGAGCGATTCGGGTTCTACAGACACGGACTGGGCATATCTGGCATCATTGCTTCCTAAATTATGAATACTGATGCACTGGCCGCCTTCGCGCCCCTCGGAAAAGCCGAAAACAGTGTAGCCTTCCGTGGTGAACCAGGCTTCCCTGTGCCAGTCGTAGGGCACACCATCCTGATCAATGCGCTCAAAGTCACCATTTTTAAGCAGATTAGGTGTTTCGCCTGTCTGCTGAGCCATACAGGAAAGAGGGCAAAGGAGGAAAATAAGGGCAATGAAGCCCGTGAGCCATCTCATCTGATCACATCCTGCTTGTTATATCTCACAAAAATGGCCGATAAAGCTTTTTCTGTGATAAGGACATGGCCCAAACTTCTTAAGAGCCTGAATATGCTCTGCGGTCCCATATCCCTTGTTTTTTTTCAGACCATACATGGGGTACTCTTCGTCCATGGCAATCAGCATCCTGTCACGGGTGACTTTGGCGATGATGGAGGCAGCTGCAATATGATAGGAAACGGCATCCCCATGGATAATAGGCACTTCTTTTCCGGCAAGACCGAGACCTGTTACAGCATCAATCAGAAAGATATCCGCCTGAACCTGACTGGCAGCTTTACGCATCGCTTCCTTTGTGGCCTGAAGAATGTTGATACGGTCTATTTCAGCTGCATCGGCTGTTCCGATCCCCACATACAGCGCGCTGGCCATGATTTCCTCATATACAGATTCGCGGCGCTTCTCTGAAAGTTTCTTGGAATCATCCACCCAGAGAATGGGTTCTCTGTCCATGGGCATGACGACACATGCGGTAACGACAGGTCCAATAAGAGGGCCGCGTCCTGCCTCATCCATACCGGAAACAGTGAGGACACCGTTTTGCGTGTAGGCCATGTCATGTCCATACAGTTCCATGGCATGCTGTTTTCTTGCTTCAAGTCTTGTCATCCGGGCTTTCTCCTTTTCCGGTAAGACTGCTTTTCAGGGGTATCCTGCGGGGTGGGACTTCAAGGGAAATCCTGCCGCATTTACCGGCACGAAATTCATCGAGTACAACCTGACAGCACCTGTCGTAATCACATATGCCACCCTTAAGAAGAAAACCGCGCCCACGGCAGACAGCTTCAAGAAGCGCCTCTCCGCGCAAGGCGGGGTCTGAGAATCGGAAGCGTTCCAGTATATTCTCAGGGCGGATCTCGAGAAGCTCTGTAAGCAGTTCTATGGTGAGCATAGGCAGATCGACCACGTCATCTTTGACGGAGCCGATATAACATAAACGTTTGGCAGCACGCTGATCATCCAGTCTGGGCCATAATAATCCCGGGGAATCAAGCAGCTGCAGATAGGGACCGATCACGACCCACTGGTTTGCACGTGTCACACCGGGTTTATCTCCGGTTTTGGCAATGGAAGACCCGTGCAGGGAGTTGATCAGGGTGCTTTTACCTACATTTGGAACGCCTGCCACCATGCAGCGTACTGTTTTGTGCACGCCTTTTTGTGCTGCACGCTGTACAGCTTCTTCGGCTGCTTTATCAATCAGCCGGAGAATATCTTTTCCGCTGCTTTTTGCTGTACAGGGCGCGGCTTCGAGTCCCTGCTCACGGAATCGCCTGATCCAGGCACTTGTTACATTGGGATCGGCCAGGTCTGCTTTGTTGAGCAGCAGGATCCTTTTTTTTCCGTTTGTCATCCGGGCCAGGTCCGGATTCCGACTGGAATATGGCAATCGGGCATCACAGAGCTCTATAACAACATCACATCTGCCGAGCTGATCGGCAAGCAGGCGTTTTGCCTTTGCCATGTGTCCAGGGTACCAGTTGATCTGCATGAAACATTAACCTCCAAAACAATGAGAAACCCCTTTTGCATTCTACACAAAAAGAAGCGTTCGTCAACATAATGCAAGCCGAAAAGGCAATGATTCCGCGTGAATGAGCCTATCTTTCAGAAAACCATCACAAAAAATGAAAGTTTGATTAGAAACTTTTCAAGAATTGACGCAGATAAAAGATTGAAGTACTATTGTTGTGTATGCATTATTTGGGTATTGGGAAAGGAAGAAGGACATGGCACGTATTATGGCCGTTTTGCTGGTAATTTGCCTGACTTTCTGTGTATGGTCCGCTGTAGCAGAGGAAGAGGAGACGTATCCTTTTTCATCGGTGCAGTCGATTCTTGAACTTGACCATCAACCATTTGTGTTCTCCGGTGAAGGCATTTATCAGTATACTGACTCAAAATGGATCAAAGTGAGTTCCATTAACGCGGTGCAGGCGGCTTCAGATGGGAACGCAGTGTACACCATAACCGGCCTGGTAAGTGCGGCGGACGAGGGAATGACCGGTAGAATTGTACGGTACCCGTATACAGGAACGTTTGGCGAAGGGGAAGAACTGGGCCAATTTGTGATCCCGGGAGATATCATGTATCTCTCTTTTCATAGTGTAAAAACAGATGGAAAAACGCTTTGGATCATGGCACAAGGGGATGCAGATGAATGGGACACATATACCATCTATGCCGTAAACCTTGAGACTATGGACGTGCGCTCCCTTGCTAAGGGCAAGTATAATGCGATGGCTCTGGGAAATGGTAAACTCCTTGTAGTAGAATGGGATATGGCAAAAGCGTACGAAAACTTTAGCGGCGACGAAGCGGACCTCCTCAAGCCTGCACTGATGGAGATGGACTCTGAAACCGGTACGACGACAACGATTGGAGAATTGCCAACCTCCGGATGCGGCGGCCTTGCCTATGATGCATCTGAAAATGCAGTTCTCATAGCTGATGTGACAAAGCTGTACCGTATAGAAGATGGGACAGCTGTATTATGTTCCTATCTTTTACCCTCAACCGACAGGCGGTACTCAAGTGCGATTGCTATTGATGGTCATTATACCATCTCCTCACAGATCACGAATATTGAGGTTCAGACAGTTTCAACAAATCCTGAGGATATGCCCTCAAAACTGCTGATTTTTGCTGGTTCATACCTCAATCAGACAGTACGTGATTTTGCAAAAGCCCATCCGGAGATTGCCGTTATTGCCAGCGGCACCAACGCATGGACGACAGAGGACATTACCAAGCAGATGATGAGCGGCTCTGAATCAGCTGATATCTTTCAGGTAAGCCTTTCTGACAACACTTTTCAGGCACTTGCCAAAAAAGGCTATGCTGTGGAACTGGGTCAGAATGCTGTTATTTCCAGAACGCTTGATGAGATGTACCCCCAATATACAGAGGCGCTCAAACTCAGCGGGGGAGTTTACGGCTTTCCGGAATCCATTTCAAATTACAGTACTGTTGTAGCTTACAACAGCTATGTCTGGGATGAAGTGGGGCTGACGGAAGACGATCTGCCCAGGACATATTCTGAATTCATCGATCTGCTTCTTATGTGGGAGCGTGAATTGAAGGATGACTATCCGGAGTTTTCAATCAGCGAGCTTACCAATCATTTTGACAGAACACTTCTGCAGCGTATTATGATCACTCAGATGGGAGAATGTGTCAGGAAAGGACAGCCGATTTCTTTCAATACACCTGCCTTCCGGGAAGTGCTTAACAAACTAACGGTCCTTCTTCCGTATCTGCGGGCTTATAACACAGAAGAGTATGATTGGAGCTACAGTGAAACGCCCACTTCACTGCTGACGGATTTTTATAATATTCTGCCATCACAGTATGATTTTTCCATGTACGATGATGAAATCAATAAGACTGTTCCCATTCCTCTGACGATTGAACCGGGTACAGAACCTGTTTATCCACTGTCGCTTTCCGTATATGTCATCAATCCGAGTTCTCAGAATGCTGAAAATGCCTTTACCTTTTTTGAATATATGTGCGAGAACATGCCGGAGGACACCAGGATTGTGCTTGTCCCTGATTATAATGAACCCATGATTTCTCCTTATTATGAAAATGAAAAGAAGGACATCCAGAACACACTGGAGATGTACAGGAAGCAGATAGAAGAAGCTAAAACAGAAGAGGAAAAGGAACGCTACGAAGAGAACCTTGCTGATTATCAGAGATATGCCGAAAGCGCAGAGAAAAGGAAATATGCGATTACAGAAGAACAGATAGCTGCTTATCGGACGATTGCCCCGGATTGCGTGATCCTTTCCAATGTATCCCAGTTTTGGGGAGATGAAACGGCCCCTCTTATCAATCGCTTCACGGAAGGACAGTTAAACACAGATCAGTTTATTGCAGAATTTGAAAGGGTCATCCGTATGATTACTATGGAAGCGGAATAATCAGTGGATGTCTTGTCTTTCATATAAAAAATGAGTACAATCTTGTTACTGAACCCGGATATATGAAAGGAAGTGGAAGGTGTGCAGATGCAACCGAATCAGGAAAGACAGGAGCCATGGGGCCAGAGCCACAGACCCCCTGTGCCGCCCAGACCGGAAAAAAGACGGCGCAGGCACCGCCACCACTCAAAACTTGGCTGGTTCTTTATGATAGTCGGGTTTGTGACAGTGGGCCTCACCATTTTCCGCTTTCTGATTGTTCCGCTTCTTGTCTGGGCAAACGGAGGTGCCTGACAGCGCTAGTGCGGGCTGCAAAGACAAAACCCGACCTGCATAAAATATGGATTGACCAAAGTCGTTTCATCCTGAACAGACCAAGAGACGTTCCGGAGAACAGCAGAAGTGCACTGAAGGACGCCAATGAAGAAAAGAACGTTACAGCGGCTTTGAAATGCACGTACCGTAATTTTTTTCCATGGTCGGGAACTTTGCTGTGTAAATACCGGAGCCAAAGCGGGAGGAACTTTCTTAAGAAGAAATGCAGAATATGAAGGATATCTCCTCCTCACAGAAAAAAAGACGGCTTAATTACGGAAGACCTCTTGCCTTTGCTGCGGGACAGATGATACGCACAGGAGGAAAAGGTACGTGAAGGACATTCTGTCAAAGGAACACATCCGGATATAAAGAGAATTGTGATCAGAAGGCGGATGTCGGCCAGAAACGGACAGCGTGGTTAGCAAAGGCTGTTACTGATTACATCTGGCAATTTCCCCGGACAAAGTAAGCCAGGATGGACAGAGGTTCTTTCAGATACAGCATGAAGTCGGGCAGAATACGGAAATATGGTGACCGGGGTCAATATTGCACTGCTCAGAGGGCAATATACTGAACAGGACTTGTGAGCTGTATGCCTCCATACAGGAATGTACGGCTTGATGAGGGGCTGAATGTGCTCCTCGACAGACAGAAAGGAGCACAGGTATGTCTGCAGGACATGCTTTTCTGAAATGGTTGGGGAAAATCATTGGCACAGCACTTACTCTGTGTCTTATGATTGTTCTTCTGCCTTATGCTTTTAAGGCAGCATACCGTTTGTTGCCGGACGGCTCGAAAAATGCAGTTACAGTTTCCGCAATTCTTTCACGGAAAATGGAAGAATCTGCACGGCTTGAGACAAATAAGATCAGTGACGAAGGCGTGATTTCATCTTCTGTGAATGCTCTGTGGATCGGAGAAGTTCAGAATGTTGTGATGAAGTACACCTATGAAGCAAGCCTTGGTATTGATCTCAAAAAGGTTGAAATGTCCATTGCAGGTAACACCTTGACACTTAAGCTGCCAAAGCTTGAGATTCTTACAGACAGCATCAACATCAAAGAGGTTGAACGCAATGATTTCTGGTTCCCTCTTTCTGAGAGCCGCAGACGAAAACTGATGGAAGATGAAAAGTTGAAATGTAGGCAGCATTATCTGGAAGAGAATGAAGACAGTGTCCAGGCGCGTGTAAATACAGAAAAAGTTGTGCGGGAAATGCTGGCCGAGCTGCTTTCAGGAAGTGCAGGAATGGATGTTGATATACAAATTGAGTTCCAGACAGATGAAGCAGCATGAATTGGAATAAGGAGACAAAGGGTGGTCTTGGTTCAAAGGACTGCCCTTTTTTACTATTGAAAGAAAACCTGTGTGCCTTTGTCTGATCAGCCTGCATTCCCCTGCGGTTCGGTGAACTGGATGACTTGTTGACATACAGGCTAACAGGGAAGAAGAAAATGAAACGCAATGAATAGAAAGATGACAGCACGATGCATGGTATATGGATCTGTGCGTCTGCTGCCATACACACGAAGGGAAAAAGGGACAACACGACAGCATGACAAACGGGAAAGGAAATCTCTGGTTATCTCCTGAACATGAGGCCGGTAACGGGGCAGGCGCAATCATCATGTGCTTTATTGCCAATGCACACAAAAACATATATAAAAACATATACTATCAAACCAGAACAAACATTTTTATTTGCTGCGACTGTATGATTATGGTATAATCAACTCAGAATTGCAAAGAAAGGTTGGTTTATATGGCAAAGAAAGCGATACCTGTGCGCTTACTGATCGTTTCGGTTGCGCTCGTCTTGTGTTTCAGTTTTTTGGCCTGTCTGTTTCATACTTCCTTTTTTTCTGTTTCTGTGAACCGTATCCGTTTTGACACTGCAAACGGCGAGCTCAGCGGACTGCTGTACATGCCCAAAGGTGTATCCGAAACGAACCCAAGAGCTACTGTGATTGTTACACATGGCTATTTGAATTCAGCAGAGATGCAGGATGCCAATGCTATTGAGCTTTCACGCCGGGGATATGTTGTACTTGCACTTGATATGTATGACCATGGACACAGTGATATCAATGACGAAGCATATGGCGGAAGCACTGCGTTTTTCTCACTCTGGTCTCCGTTCTGGATCAATTCCATGTATGATGCGGTACAGTACATGTATGATCAGCCCTATGTGCTTAAAGATGCATCAGGCAATGGCATTATTGGCGTTACAGGGCACAGTATGGGCGGCTTCTCATCGACAGTTGCTGTAGCAAAGGATGAAGCGGATTATGCATCAACTGGTGTCCGCAAGATCTATGCGAACCTCACGGAAGGCAGTGACTTCGGTTATTCTGGTTTTGTTGGCGTAACTGCTGAGGCCTTTGATGCAGCCGGAGGAGGGCGCTTCCTTGGCAAGGTTGCTGCACAGTATGATGAATTTTTCTTCAACGATCCTGCTGAACAGGGTGGGACCGTAAGAAAAAAAGACTACGTCAAGACACCGGATGGTCTGACATTCCTTGAGCAGGAAACAGCTCAGGCTGACACATGGTATGAGACGAAAGACGGCGGGAAACGCATCATTTATGAACCTGCGCAGACGCATCCATGGAACCATTTTTCCAAAACTACCACGGCGCATGCGCTTGATTTCTACAGAACGGCTTTTGCTGACTATCAGAATGGGATCCAGCAGCTTGCAGGAACAGATCAGATCTGGCAGTGGAAAGAAGCCAGTGAATGCGCTGCCCTTGTAGGTTTCATCCTTTTCCTGCTTGCAGTAGCCAGAACATTGCTTGCCTTGCCGTTCTTCTCTAAAGCAAATACAGGGGAATTACAGGTTCAGCCTTCAGCGACAGGTACCAGCCGGTGGATTGGACTTGCCATTACCATCATCTCCATTCTCCTGCCTGCCATTCTTTTTGAGACACTTTATAACTGGTCTTCCGGAACAGGTCTTGACATCGTTTTCTGGTGCTCAATCGTCCTGGGACTCGCTGGTCTGACGTGGGGAATCCTGCAATATTCAAAGACTCAGAAAAAGGGATTTTTACTGGGCGCCTGTTTTGCAGCCGTTTCAGCAGCTGTTCTCTCGGTTCTGACAAAACAGTCTTTGTATGCGGATGCTGGTTTCTGGACAGCACCAGTGATAAATGATATTGCAAAGTGGACGGTTGGTTGTACCCTGATTTCTTTGCTGATTATGAGTCTTGTTTATCTTTTCCTTAAAGACAAGAGTGCGATCAGACTGGCAGATTATGGCATTGTATTGAAACCGATGGCGATTCTTGCTGGCATATGCACTGCACTTGTGACGGTCCTTGCAGGTTATATCTGTATTCTCCTTGTGGACCTGATTTTTAAAACAGATTTCCGTATCTGGACTTTTGCCTTCAAGACATTTGATGCCAATATTTGTCCTGCTGTTATCCGCTATCTGCCGACGTTCCTGGCCTATTATCTGGTCAGTTCAGCAGCAATCTGTATCACATCTGCGAGTT
>CAMNGW010000096.1 GCA_946538615.1 uncultured Clostridia bacterium
CCCACTGCATCGGTCAGGTTTACGTTCTGACCAAGGAAGAAGGCGGCCGTCATACTCCTTTCTTTAATGGATATCGTCCGCAGTTCTACTTCCGTACAACCGACGTTACCGGTTCCATCAAGCTTCCTGATGGCGTTGAAATGGTGATGCCTGGCGATAACATCGACATGGAAATCACTCTGATCACGCCTATCGCTATGGAACAGGGACTCCGTTTCGCTATCCGTGAAGGTGGCCGTACGGTTGGTTCTGGTGTTGTGGCTTCCGTCATCGAATAAGATTTGCGCCTGCCTGGGTTAAACCAGGCAGGCTATACCCTAACGGCTGGAGGTGTCGAGCATGGCAAATGCCGCACGCAACAAGGTTTGCCTCGCCTGCACGGAGTGCAAGCGCCGCAATTACAATAACATGAAAAACAAGAAGAATACCCCCGAACGTCTCGAGCTCAAAAAGTATTGCCCTTTCTGCAGGAAGCATACTGTGCATCGTGAAACGAAATAAGGGTATTCACACCGTGAGGATGTGAAAGTTATGGCAGAGGATAAGAAAGTCGCCGCACCGGCAAAGAAAGCCGCTGCAAAGGCCAATCCCTCAGGTTGGGATAAGTTTGTCAATGGTGTGAAGAACCTTCCGACCACCATTGCAAAACCCTTCAAGGACATGTATTATGAACTTAAACGGGTAACTTGGCCAACAAAGCGCAAGCTGATTATCTACAGCGTCATCGTTCTGGTGTTCATGCTTTTCATGGGCATCATCCTTGGTCTTTTTGATCTTGGCGCTTCTGCTCTTGTCAGAGCGCTTGGTTCCATAGCGTCCTGATATCTGTGACGACAGAGGACAATCAAGGAGTAGATCATGAGCAATAATCCCGGCAATGAACAGGAATTACAGGAACCACGCACGCGTGAAGAAGCAGAAAAAGACCCACGCTTGCATTGGTATGTTGCGCATACCTATTCAGGATATGAGAACAAGGTCCTTGATACTCTGAAGAAGTCGGTTGACAATTCCGAGAAAATGAAGAACCTGATTCTGGATATCCGTATTCCTGTACAGGAAGTAGAGGAAATTCGCAAAGGCAAACGTGTAAAGACAAGCCGCAAAGTTTATCCGAGCTATGTCATGGTGAAGATGATCTGGACAACGGAAAGCTGGTATCTTGTCAGGAATACACGTGGCGTGACCGGTTTTGTAGGTCCTGAGAGCAAACCTGTACCGCTTTCAGATGAAGAAGCAGAACGTATGCTGAACCCGATTACTGAAAACAAATCCGATATTGCAATCGGACAGGAAGTTGAAGTGATTAAGGGACAGCTTGAAGGCGTTAAAGTAGTTGTTCAGGATATAGATCTTGCTCGTGGCAAGATAACCGTTCTCGTCAAATTGCTTGGCCGTGAGAATTCCCTGGAGATTGATATTGAGGATGTCCGGCCTGTCGAGTAACACCAATACTTCATTGTTTTCACACACAAACATCCGGACTTTCCGGATGTCGTGGGAGGGAGCCAACGTGCTTCCGCGTAACCACTTTTTTAGGAGGTGCCATTACTATGGCAAAGAAAGTTACTGCATATATTAAGCTGCAAGTGCCTGCAGCCAAGGCTAATCCCGCTCCGCCTATTGGTCCTGCTTTGGGTCAGCATGGCGTAAATATTCCTGGGTTCTGCAAGGAATTTAATGAGCGGACAAAGAATGAAGCAGGCATGATTATTCCTGTTGTCATCACTGTGTATTCTGACCGTTCCTTTACTTTCATTACTAAGACTCCTCCGGTTCCCGTACTGATTAAGAAGGAACTTAATCTTGAATCAGCTTCAGGCCGTCCCAACCGTGATAAGGTAGGTCAGCTGACCAAAGAGCAGGTCAAGAAAATTGCGGAAATCAAGATGCCTGATCTTAATGCAGCCAGCCTTGAAGCCGCTATGAGCATGGTTGCCGGTACTGCCCGTTCTATGGGTGTTACTGTCGAAGCCTGAGAAACGATACAGTGGGGCAATGCCCTTTGAAATATGTGGGAGGACGATGTGCCGCTATGACCACATGGGAGGAATATAAAAATGAAGCATGGTAAGAAATACCAGGACAGTGCAAAACTGATTGATCATCTGAACCAATATGACCCGGATCAGGCTTGCGATCTGATTATCAAGACTGCAAAAGCAAAGTTTGACGAGACTGTAGAAATTTCAGTACGCCTCGGTGTAGATCCGCGTCATGCTGATCAGCAGGTCCGTGGTGCTGTTGTTCTGCCGAATGGTACAGGCAAAGTTATCCGTGTTCTTGTCATTGCCAAAGGTGATAAGGCCAAAGAAGCTGAAGCTGCCGGTGCAGATTTTGTTGGTGCTGAAGAAATGATCCAGAAGATCCAGCAGGAAAACTGGTTCGATTTCGATGTCTGCGTAGCTACGCCTGATATGATGGGTCTTGTTGGACGAATCGGCCGTATCCTTGGTCCGAAGGGTTTAATGCCTAACCCGAAGTCCGGTACAGTTACAATGGATGTCACAAAGGCAATCAAAGATATTAAAGCTGGTAAAGTTGAATATCGCCTTGACAAGACTGCCATTATCCACTGCCCTGTAGGAAAAGCATCTTTTGGCACAGAAAAGCTTCAGGAAAACCTGACTGCTCTTATGGAAGCTATCATCAAGGCTAAGCCTGCTGCAGCAAAAGGAACATATCTCCGCTCTGTTTATCTGAGCACGACGATGGGTCCTTCCGTTCGTGTCAATCCGCTGAAGTTCTGAACCTAAATAAAAAGCCCGCTGAGCGGGCTTTTTATTTGCCGGAGAATTAAATTCATGTGACAGAACAGGCTGAAAAAAAGAAGGACTCAGGTAACCAAAGTCGAATAAAAAGGATGTATCAGCCATTTTAGGAGGTGGGCACATGTTACCGGATCTCGTCAACAGCCGTAAAATCTTGGGTGAAGAAAGCTATCGACAGGCTGAAAGCATCTATAACCGTGGCGGCGTACATGAAGACGGGATAAGTGATATGAAGCTGAAATACCTTGTTCATGATACTCCGGCCCGTCAGGTCACTATTTCAAGAGATGTGACCCCCTGCTTTTGCGAAACCTGCGCAGAAAATGGTACATGTATACACACTGTCGCTGCTTTATTAAAAGCAAAGGCGAGTGGTGCCCTCAATGAGCTGGAGCACCGATATGCTCTTAAGGCCGCACCCAAGCTGATTGACAGTATGACATCATTAATTCCTGAAAAAGGTGCGATTCATCTGGCTTTGAATTTTCAGATTGAAATGAAAAGAGATGCCAGGGTGCCGCTTGTGCGTGTTGGCATCCGTATAGGTGATGAAAGGTTGTATGTTGTAAGGAGTATTCCTTACTTTCTTGAATGCATTGCCAAAAAAGAACCTCTTGAATTTGGCAAAGGTTTTACTTTCATACCTGAATGGATGCATTTTTCAGAGAAAGATCAGGAAATTCTCAAAGTTTTTCAGGCACTTGTTATTGCACAAAAAGAAGCCAATTTTGAATATAAAGGCATAGATGCCCGTCTTATACCCTTACAGGAACCCTTTATCGAACTCTTATTTTCGAAACTCAAATCCTCAGCTTTCCTTCTTGAATATGACAATAACACGTATTCTGTCAAAGCAGTGAAGCACAGTATTATTCCTTTGAACTTCAAGGTTGAAGGTTCATTGCGTGGCCTTACAGTATCAGGTGTTTACCCTTCTGATTTACTGCCACTGACATCCAGCTGTTCATTTGTGCTTGTTTCTGGAAACGTAATTGAATTGGATAATGTGCAGAGACAGCTGATTTGTGCAATGTGGCAAGAACAGAGCCGCAACATCTGCAGATTTGAATTCCCGCCTAAGGATACCCCCATGGTTGTGGATGAAGTGATTCCTTTTTTAAAGCGTGTTGCTATAGTAGAAGTTGCTGAAGATCTTGAAAGACTGCTGATCCAGGTTCCGCTGAAGACATCTGTTTATCTTGACAGGGACGGAAAGGATATTCTCGCAACAACAACATTCCATTATGGTGCAAGGGACATCGACCCGTTCAAACCGCAAAAAGTATCCGTCACAATGCAGCGCGGTGACCTGCTCCTTATGAGAGATGCAGAGGGTGAGAGACGTGTCCTGGACTGTATGGCGGCGCTTGGCTTCTGTATGACAGGTGGGAAAGTCTTTTTGTCAGGTTCAGAAGCAGTATATAATTTTGTGACAAGCGGTGTGCAGGAACTTAAGCGGCATGCTGACGTATTCGTTTCCAAAGATTTTCAGAAACTGACACCGCGCAGTATGAATTTACATGCTTCTATGTCAATGCGTGGGCCGGCTCTGGCGTTGCATTTCACAGATAATGATGTTCCTGTTGAAGATATCTTATCTGTTCTGGATGCTATATCTAAACACAAAAAGTATTTCAGGCTGAAAGATGGAACATTTCTGACGCTCGAGAACCTTGAAGAATGGCAGGAATTTGCCAGTGGAGTTGTTGAAGCATCCCGTGGAGACAACAGCAAATTAGCTGCCGGTGATATTGAACTTGAAAGCTATCAGACTTTTTACATGACCTCTTTGCTCGACCAGTGCGAAGATAAGGTCACAAGGGACGAAAAAGTGAATCAGATGCTTGAAGCACTTTCAGGAGCAGAAGAACCTGTTGTGCTTCGGGAAGGATTGGATTCTGTACTTCGCGATTATCAGAAATTTGGTGTAAATTGGCTGGGAACACTTGATAAATTAAATATGGGCGGAGTTCTTGCCGATGACATGGGACTTGGGAAGACACTCCAGGCCATTGCATTGCTTGCGAGCACTATGGCTGAAGGAGAGATGTCCTTAATTGTTGCTCCTACAAGTCTGACATATAACTGGCAAAAAGAGTTTTCTGTTTTTGCCCCACATATACGCACACAGGTTGTATCCGGGTCCTATACACAGCGGCAGGAACTTTACAAGTGCATCAAAGAGAAAAAAATACCGGATGTACTGATTACCAGTTATCCGATTATCCGGCGCGATATAGGGGACATGACAGATATGTCTTTCCGCTTTGTGGTACTTGATGAGGCGCAACAGATAAAAAACGCGGCCAGTGCTGGAGCGTTAGCTGTTAAGCAGTTACAGGCCAAGACACGTTTCGCGCTTACAGGAACGCCTATGGAGAACCATGCTGGTGAATTATGGAGTATATTTGATTTCGTACTGCCGGGGTATCTGGGGAGCCGTACACGTTTTCTCAGGCGGTACATGGATGATCAGAATACAGAGGAACTCAGGAAGAAAATCAAGCCTTTCCTGTTGAGACGATTAAAAAAGGACGTATTGGACGAACTGCCCGACAAGATGGAGACTGTAATGGCAGCGCAGATGACTCAGGAACAGGCAAAATTCTATCAGGCCACGGTAAGTCTTTTGCGGGGGAGAGTCGATCAGGTTCTGCAGGAAAAAGGGTTTGCAAAGGGAAAAATGGAAGTCTTATCTGCTCTGACACAGCTCAGGCAGATCTGCTGCCATCCCAGTCTGGTTGCGGAGAACTATACTGGCTCTTCGGGAAAGCTGGAAATCCTTATGGATATTCTTCCGACCCTTCTGTCTAACGGACGCCGGGTACTTGTTTTTTCCCAGTTTACAACCATGCTACAAATTATGCAGAAGCAGATGAAGCTGCTGGGGTACCATACTCTGTACCTCGATGGTCATGTTCCTGCGGAAGAACGTTTGCATATGGCGGATGAATTTAACGCGGGAACAGGTGAAATCTTTCTGATTTCGCTGCGTGCCGGAGGTACAGGACTGAATTTGACAGGAGCAGATGTTGTCATTCATTATGACCCATGGTGGAATCCTGCAGCTGAGGATCAGGCTACGGACCGTGTATACCGCATTGGACAGAAACATAAAGTAGATGTGATAAGGCTGGTCACACACGATACGATTGAAGAACAGGTTGTTGAGCTCTGTCAGCGCAAAAAAGAACTCTTTCAGCAGCTCATTACACCAGGGGAGGATCTTGTTACAGCGCTTTCTGAGGAAGAAATCAGGCAATTGTTTCAGTAGCTCCTGCTGCTGATAAATAACAAAGGACATATCAGTTCCGGGCTTCAAAGATGTTTCACTGCACCTTGTCCATTTGGGCAAGGTGCTTTTATGGTGCTGGATATGAAAAGGAAGATGCTGAGGTTCTATAGGAATCGGATAAAAGTGTTTTTCCTATCCATCCGCAATAAAGATTCCTTGTGTGCCACTTTTTCAGAACATCTGGGCTCAGATGCAAGGCTTAGCTGAGAATTCGTGTGGATGTTACGCGGCTATTATGAGTTCGCCAGAGCAGCAATTGGAATAAGTCAATACATTACATCCTTTGTATCGTCGCTGTTTTGCCATGATGCAGGATATTCAAATTTCAGAATTTGACCAACAAAGGAAAGTGGCCTATAATGAGCTCTCGTTTCACTAAACAACGGAATTTTTCCGGTCCGGAAAAAACTGTCTAAACACATATGCTTTCTGAAAGACTGAAAGAGGGTCAGAGCATGGAGATTCCTGTAGAGAATTCCGATATGGAAGAACATGAAAGGCTTGTGATGCGCTGCGCCATAGAAGCCGGTCATATTCTTCTGGAGAATGGGGCTGAAATCGGCCGTGTAGAAGAGACAATGGACAGGATCTGCCACCATTTCCATGTGGATAACAGTTCCTTCTTCGTGCTGAGCAATGGTCTTTTTGCTGCAGATGAGAGCGGGCAGGGAGGTCATTTTGCGGATGTTCGGCACATTCCTGTGCACGGAGCGCGCCTGGACCGTGTAGCTGCTGTGAACCAGGTATCCCGTGAAATGGAGGAAGGCAGACTGAATGAAAGGGATTTGTATGAACGCTTAAAAGCCATCCGTGTCATGGAGGAAAAACCTGTATGGCAGCGCATAATTGCCTCTGGCATTGGGAGCGCATGTTTCTGTGTGATCTTTGGCGGAAGTGGAATAGATGCCATAGGAAGTTTTATGGCTGGATTTATTCTTTATATTTACACCTTACTTCTTGTGCGAGGGCGCCTGTCCAAACTGATGTATTCCATATCCGGCGGCGCACTGGTGACAGCCGTTTCGCTCATATGCTACCATATAGGCATAGGCGAAAGTCTCAGTTCAATGATTGTCGGCTCTGTGATCCCTCTTGTGCCAGGCGTTGCATTTACCAATGGAATCAGGGACATCGGTAATGAGGATTATATTGCTGGTGCCGTTCGTCTCATCGATGCAAGTATGGTTTTTTTGGGGATTGCAACAGGCGTTGGTTTTGTTACTATGCTTTCACATCTGACAGGGGGCATATGATGATTAAAATTGCTATGGCTGCAGCAGGGACAATAGCATTTGCCGTGCTCTTTTCTGTGCCCTCCAATTTATATCTGGCATGTGGCATTACAGGAGCGGTTGGCTTTGGTGTATATGATGCTGCGGTGTTTGCGGGTATGACTCCGGCTCTGTCCACTTTTTTGGCGACTCTGGTTGTATCCTTCCTGTCCCGTTTCCTTGCTGTTTGGGAAAAAGCACCTGCAATTATTTTTACTGTTACCGGCATTTTTCCGTTGGTGCCGGGTGCTGGTATATACTGGACAGCATATTACCTTGTCACAGGAGAACTGAGACAAGCGCTGTATGCGGGATTTGATGCCGTGAAAGCCGCTGCTGCCATTGCATTGGGCATGATCATGATTTTTGAAATACCTAACCGTTTTTTCCACAAGGGGACCAGAGGAACAAGGAACATATAACCATGGAAATCATTGCAAGAATCAGAAATGATTATACTGGAAAGTTTGGAATACCGCGGCAAGCCGGACTGGTGGAAGAAGTGCGTTCAACGATTGTATTCGAAAAACCTTACCGGAACAGAGATGCTCTGAGAGGCATTGAGGGGTATTCTCATTTGTGGCTTCTTTGGCTGTTTTCAGAGAACCGGAAAACAGCATGGGAACCTACCGTGAGACCTCCCAAGCTTGGTGGCAACCGGAGGATGGGTGTGTTTGCCACAAGGTCTCCGTATCGTCCAAATCCGATTGGACTCAGTGCAGTCAGATTGATCGGTCTGCACGAAACAAAAGACGATGGGACCGTAATTGAAGTATGTGGGGCGGATTTGATGAATGGGACACCCATTGTGGATATCAAGCCGTATCTGCCCTATACGGATGCATATCCTAATGCTCGCGCCGGATTGCTTGATGAAACGGACACAACGCCGGCAAATGTGGACATGCCAGAAGAAATTGCAGCCATACTTCCGGAGAACAAACGTTTTGCTTTGCTGGCTATGCTGCGGGAAGACCCAAGGCCAGGGTATCAGTTGGATGAAAAGAGAGAATATGGTTTTTCATATGGCTCCTATGAAGTGCATTTTTGTGCTCAGGGCAAGCAAATACAGGTAACAAGCATTGAAGAAAAACGGGGTGATCACAGTGGAATGGAATAAAGTTTTATCTGAAAAGTATCCGGTCAGAAGGACACAGGAACAAAAACAAGCTTTCCTCATGTTTGTCACCCAGGAATTAGAAAAGATGGGATATTCGGTTAAACTGGAAAATACACCAGTACTGAAAAACAAAAATCTCATTGCCGGTGATCCGGATCATTGCAGGATCATGCTGTTTTCCAATTACGATACACCGGCACACAAAATTCTCCCAGACTTGCGATTTCCGGGGAATCCTTTCATAGACATGTTATATCAGGTTCTCAATGCTTTTCTTCTCCTGATGATTGCTCTGGCTGTATACCTTGTATTCAACCTTGTGTCGGGACGGACATCTGCTGTTTTCTTTCTGGCAGTGTATGCCTTTTTACTCTTTTTGCAGATTGAAGGATTCCCTAACCAGCCAAACAGGAACGCTCAGAGCGGATTGGCGGTTCTGCTTACTGTGATGGAGCGCCTCTCCCCGGAAGCACGTTCTTCTGTTTGTTTTGCGCTATTTGATCATGGTGAAATGGGACACTGTGGCGCGAAAAGTTTCTGCAAATCCCACCTTCAGACACAGTATACCAGGCTATCTGTGGAGTTTGGGCCGATGGGAGTAGGGAATGAGCTTCTCCTTGTCACACAGAAGCTGGCCAGAAAAGCGACAGGATATCACAGGGTCGTGGAAAGCCTTCTTCAATGCAAAGATTTTGCTTTCCAGGAGCTGCCCGTCATGTTTTCTGCATGCAGGTCAGGTTTCCGGTCTTTTTCTTGTGGCATGTTGCTTATGTGCGCCAAAAAAAACACAGCTGGTTTTTTTCTTCCTCACCTGCATACAAAGCATGACAATTACGTGGATGAGAAACAAATGGATATCCTGGCAGATGTGATTGCTGGCACATTAGAAGCAAAAAAATCGCATGACAAGCCCGATGACACGGATGGGCAGAAAAAAACATAAAAAAGAATTGACGAATACGAAAGTTTGTCTTAAACTTGTAACAGAACTGTGACAGTTTATGAAGGAGGCGGTGCAAAGTATGAACCAAACAATTTTTGTTTATGCTTACGTTCCGTCCGTACCAAGAGACCCAAGCGACGGTGGCTTCTCAGTGAATCTTTCAGAGAATGATACACTGACTTTTTTACGCTTTGATACAAGCCAAAATGTGATTCAGGAGCTCTCTTTTGCAGTAGTGCCTGAAGTACGGTTTACCTATTTGGCGTGCATCGATACGGCACGTGGTTGGCTCAACAACATGTATCCGGTAATGCGTGTGGGACAAGGGGCCAGATATACTTGTCGTGTGGGAATTGACGGATTTCCACTTTTCCTCATTGAGGATTTTGAGGAATTGATGAAATGTCCCTTTGGTAGTGGACGGGCTCATTATGCCAGAATGATGTATAATTTACTCGAAGATATTGCGACTGGTTTTAATAAGTTTGGTTTTACTTTAACACCAACCAGCTTTTATTGGGACCGTAACAGGGTCCAGCCTTTTGAAAAGCAGCACACCTTCAGATCATTTAAAGAAAAAGCGTAAAAGAGGTAAAAGTATGGCAAAGCTCGATATCGCAAAGTGGAAAAACCAAAAAGGGATGCCGCAGGAACTGCTGAGCATGATGGACAAAATGACCGATGAAGAATTGGGCGACAGTTTTTATCGGGACCTGGCCTTTGGGACAGGTGGATTGCGCGGAGTACTTGGACCGGGAACAAATCGCATGAATGTCTATACCGTTGCCAGGGCAACAAGGGGTCTTGGCCACTATATCCTTCAGTCCGGAAGTGTTCTGCGGTGCGCCGTGTCCTGCGACAGCAGGATCCATTCAAGGGATTTTGCTGAATTGACTGCAGCTGTACTTGCCAGTATGGGTATAGAAGTTTATCTGTACCGGACTCTGATGCCCACACCCATGCTGTCCTTTGCGGTAAGGGACCTTTCCTGTTCTGCAGGCGTCATGGTAACCGCAAGCCACAACCCGGCGAAGTTCAATGGCTATAAAGTGTATGGTGCGGACGGCTGTCAGATTACGCTTAAGGCTGCTGAAGAGATTCTCGGCTGTATTGAGAAAGAGGATACGCTTGTCGACGAATTGCCCGCTTTTGAGAAGGTATTCGAAGACGGAAAGATCCATTATATTACGGATGAGACCATAGAAAGGTATTACAGCTGCATGGACCAGCTGCGCATTACCCGCTGTGATTATCCGCTCCATGTTGTTTATTCACCCCTTAATGGAACCGGTAACGTTCCTGTACGTGAAATGCTGCACCGTTTAGGCAATGTCCAGGTATCAGTTGTCCCGCAGCAGGAATTGCCCGATGGCAATTTTCCCACAGCGCCCTATCCGAATCCCGAAATACGGGAAGCTATGAAGCTGGCCATTGAGCAGACGGTCAGAGAACAGGCTGACTTATGCTTTGCCACGGACCCGGACTGTGACCGTATTGGCGCAGGCGTGAGACGTGGACAGGAAGTCACATTAATATCCGGTAATGACATGGGCGTTCTTCTGCTGGACTATGTCTGCAGTCATGCGGCTGCTTCAGGAAAAAAACGTGTAGCGGTAAAGACGATTGTGACAACCGAGATGGCCGTTCCGGTATGTGAGAAATACGGTGTGGAGCTGAGGAATGTTCTTACCGGATTTAAGTTTATCGGAGAACAGATCGGCATGCTGGAAGAGCAGGGTGAAAAGGAAAGGTTCATTTTTGGATTTGAAGAAAGCTATGGATATTTATCCGGAACAGATGTACGTGATAAAGACGCTGTGAATGCAGCTGTCCTAGTCTGTGAGATGGCAGCTTTTTATAAAGCACAGGGCAAAGATCTTCTCACAAGGCTGGACGAACTGCGGGAGGAATTCGGCTTTTTTGCACAAAGACTTTTAACATTCCAATACGAAGGGGAAAAAGGCGCATCCCAGATGAACCAGATCATGGGGGAACTGCGCAAACCCATAGCATCTTTTGAAGAGGCTGCATGGGAGGGATGCCAGCGCACAGATTATTTGAACGATGAGACGGGGCTGCCAAAGAGTGATGTTCTTTCTTTTGCACTCGCTGATGGCAGGAAAATCATAGTCAGGCCCAGCGGGACAGAACCAAAACTCAAGGCGTATCTGTTTGCATCGGGTATAAATCAGGAGGCTGCCGAATCCAAACTGGATGAATTGCAGAAGCTGACGGAACGCCGGTGCGCAGCACAATAAATATGACCCTGCTTAAGCAGGGTTTTTATCCATTCGGCGCGAGAAGACTCCGACCTCAACAATCCGCAAATTGTAG
>CAMNGW010000097.1 GCA_946538615.1 uncultured Clostridia bacterium
TGGTGTTGAAGATGGTATTGGCGAACATGTAGGAATTGAAGTACCGTTCAAAGTACTTGAACCCGGCCCATGCGCTTCCCCAGATGCCCTGGGCGGGACGGAAATCCTTGAAGGCGATAATGACGCCGTACATGGGGAGATAGGTAAAGCATATGAAGATGACCATGGCCGGGAGCATCAGAAGGTAAAGGCCCCAGTTGCGGCGTATGTGTTCCCAGAGTGTGTTTTTGCGGCCAGTCTTAAGGTGAGCCATCTGCACAGCATCCTTTCTGGTTCCAAAGAACATAGGTTTAACGTTATACCAAAGAGATGAAAGAAAAAATGTCCGGCTTCCTCTTCAGTTTAACAGTAAACTCATCAACTGCCGCAAGTATAACGATAAACCTTTTCCTTGTCAAGGAGGAAATCAAAAAAGATTGCAAAAATAAAAAACGCATCCTTTCTGGGACGGATGCAGAAAACAGCATTGAACAGTCAGGCAGAATATGACAAGAAAAAAACGGATTGGCATTTCAATCCGTCGGGGCTATATGCAGTACTGAATCCCTTTTTACCAGGTCCACGCCGATGACCACCTGGTCCTTGCGGTATTCCGGGTCCTGAATGGCTTTGAGCAGCATGCTGACGGCTGTCTCGGCCTTTTTGCGGATAAACTGGTTCACACTGGTGAGCATAGGGGTGACGACGGTGGAGGGCATGCTGTTGTCGAAGCCGACAAGCGAGATATCTTCCGGAAGATGGAGACCGTGGTTCTGGTAGCCTTTCATGATGCCGCAGGCAATGATATCTTCCGTGGTGAACATGGCTGTCGGGCGCCTGCGCATTTTCAGGAGCTTTTCAGCTGTTTCGACACCGCCCTCAAGGCGCATGACCTTATCAAAGATCCAGTGCGGGTTGGGCTCGATGTGATATTCCTTCAGGGCATCCAGATAGCCCTGGTAGCGGTTCTGGATCACGGAAGATGTCCCGATGGACGGACCGGCGAACCCGATGTCGCGGTGGCCTTCTTCAAGAAGGTGCTTTGTGGCGATATATCCGCCCTTGCGGTCCTCTATGCTGACAGACAGCATGGAAAGATCGTCAAAGTACCGGTCAAGGACCACCAGGGGGGACTGGGTCTTCTCAGCCAGTTCATGGGTGATCTCATCGTCATGGGGGAACATGAGGATCATGCCGTCGGTGTGCCAGGTCCTCTGGATGGTGAGTACCTCTTCGACCCGGGAAAACGAGCAGAGCATGACATAATACTGTGCGTCCCGCAGGATTTCTTCAAAGTAGCCGATCAGATGGCCGGCATAGGGGTTGAGGAGGAGGCTGGAAGGGGACGTGTACCACAAAGGCAGCAGGATGCCTATGATATGCGAAGATTTGGAGCTCAGCGTACGGGCAGCCATATTGCGCACATAATGATGTTTTTCTATGATCTCCCTGACACGCATTTCGGTGGCAGGGGACACTTTCCCGGGAACCTTGTTCAGGACGTTGGACACGGTCATTACGCTGACGCCGGCTTCCTGGGCAATCTGCTTGATGGTTACCATATGCTCACCTCGCAACTTGAACGTTCAGCGCCATCTTAAGGGAAGGCTCCTTTTTTGTCAACCGAGAACTCACCGGGCACGGGGCCGGTTTTCTGTGCTTCTTCCCCCTCTGAGCGTGCCGGATTCCCGGATGAGGATGGAGCAGATGGTACATCCATCCGGGCAAACGACGGGTTCCACGGAAGCGAGCATGCGGACGGGACCCGCCTTGTGACAGATTCCGGGGACCGATTCACATCATCCCGGGGAAATGGTATCATGAGAGACGGAGGCAGGGCCTGTCCTTCTGCCTTTTTCTTCAGGTGCCGCCGCGCAGGCGGGCCCTGACAAGCATTCACCGATAAGACAAGGAGCTGAAAGGTTATGGCAAATCAAGCCTGTTTTCCGGACGGAACCCCCATGGACCCCTGGTTTTTCCAGAGCGGCATGCCGGACCCTGCTTCCCTTGGACGGACCTATTCTCTGTCCGAATACGGCATCTTTCCTGGAAACGGGATCCAGACAAGCGCGATTCAGGACCTGATCGACCGCATTGCCGCTGAAGGCGGCGGTGTGCTGAAAGTCCCCGAGGGAACCTACCGGACAGGCGCACTGTTCTTCCGCCCGGGCGTGCACCTGTGGGTTGCACAGAACGGCGTCCTGCTGGGCAGTGACGATGTGACAGATTATCCTGTGATGGATACGCGCATCGAGGGGGAAAGCTGCAGGTACCTGTGTGCGCTCATCAACGCGGACGGGTGTGACGGATTCACCATGTTCGGTTCCGGAACAATTGACGGCAACGGCATGCGGGCGTGGAAAGCCTTCTGGCACCGCAGGTCCTGGAACGGGCAGTGCACCAACAAAGATGAGCAGCGCCCCCGTCTGGTATACGTATCCTGCTCCCAAAACGTGACGATAGCCGGGCTGCACCTGCAGAATGCGGCCTTCTGGACGAACCATTTCTACCGCTGCCGCCGTGTCAGGATCCTCAACTGTACCATCTATTCCCCTTATGAGCCTGTCAAAGCACCCAGCACGGATGCCATTGACCTGGATGTCTGCACTGACGTGGTCATCCGCGGGTGCGACATGCATGTCAACGATGATGCCGTGGCGCTCAAGGGAGGAAAGGGCCCGTGGGCGGACCAGCAGCCGGAGAACGGCTCCAATGAGCGGATTCTGATTGAGGACTGTCATTTCCGCTTCTGCCACGGCTGCCTGACGCTGGGCTCGGAAGCTGTGCACTGCAGGAACGTGATGCTGCGCAGGATCAGCGTGGATACGGCACACAACCTGCTGTGGCTGAAGTTCCGTCCGGATACGCCCCAGCGGTTCGAATATGTCACGGTGGAGGACGTTGAGGGAAAGGTGAGTGATTTTCTGCATGTTCACCGCTGGACGCAGTTTTTTGATCTGAAGGGGAGAACCGATGTGCCGGCGTCGGCGGCCCATCATATCACGATGAGAAGGTGCACGGTGGACTGCAGGACCTGCTTCCAGGTGCCCGAGAACCTGGACGGATATGACCTTTCGGACTTCTGTTTTGAGGACAACCAGGTCCATTACATGAAGCAGGGGTACCAGGGCTGGATGGTGCAGCAGTGAGCAGAGCAGGCTGGACTGCCCTGGCGCCGAGGACGGGACCCGTCTGCATGAAAAGAAAAGGGTGCAGGCACGATGAGGAAAAAAGTAACCGGATCTTTTACAGATGTGGTATGATAGAGCCTGCCTCTTCCGGGGGCACATGATACCTTTGGAACCATGGAGGAAACAGAAGATGAAGATTGCAGTTACCTATGAGGATGGACAGGTGTTCCAGCATTTTGGACATACCGGGGCTTTTAAAGTGTATGAAGTGGAGGACGGGAAGGTCGTTTCCTCTGAGGTCATTGGTACGAACGGCAGCGGGCACAGCGCACTTGCGGGGCTCCTTCAGGGGCAGAACATCGATGTCCTGATCTGCGGCGGGATCGGGGGCGGAGCCCAGGCCGCGCTTGCGGAAAAAGGGATCGAACTGTGTGCCGGTGCCCAGGGCGATGCAGACAAAGCGGTCGAGGCTTATCTGCGCGGCGAACTGGTCAATACAGGCGCCAACTGCAGCCACCATGGCGAAGGACATGCGTGCGGTGAACATGAATGCGGCGAGCAATGCGGTCACGGCAGCTGCCATGACAGACCGGCGGGAAAGAATGTCGGCAAGACCTGCCGTACCCATTACCGTGGAACATTCAACGACGGCACCCAGTTCGATTCATCGTATGACAGGGGAGAACCCCTTGAATTTGTCTGCGGCGCCGGGATGATGATCAAAGGCTTTGACGAAGCGGTGGCTGACATGGAAGTAGGAGAATCTGTCGATATCCATCTGATGCCTTCCCAGGCCTATGGGGAGGTTGACCCTGCGTCCATTTTCAGCGTGGACATTGCCATGCTGCCTGGCGCAGAGCAATTGTCCGTGGGGGACCGGGCCTATCTGCAGAACCAGTACGGTCAGCCGTTCCCTGTGAAAGTCGTCGCAAAAGACGCAGAAAGCATAACCTTTGATGCCAACCATGAGATGGCAGGAAAAGAGCTCAACTTCCATATTGAACTGGTGGAGGTTTCCGAGCCGGAATAATCCCCGGGCGCATCTGCCTGTTTCAGAGGCGCTGAGGAACATGGACTGTCAGTAAGGCAGTCCATTTCAATTGGGCATATGTTACTGTCTCACAGCAGACAGCCATGGACGCTGAAGGAAAAGTTCTTTTTGACAAAAAGACTTTCCTGCAGGAAAGCATCAGTTGGCTCAGAATTAACATAACAGAAAATCAGACGGAAGTGAGATGAGTATGTTGCGGATGATTCTTACCAACCACATGGGCTATATGGACCGGGACGGGAAGACGGCCCTTCTTCAGGCAGAGGAAGCGTTCACTCCCCTCCGCTTCCGCGTCCTGAGACAGGACGGCAAAGTGCTCTATGAGGGAACGCCCAGGGCATATGGCCCTGTGGGAAGATGGGGCACGGGCTCGTACTGGCTCATGGAGTTCACGGAGGTGAGGGAGCACGGCCTGGTGTATATCGAAGCGGAAGCACCCGAGGAGGCCATACGGTCACAGCTGTTTGAAATCACGGGAATGGTCCGTGACATGCGCCTGATCAATGCCGGGGTATCGTACTTTAAGGCACAGAGGGCAACCGGTGAATGGGACGCGGCGGACCGGCACGTTTCCTTCCGCGGCGGGTACCGGGAGGGCACGGTGGACGCCCATGGCGGATGGTGGGACGCCTCCGGGGACGTGGGCAAGCACCTGTCCCACCTCTCCCATACGGGATGGTGCAATCCCCAGCAGACCGCCTTCAGTGTGTATGCCCTGCTGCGCCTGTATGAGGTCCTTGGCTGTGAAGAACAGTACGGGATCATGCGCAGGCGGATCCTCGACGAGGCGACGTATGGTGCGGACTTCCTGATGCGCATGCGGGCACCCTCCGGCAGCTTTTTCCGTTCTGTCTCGCGCCGCGATTCCTTTGCCCCGGTATCGGACAACCGTGCCCTGCAGATGGAGTTCCGACGTTCAAGCGGGCAGTTTGAGGAAGGATTTAAAGCGCCCACCGAAGGGGAAGAGCAGGTGACAGATGCTTACTATGAGACAAGCCTGCGCTCGGGCGGAGGGACAGCCATTGCCGCCCTCGCCTGTGTGGCAAGGCACCCTTATCCGGGAAGTGATTTCCATACGGATGCTTATCTCACATCGGCAAAAGAAGCCTACCGGTACCTCAGGGAACACAACGCGGAGTATACCAACGACGGCAAGTGGAACATTGTGGACACGTACTGCGCCCTCCTTGCTGCGGCGGAACTTTATCAGACCAGCGGGGAGACGGGCTATCTCAGGGATGCGAGGAACTATGCCGGTACGCTCATAGAGGGTATGAAGAATTTCAGAGAGGGGCACGGAAAATGGTTTGTCCGTGAAAACGGGGAGCCGTTTTACCATGCTGCCGATGAAGGCCTGCCCCTTGTGGCCCTTGCGGTATACAGTGAAGCCGAGCCGGACAGCGCCCTGAAAGAGCGGGCGGTTTGTGCCATGGATGACGCATGTTCCCATATTTCTGCGGGAATGTGCCGGGATGGCAATCCCTTCTCATATCCCAGGTACACCCTGTGTACAGCAGGAGGACTGGCGGAACGCTTCTTTTTCCCGCACGACAGCCCGGCATCACCCTGGTGGCAGGGTGACAATGCAAGGATCTGCTCGCTCGCAGCGGGCCTGCTCATGGCAGGCTGCAGTCTTGGAAGGGAAAAAGCAGAAGGTGCTGTCGGTCTGGCCCAGAACGTATTCAACTGGATCCTCGGCCTCAATCCTTTCGATGCCTGTATGATGGAAGGGTACGGGCGGAACAATATTCAGTATTCCTTCCATGGCCGGTACGATTTTCTGGCATGTCCCGGCGGGATTGTCAACGGGATCACAAGTGCCCCGGAAGATGAGGAAGGGATCTGCTTCTGCACGGACCCGCAGGCGGACGGCACGGGGGACAACTGGCGATGGGCGGAACAGTGGCAGCCGCATGCCAGCTGGTTCCTGCTGGCCATGGGGTACTGTCAGAAAGCAAGGAAAGCAGCATGTGACGTGGCTTTGCGCAAATCATAAGGAGGAAAAGACGGATGATCAGAGATTACATGGAAACCATTGAGAAAGTGATTGCCCAGGGGCCATATAAGGACACGTGGGAATCCCTGTCCCACTATCAGGCACCTGCGTGGTACCAGAAGCTGAAGTTTGGCATTTTCATCCACTGGGGCGTTTATTCTGTGCCCGCCTTTGCCAATGAATGGTACTCCAGAAACATGTACATCCAGGGAACGAGGGAGTTTGAGCACCACGTAGCGGTGTATGGGCCGCACAAGACTTTCGGGTACAAAGATTTCATCCCCATGTTCAAAGCGGAGAAGTTTGACCCCCATGCCTGGGCCGACCTGTTCTGTGAGGCAGGGGCTAAATATGTGATTCCTGTGGCCGAGCACCATGACGGGTTCCAGATGTACCGCAGCGACCTTTCCCACTGGAACGCTTTTGAGATGGGCCCGCACCGGGACATCCTCGGGGAACTCTCGGCAGCCTGCAGGGAGAACGGCATGATGACGGGCTGCTCGAGCCACCGCGTGGAACACTGGTTCTTTATGGGACACGGCAGGGAGTTTGACAGTGACATTCATGAGCCTATGCAGCGCGGGGATTTCTATTGGCCGGCCATGAAAGAAGGGGACCATCAGGACCTGTTCAGCGAGCCGGTGCCCACCAAGGAGTTCCTTGAGGACTGGCTGATGCGCACATGCGAAATCATAGACAGGTACCAGCCGCGCATCCTCTATTTCGACTGGTGGATCCAGCACAGTGCCGTCAAGCCTTATCTGAAGAAGCTGGCAGCATACTATTACAATCGTGCCGCACAGTGGGGCATGGAGGTCGTGATCAACTACAAACATGATGCGTTCTTCTTTGGCTGCGCTGTTCCGGATGTGGAGCGGGGACAGTTTGCGGATATCAAACCGTATCTCTGGCAGACGGACACATCTGTGGCACTGAATTCATGGTGCTATACGGAAAACAATGAGTACCGTCCGGCGAATGAACTGGTGCAGGACCTTGTGGATATTGTCAGCAAGAATGGACGGCTCCTTCTCAATGTGGGCCCGAAAGCTGACGGCAGCTTTGCTGAGGAAGACAGGAACATTCTCAAGGCGATCGGTGCATGGATGAAAGTCAATGGTGAGGCGATTGACGGCACACAGACCTGGCGCAGGTACGGTGAGGGGCCGACCAGGATTGTTGAAGGGCAGTTCTCAGATGGCGTCAAGAAGAATTTCTGCTCAAAAGATTTCCGCTTTACCACGAAGGACGGCGTGCTCTATGCCATTGCACTGGCAGGTGCTGAAAACGGGGAATACTGTGTGACGTCCCTTGGCGAGCAGGATGCTTCCCGCCAGGCAAATTTCCATGGCATCATCCGTGACGTCCGGGTACTTGGCACACAAGAAAAGCCGGTCTGGAACAGGGATGAAGAAGGGCTTCATATCTCAACCTCTTACCGTTCAGACTATCCGGTTGTGTTCCGCATCACGATCGACTGACGGGTTCTGCAAAGCCAGGACATCCTGAAAGAGGAGGCGGTTATGGTTTTACTGAAGGAAGCGAATACACAGGACGCTGAGAAGGAATGGCAGTTTGTTCAGAGGATGCCGGAGGATGAGAACGGGCTGACCAACAGCTGGCACGATGTTTCCCGGGAGGACTTTATGCGTGAAGCCCTCCCGGAAATGATCGCATTTTCAAAGGGGGAGGGACTGCCGGACGGGTATGTTCCGGAGACTTTTTTCTTCCTTTGGGACGATCAGAGGATTGTTGGACAGTTCAGGATCCGGCACCATCTGTGCGAATCGCTGAAAAAGGGCGCTGGGCATATCGGCTATTATATTGCACCGCCTTTCCGGGGACAGGGATACGGGAAAGAGGGGCTGAGGCTGACGCTGAAGGCCGCTGCGGAAATTGTGCCGGAGGAAGAAATCTATCTTCGCGTCAACCGGGACAATCCAGCTTCTCTCCATGTGATGCTGTATAACGGAGGAAGGATTGTTTCGCAGGACCAGGACAAGTATTACGTCCGGATCGCTAACCCGGGGAAAGGAAGGTATCCGGGAAGAGAAGAGGCGGAAAAGCTGCTGGAGGAGGCGGAAAAATGCAATCCGGGCCCATGGGGCAACCACAGCAGAACGGCTGCGCATTGTGCGGAGAAGATTGCACTGTACTCTGGCATGTGCCCTGAAAAAGCCTATGTTCTTGGCCTTTTGCATGATATTGGCAGAAAGTTCGGAAAACGGCACCTTGGGCATGTGTCAGATGGCTATACGTACATGATGTCTCTCAATTATCCGGACTGTGCCCGGATTTGCCTGACCCATTCTTTCAATGACATGTCAATCGGGAGTTATGTGGGGAATTTCGACACGACCGATGAGGAAACCGCGCTGATCCGTACCAGACTGCAGGAAACAGCGCCGGATGACTATGACAGGCTGATCCAGCTGTGTGATGCGATTTCCGGTGCGGAGGGCGTCATGGACATCATTGACAGAATGAGCGATGTCAAGCGCCGCTATGGCGCATATGATCCGCAGAAGTGGGACAAAAATCTGGAGCTGAAAAAACTCTTTGAGGACAGAATGAAAAGGGATCTGTATGAAGCTGTGGAAAAAGACTGTTTCAGGCCCTGAATCTGAAAATGGGACCGGACCACAGGAAAGCCGTTGAACGGATCATGAAAGGAAACGGAGCCCATGGATACCATCTGCCATTCCCGCGGACTGAAAAACCCGACTGAACTTGTCAGCCGGGTTTTTCTTTTGCTTTTTTCATCGGCAGCGCATACTGTGCCTGTCTTTATCTCCTGTTTATGCAGCGTACATTCTGTGTCCGGATCGGATGGTGGCATGCAGCTTATGCGTTCCGGAGCGCCTGTTTTTTCTGACGGACCAGAGAAAGTGTTTCTTCGCAGCTCAGTGCGCAAGAGAAACGAACTGGTTTTTCAGATGCGCCGGTCCGTCTTTTTGGGGGCTGCGGAATTGCCCAGCTTTCCTTTGGCAGAATTGAGCTTTGAATTGATTCCCTGGACGACTTTTCCGACCAACGGGATGAGACCATAAAGGAACCCGCCGTTTACTTCCGCCATATCGTCCAGTGACAATGATACGGTATCCGTCACATGATCTGCAAAGGCTGTCAGGTCGTCCATGGTCAGTTCAATGCCCAGTTCCTTAGCGATGGGGCCCAATATGTCATTGAGAAGGGTTTCGGCACTGGTCTGGTCAGACATGCTGTTCAGTGCGGTTTCTGCCTTCTTCTGCAGTTCAGGGTTGGTTTTCATCAGTTCAAGCATCTTGTTCATATTATCACTCATGGAAGATTCTCCTTTCATCCATTGGGTCCTTGCACTTCTGTGCTCTCCGGGGTCCTGTTTCTGTCCGGACCATATATTGATACGCTGCAGATTTCAAGGTGGCACTCATCTTACTTCCATATGGCGAACCGGTTTACCCTCCTGATGCAGGAGAAGTGTTTGATGTCCTGACATCTGTCACCTTACAGTGATTTGTCACGCACACGGGAAGATGACATGGCAGAATGAACGCTGAATGATGACTGCGGCCTGATTCCTTTCTGCTACATACATCCGATCGATGACAGAATGATAATACCATGGGAGTTATCTTGCAAGGTGAATACCTCCTTGAAGACAGAAAAATCATTCACGAATTTTTTTATCATAGCAAGCAAGGGCTTCTGTAAATATTTGATTGTCCAAGGGGTGCAAACTATTTCCTTATGTATAGAACTCATGGGAAGCGATCGTCAAGACTGCAGTGCTGCCGCAGCGTATCCCGGAGCACCTCCCGGGGAAAAGCGTACAAGGCACCCGGCACGGACAAAACCCGGATCAGGACTCAAGAGCATCCCCCCAGACATCGTCCTGGAACAGACCGGGCGGACCGTCAACGGACAGGATATCAGAAAAGGGGATGCGCTTTTCACCCACAAGGATTGATTTGGATACTGCTGAATCCACGTTCCATACAATTCCGGTCTGTGTCAGGTACTGTCCGCGGTAGCCATAGGAGAAATTGTCCTTGTCCTGACAGGGCTGAAAATAGATGACTGTGACAGTCAACTGGTTCTCCATGGCCCGCATGCCGTTACAGGTCAGACGCTGCAGTGTGTTGAGCTTTGCGTCCAGACTCTTTTTCTGGTCATCGGAAAGGATGTGCCGGTACTCATACAGGACATTTTTGGCGGCAACAGCCTCACTGAAGCCTTCGAGCGCATCGAAAGGATTGAATATCTTGGCTCTGCGGACATGGTCCATGGATGGGTGCCTGCTGCGGAACGCGTCAGTGTCGCTGTGCTCCGTGTATCCCTTCAGGAGCACCTTTGTGTAAGGAAAATCATCCGGAATGGTCAGATCAGGCTTCAATGAAACCATCTCCTGCTTGACATTTTCCGCACAGGGATCACGACACCCTCTGCAGTGGCAGTCTTGCGACAACTTTTCCATTCCATCTTGCGCTCCGGATGGTTTTCTCCGTGGCGGTCCCCTCTGTAAAAACACCGATAAAGTAGGAACAGTTCTCCATCAGATAGCGGTTCCGCTTGGAAATGGCCCCTGGTGTGTAGTCATGGGAGGTGTAGTCGACACGGTCCGCGCAGGCAAGGACATCCCTGTAACGGCTGCGCGTTGCCGCGTCCCATTTTGCACTGTGCTTATCATAGGGCACAACAATTTCAAGCTTTATGTCCGGATAGGTTTCCTGCAGGTCCAGGACAGCTTCAGCTGCCCAGAGTTCAATGCCTCTGGTGGCGCTGGTGAGGTACGTGTCCACACCCTGGAGAAACAGAGCTTCCAGGGTATCTGACAGACGCTTTTTCAGATCTGAGATTTCCGGGCTGAATTCATCGGCCGGGAGCAGGGTCTTTTTGAGTTCGCAGGCAAGTATGGCACACTTCATGCTTTTCACCTCCTGAGATCTGTGTATATGGAACGGATGGGCCAGCCTCAGGCAGGTGCCTTGCCGGTCCGGAACCGTTCTGGCTGCACTTCACGGACAGCTCCGCCGTCATCCGGCTGAAACTTTCAGGGCAGCCGGAGCATGGCACGGCTTCTGGCAAGTCCCGTTCCATGGTGAGGCAACGGCGTATTGCACAGCGATCCGGGAACCTGATGGAACTGTTTTTCCGTGATGAGGCCATTATAGCGCACGGAATCTACAAAAGCAAGACTATATCCACAAATCGTGGAAAAGATAGTCAAAAAAGAACCTGTCTCCCCGGAATGGGAAAGACAGGTTCCTTCAGTTCGGGATGCGCTGCGGGCATGCAAGGATCCGTCAGATGCCCCTTACTTTCAGTCCTGCATAGGGCAGCGCAGGGAATTTTACGATCTGACTGCCTCAAAGGCCGCATCGAGGGCCGCGATCAGATCGTTCACATTCTCTGTGCCGATGGACAGGCGGATCGTGTTGGGCTTGATGCCCTGATC
>CAMNGW010000098.1 GCA_946538615.1 uncultured Clostridia bacterium
GACCGTCAGTGAGCCGGGCTTGTGCCATCCTTCGACAATCAGGGTATCCGGGGCAGCTTCCATGCCCTGCAAAAGAAATGACTCCATCATTGTTTCCTCCTAATCAATAACATTGACGGATATGTCAAGTATAATTACCATAAAAGACAATGTCAAGGAAAAATCAGAAACTTTTGATGTTTTTATAAGCTTTTGGTAAAAGTGTACAGAGGAATGCGGAAAAAATGCACATTTCTACCTCTGTTCAGCCATTGCTGCCCTCTGCTGTCTCGCTTTGCATATCTTCCCAGCGCCTGATCTGCGCCTCCCATGTCACGGGCGGGCTGGTTTCCAGAGCCGAGGGGATGTAAGAAACCTTGAGCTGAAGGAGCACACAGATGTAGCGCGCGTCCCCCATCGGAACGGACTGACCGAGGCTTGTGTGCAGACCGTGGAACTTTTTTGTCCCCAGGGCCCTGGCGTCCACTGCGGTAAATGCAATATCCACAGAGGAAGAAAGAAGCGAGCAGTCGCTTCCCTCTTTTGGCTCAAAGCTGACCGCAAGCTGTCCTGAGGACAGGGAAAAGGTCACCTCGCCAAGGGTATACGCATTGCTGGCGTGGACAGGATAGGTCTCAGGGGCGCTTGCGAGCGAAGCAAGGTCAAGCACTGTCGCGGAAAGCCATGTTTTCTGTCCGGTAACCTCTGACAGGGCGACCCCTGTGGAACAGGCAGTATTATTTTCCAGCTTGGGCGCTTTGAGCAAAATGTCCGTCTGATAGACATTCGTGTTCCATGCCAGCTCTACGGTGTAGTGGCTCGACGTCCCGTCGAGCCTGAGATAGATCTCTTCACTCTGGAAAATGCCTTCACAGTTCGGATAGTTGCGCTGATAAACCGTACCGCCGCCCCCGTCGGTGATCAGGAGGGACACTGTGGCGTTCTCCTCCACAGGACATGTCAGCTGAATATAGCTTTCGCTGGTTTCCGTCTGTCTGACGCGGGAGACATCCACCCGGCAGGCACCAAGGGCGAAAGAAGGAAGGACCATCAGGGAAACAAGTACCAGAAAGGCAATAAGATGTTTGTGCATAGGATCACCATATCAAAAAACGAATGAAGGACCGCGGCTGTTTCCAGCCGCGGTAATTCTTATTTGCACACAACATTGAGAAGGCGGCCAGGCACAAAGACAATCTTCACGATCTGACGGCCGTCCACCAGCCGCAGCACATCTGCGTTGCCGGGAAGGTCCTTCTCTGCAGATTCACGGGTCATGTCAGCAGGGATCATGATGCGCCCCTTGACCTTGCCGTTGATCTGAATGGCTATTTCAACTTCCTGTTTTTTCAGGGCTTCCTCGTCCCACACCGGCCATTTCTGGTGGTGGATGGCTTCCGTGTGCCCCAGGTTCTGCCAGATCTCCTCACAGATATGCGGGGCGACAGGGGAAAGGATGAGCAGCAGTGTCTCAAGTTCGCAGCGGGTCACGGAGCCCCTGGCATACATTTCATTGACAAGGGACATCATGGCGGCTATGGCGGTATTGTATTTCATTTTCTCATAGTCTTCCGAGACCTTTTTGATGGTCTCGTGCATGAGACTGTTGAGGGCAGGCGAATAGCCTTTCTCTTCCGTCATGATCTCCTGGAGGCGCCAGACCCTGTCGAGGAATTTGCGGCAGCCTTTGGCTCCGTTGGTAGACCACGGGATCGCCTGGTCAAAGGCGCCCATGAACATTTCATAGAGCCTGAACGCGTCCGCTCCGATGTCACGGATGACGTCATCCGGATTGATGACATTGCCGCGGGACTTTGACATTTTTTCGCCGTTCTCACCGAGGATCATGCCGTGGCTGGTCCGCTTCTGATAGGGTTCAGGCGCTTTCACACAGCCGATATCGTGCAGGAAGAGGTGCCAGAAGCGGGAGTAGAGCAGGTGGAGGGTGGTATGTTCCATACCGCCATTGTACCAGTCCACGGGCATCCAGTAGTCAAGGGCTTCCTGGGAAGCAAAGGCCTGATCATTGTGAGGATCGCAGTAGCGCAGGAAGTACCATGATGAACCGGCCCACTGCGGCATGGTGTCGGTTTCGCGCTTTGCCTCGCCCCCGCAGCAGGGACAGGTGACGTTGACCCAGTCGGTCATGGTGGAAAGCGGGGACTCTCCGGAGTCGGTAGGCTCATAGTTGTCAACATTAGGAAGAACGACGGGCAACTGGTCTTCGGGGACCGGGACCATGCCGCATTTCTCGCAGTGTATGATCGGGATGGGTTCTCCCCAGTAGCGCTGGCGGGAGAACACCCAGTCGCGGAGCTTGTAATTGACTTTCTCATGGCCCACGTTCATCTCTGTCAGGCGGGCGATGATGGCTTTCTTGGCTTCAGGCACGCGCATGCCGTTGAGGAAGTCGCTGTTGACCATGACCCCGTCCTGAATATCGGTATAGGCTTCCTTCTGGACATCGCCGCCTGCAACCACTTCGATGATGGGCATGCCGAATTTCTTGGCAAATTCCCAGTCCCTTGTATCATGGGCAGGCACAGCCATAATGGCACCTGTTCCGTAACTCATAAGGACATAATCACTCAGCCAGATGGGGATCTCCTTGCCGTTGACCGGATTGACGGCCCTGACGCCCTCGAGCATGACGCCGGTTTTTTCTTTCTGCAGTTCGGCACGTTCAAAATCGCTTTTGCGTGCAGACTCCTCACGGTAAGCCATGCAGGCATCAAAGTTGGTGATGTGCCCCTTCAGCTTGTCAATGAGCGGGTGCTCAGGGGAGAGCACCATATAGGTGGCCCCATAGAGAGTGTCCGGACGGGTGGTATAGACACGTACAGACTCTCCGGGAACAGTAAGGGCAAAATCGACTTCAGCACCGGTGGAACGGCCGATCCAGTTGCGCTGCTGGACCTTGACACGGTCAATGAAATCAACGGTATCCAGTCCATCAAGGAGTTTCTGGGCATAGGCTGTGATGCGGAGCATCCACTGGGTCTTCACCCGCCGGATGACAGGTGTCCCGCAACGTTCACAGTTGCCGCCGACCACTTCTTCGTTTGCCAGGCCGCATTTGCAGGACGGGCACCAGTTGATGGGCATTTCAGCCTTGTAGGCCAGACCGTGCTTAAAGAGCTGAAGGAAGATCCACTGCGTCCACTTGACGTAGGCGGGGTCCGTGGTATCGACTTCCCGGCTGTAATCAAAGGAAAAGCCGATCATTTTCAGCTGCTGACGGAAATGGTCAATGTTCTGCTTGGTCACAGCAGCAGGATGGACCTTGTTCTTGATCGCATAGTTTTCTGTGGGCAGGCCGAAAGCATCCCATCCGATGGGGAAAAGAACATTATAGCCTTCCATGCGGCGCTTTCTGGCAATGATGTCCATGGCCGTATTGGAACGCGGGTGCCCCACGTGAAGGCCCTGTCCGGAGGGGTAAGGGAACTCGATCAGGCCATAGAATTTGGGTTTGGAATGATCATCAGATGCCTCAAAGGCATGGGTCATATCCCAGATTTGCTGCCATTTGGGCTCAATGACTGATGGATCGTAAGGTGCAACTTTCATAAATGCCTCCCAAAAACAGAAAGGATATATAGTAGAAAAGCAGATGCAGAAAAGAAAAAACGCTTCATCTTTGCCTGTGCAAAGACGAAACGGATGTTTCGCGGTACCACTCTGCTTGCCTGCTGTGCAGGCCACTTGTTGTGCAGATAACGGATGCAGCCGCCGGAAGTAGCCGGTACGCTCCGGGGCGAGCGGCTGTCCCGGTCGTCTGTCATGTTCCACCCAGTCATGACTCTCTTGAAGACACCAAAGAAGCGTTCCCTTTCATTGCGCAAAGGCAGTATAGCATGTACATTGAAATTGTCAAGGCAGTGAAAATGTAATCTTATCTTTGTGTGGCTTGCAAAGCAGGCATGTAATTTTTATAATGGAACGTATTCTGACCGGGAGGTGAGACTTTGGCCGGAAGGCACAGAGACACGTATATTTTTGCAACCGAGTATAACAGGAAGCCCCACCATTTTTTCCGGAAATTTCTGACAGGTCTCCTGGTTCTGATCCTTGTCGGACTGATTGTCAATGTGATTTACTCTTATAACCTGGTTTACACGCGCGTACCTATCACCATAGCCAATCTTCCCGGTGATATGGAGAATTTTTCCATTCTGCACCTCAGTGACCTGCACGGACGGCGCGGACTGGGCGGTGCTGTGTCCAAAGCGCTGGGCCAGCGCAGCTATTCGTGCGTGGTCATGACCGGGGACATGCTGGGGGACAGGGGCGATACAGAAGGACTGGATGAAGTCCTGCGCGCCCTTCCGAAGGATATTCCCAAGCTGCTGATTCCAGGTGATGATGACGCGGATTATATGGGGATATATGCCCATGCTTCCCTTTCGCCTTATGCGGACTGGGCCGTGCACCTCATGGAAGAGGGCGTGACCATTCTCGATGAACCCTACCTGATGACAAGGGGACAGAAGGGCAGCGCCAGGATCTGGTTCGTGCCGCTGGAACTGTATACACAGAACCTTGACGGGATCGTAAAAACGTACCAGGGCGTGCTTGACCGTCTCCCGTCCTCGGGGATCACAGAAGATCAGGCGGCCCAGAAGCGGGTCGCGGAGTACCAGATCGCGAGGGTGGCGCGGATCCGGGAGAGCGTGAAGACAATGACTGCCGACGATATTCAGGTGGCCGTCACACATACCCCGATCAATGACCAGCTGTCGGAAACCCTTGTCAGCTGGACAAATAAGACGGATGTCTTTTCCATGCGCCAGGTTTCTCTGATTCTTGCAGGGCACTATTGTGGCGGCCAGTGGCGCGTGCCGGGAGGCGGGGCCGTCTATGTGCCGGATTTTGGATGGTTCCCTGAGGACGACCTTTTTACCGGCATCACATATGTCGGACGGATCCCACAGTATGTGTCCCCGGGACTCGGATGGAGCCGCGCCTATCCGTTCCAGCCGTTCAGGCTGTTTAATTCACCCGTGGTTTCCTCTGTGGAACTGACGCAAAAAATGGTGCAGCAGACGAGGTAACAGATTATGAGACAACAAAAAAAGACCGCGGAGACCGGCAAGCGCAAACGCTACGAAATGGACATGACGCAGGGTGCGCTGCTTCCGGAAATTCTGCTTTTTTCAGGACCTTTGATCCTGACCGGTGTCCTTCAGCTGCTGTATAATGCAGCCGACATTGTGGTGGTAGGCCGGTTCGCCGGTGCGACAAGCCTTGCAGCGGTTGGTTCGACGGGGTCGCTGATCAATCTGATTATCAATATCTTTATGGGCCTGAGCGTAGGCGCAAGCGTGATGGTCGCGCGCTACTACGGCGCCGGCGACGCAAAGGCCGTGCAGGATGTGGTGCATACCTCCATTATGGTCGCCCTGATCTCAGGGTTCGTGGTGGGTGCATTCGGTTTTCTTATGGCCAAGCCGATCCTGCGCCTGATGGACAGTCCGGAGGACGTAATTGATCTGGCTGCGCTGTATGTGAAAATCTATTTTCTGGGCATGCCTTTTAACCTGCTCTACAATTTTGGGGCGGGGATCCTCCGGGCAATAGGCGATACAAAAAGACCGCTGTATTATCTGACCATATCCGGTGCGGTCAATGTGGTGTTCAATCTGATCTTCGTCATTGCCTTTCATATGGATGTTGCCGGTGTGGCGATTGCCACGGTGATATCCCAGGCCATCTCCATGATCCTTGTCCTCCTGTGCCTTATGCGTTCCCAGACAGCGATCCATCTGAATCTGCGCAAACTGCGCATACGCAAAGATGCCCTTGTGGGGATCACGAAGGTCGGACTGCCGGCTGGACTGCAGGGGAGCCTGTTTTCCATTTCCAATGTGCTGATCCAGTCCTCGATCAATTCTTTCCAGTCCACGGCCATGGCAGGCAATGCGGCTGCAAGCAACCTCGAAGGATTTGTCTATACGGCAATGAACAGCATATACCAGGCGGACCTGACGTTTGCCAGCCAGAACTTCGGGGCCAAAAAATACGACCGGGTGAAAAAGACACTGTGGAACTGTCTGGGGACAGTGGTTGTCATCGGGCTGGCACTGGGTCTGGGATTCCTGCTTTTTGACAGGGCACTGCTGTCAGTGTACAACGCGGACCCTGAAGTCATTGACTTTGGCGTTCTGCGCATGCATATCATTCTGCCGACATATTTCCTGTGCGGCATGATGGATGTCATGGTGGGACAGATGCGCGGGGTCGGATATTCTGTGATGCCCATGATTGTGTCTCTGACAGGAGCATGTCTGTTCAGAATCGTCTGGATCATGACGATATTTGCGCTCCCGGCCTATCATACCCTGCAGGTGCTCTATCTCTCCTACCCCGTGTCCTGGGCCCTTACCTTCCTGATCCATATGGGCACCTATCTCTTTATCGCCCGGAAAAAACTCCGCAATCCCTCAGCCGAACTGCAAGGAGGTTCAAGATCATGACCATAAAACAAGCTGCAGCGTGTGCGCGCCGCACAGTCACAGAAAAAAAGGATGAAGTATTCGATTTCCTGCTCTTTGAAATCATTGTGCGCCTCTTCGTACTGACACCGCTGCTTTTTCTTCTTACCGAGAACATGAAGGGACTTGCCCTTCTGTGCGTTCCCTTGTTCCTGGTCCTGGTCCCACTTGCACGCACCCGTGCCGCGGAGAACATGATGGCAGCACTTGACGGGGGCAGGCTATTCAGCCGCAACCTTCTGTCCATGCGCGAATTCGGCAGGGTATTTGGTAACGGATTGTGCCAGGGGCTGCTGCTCCTTTTATGGGCCTCACCGTTCATTGGGGTGACGCTGTGGCTGTACAGGATTATCTTTGGGACAACCGTGGTGGGACAGACGGACGTGTTCTCTGTGATCCTGGCTCTGAGCCAGCTCGGCGGAGGGGACATCGTCCGCGGAACGGTGTACGCCCTGCTTCTCTATCTTCTCACCCTTCTCCCCTTCTGTTTTGGCCTGGCGTTCCATTCCGGGAACAGGTTCGCACGTGCAGCGGGGGACAGAAAACTGGTGCGGGGAAAGCGCAAAGGCATTCTGCTCTCTTATCTCAGATCACTTTTAACGCTTGTGCCTTTCCTGGTGGTAAGCGTATGGGCAGGGTCAGATTATGTGATGAAGCTCCTCAATGCGGTCAATTCCATGGCGGGCGGTTTCTCCATCCCACGCCCCGACAGCGGCCTTTACATTATTATTGGTGCGTTTGTCCTTCTTCTGCTGCCCCTTCTTCCTCTGAAAGCTATGATAAGTGCTGCATACGTCAAAGGGATCCGAGATGAGGGAAAAGCATGAGACTGGACCGGAGGCTCGCGGAACTGAATTTTGGCACACGTAAGACAGTACAGGGGATCATCCGTTCAGGGGCTGTTGTGGTCAATGGGAACTGTATCAGGGACGGCAGCTTCCAGACGGCGGACACGGATGTGATTGCCGTCAGCGGAAAAACTGTGGATACAAGACGTGTGCGGCACATCATGCTCAATAAACCGGGGAACGTTCTTACAGCGGCAAGGGACAAAAAACAGAAAACGGTGATGGACCTGCTGCCGCCTGTGTACCAGAGCCTTGGCTGTATGCCTGTGGGCAGACTGGACAAAGATACAACGGGCCTCCTGCTTTTTACCACAGACGGGGAGCTCAGCCACAGGCTGCTTTCTCCCCAGAGACATGTGGATAAGACATATCATGTAAAAACGGACCTTCCCCTGACGCATGAGGATGCGGCACAGTTCAGGGAAGGCATGGACCTGGGGGATTTTGTGGCACAGCCTTCCGAGCTCAGACTGGGAAAGGCGAACGAAGCCTGGGTAGTGATCCACGAGGGCAAGTTCCATCAGGTGAAACGGATGTTTGAACATGTAGGCAAAACAGTGCTTGAACTTGACCGGGTAAGTTTTGGCCCCCTCAGTCTTGACCCTGAGCTTGGACGCGGGGACTGGAGGGAACTGACACAGAAAGAGGCAGAGGCACTGTACGCCAGCGCCGGAATGGAGCCAGACCATGAGTGAAATGTACTATACGCGCCAGCCCCAGAGCGAATCAAAGATCGTCCCATGCTCGTTTGACTACAGGGGGCACCATCTGACATTTGAGACGGATGCAGGTGTATTTTCTAAAGGGGAACTGGACCAGGGGTCCCGTCTGCTGCTTGATGCACTGCCTGCTTTGCAGGGTGATGTGCTGGACCTTGGGTGCGGATGGGGCGCCATTGGGATCGCATTAAAAAAAGCGAACCCCCAGGCGGACCTGACGCTTGTGGACGTCAATCTGCGGGCGCTGTCTTTGTGCAAACGCAATGCCGAGCGCAACGGGGTGGAAGTGACCTGTCTGGAAAGCGATGGCTTTTCTGCGATCGGGGGGAAAATGTTTGACGCGGTGGTCACCAATCCTCCCATCCGGGCAGGCAAGCAGAAGGTGTATGAAATGCTGATGGACAGTGCCTGCTCGCTGAAAGAGAACGGAAGGCTGTATCTTGTCATCCGCAAGCAGCAGGGTGCAGAAAGCTGTATACGCTATCTGTCCGGCTTTATGGATGAGGTGGACAAGATTGCCCGTTCTGCAGGCTTCTGGGTGATTTCTTCAGGCGGTGTCAGGGCTGAAGCGCTGCACGCACAGCGTGCAAAGATAACAGGAGTTGAATGACAGATGACAGAGAATGTATTCGGTGAAGCGTATTTTGATGCCGGCCTTGACCGGACAGGCACTGACTGCGTGAAATGGGACGAGTGCCGCAGAGAGCATGGGGAGGGTACGCTGCCCATGTGGGTAGCAGATATGGATTTTCCCAGTCCTCCATCTGTTGTGGAAGCCATTCAGGAGAGGGCAAAGCACCCGACATTCGGCTATACCGCAGTGACGGACGAAGACAGTGCGGCCCTGTGCGGGTACTGGAAGCGGCGCCATGGCCTGGAGGTCCGCCAGCAGGATACGGTGATGCTGCCCTGCGTGGTCACAGGCATGAAAGTGGTCATCGAAGCACTCACGGAAAAGGGAGACGGTGTGATCCTGCAGCCCCCTGTATATGGACCCTTCGGCTTTTCAATTGATGCGACGGGCCGCAGGCGCATGGAGGCCCCGCTCAAAGAAAAAGACGGGTACTATACCATGGACCTTGAGGCCGTTGAGGAAAGGTGCCGGCAGGGTGCAAAGCTGATGCTCCTGTGCTCGCCCCACAATCCGGTGGGCCGCTGCTGGACCCGGAAAGAACTGCAGGACCTGCTGGATGTGCTTGACCGGTACGGCGTGGTCCTGGTCAGCGATGAGATCCATGCTGATTTTGTCTATGCGCCGCATGTCTTTACACCTGCCCTGTCCCTGACGCATCAGAATGTGCTCAGCCTGTGCGCTGCCAGCAAAACCTTTAACCTGGCAGGCCTTCAGCAGTCAGCCTGCTTGTGTCCTGATGAAAGGATAAGGGAGAAAATCCAGAAAACCATTGATTCACATGGCGTGGTGAGTGGAAATATATTTGCACTGACAGCCACAAGAGCGGCTTATCTGCATGGCGATGCATGGCTGGACGGTCTTCTTGTCTATCTGAAAGATAATGTGGAAGAACTCAAGAGACAGGTTTCACTCCTGCTACCTGAGGCGGTCCTGACTCCCATGGAGGCCACTTACCTTGGCTGGCTGGATCTGAGGAAATACGGGCTGAGCACAGAAGAGCTGCTTGCAAAATGTGAAAGGGCCGGCGTGGCATTCACGGGCGGGACTTTCTTTTCAAAGAGCCTTGGAGAAGGCTTTTTAAGAGTGAATATCGGCTGTCCGAGGCGGTACATCCGGGAAGGCATTTCCAGACTGAAAACAGCGCTTGAAACATAAGGGGGTAGCAGAGATGCCGGACAGACGCCGGATCCCGGAACTTGATGGATTCCGTGTCCTTATGGTGGGAATTGTCGCATGGTTTCATTTCTGGCAGCAAAGCTGGCTGACGCCGTACATAGGGTCATATTCTCTGGATTATCTTGTGAGAGCGGGGTATATGGCCGTCGACGGAACAATTCTGCTCAGTTCCTTCCTTCTTTTCCTCCCCTATGCCCGTAACGAGCGGGCTGGCATCGGATTGCCCCCGGCAAAGACGTTTTACCGGAGACGGATCATGCGGATCATGCCAAGCTATCTGTTCACTGTCTTCCTGATGCTCTTTGCTGTTGTTCTCCCCTATGGCCTGTATCAGGATACAGGCAGCCTTCTGTATGACGTGATGATGCATGTTCTGTGCATTTTTACCTGGGACAGAAGAACGTATCTGGGGACACAGCTTGGCGGGAGCAGCTGGACGATCGCTGTTGAAATGCAATTGTACCTTCTGGTCCCGCTGCTTGGCAGAATGGCGCGGAAGCGGCCCCTGGCCGTCATGTTCGGCCTGTGTGCCATCTCGGCATATTTCAGGGGCTACTGTGTCTTTATGATGGAAGAGTATTCCATGGTGGTAAATCAGCCGCTGTCTTTTCTGGATGTTTATGCGCTGGGCATGGCATGTGCCTATGGATATGTCAGGCTTGAAGAAAAATGGCAAAAAACAGACCCGCGCGACCGGCTGCAGCCGCAGATCGCAGCAACATTTGTCTTTTTGCTTTCCTTTTATCTCTTCCTTCGGGTGCTTAAATGGCAGGCGACAAGCAATGGCTATCCTGCTATACAGGGCGGACAGATGATACGCAGGCCGGTTCTGGCCCTGACGCTTGCAGGCGTCATGGTGTCACTTCCATTCTCGCTCTGGCCGGTGAGAAAGCTGTTCGGCAATCCTGTGACACGTTTTCTCTCAGGCATCTCAATGAACTTCTATCTGCTGCACCAGAATATCGCGGTGCACCTGCGTCGCCTGGGAATACCTTATTCGGAACATGAACTGCCCAATCAGATGGGCGACAAACCATGGCAGTACCGTTATACGGCATATGTTATCTTAATTTCATTTCTCGCTGCTGTTCTTGTCACTTACCTCATTGAAAAGCCATGTGCAAAAGGTCTCCAGAAGCTGTTTGCATGGACTGACGAAAAACGCAGGGGAAGGATCAGAAAAAACAAATAAAATGTTCCACGTGAAACATTGAAGAAAAAGGTGTGGAAACTGAAAAAGAAAAAATAATTCGTGGGGGTTCCAATAATGAAGACGCTTTATCTTGAATGCAACATGGGTGCAGCTGGTGACATGCTCAATGCGGCCCTGTATGAACTTCTGAGCGAAGAACAGAAGAAGCAGTATATCACTGTGATGAACCAGCTTTTCCCGGATGTCGCGGTCCAGCCCCAGCACATGGAAAAATGCGGCATTACAGGTACACATATGCATGTATCTGTTCATGGGGAGGAAGAAGAATCCGGGGACGTTCCGGATCACGATCATGAACACCACCATGAACACGGGCATCATCACGACCATGATGAGCATGACCATGAACGCGAACATGATGATGAGCATGACCATGAACGCGAACATGATGATGAGCATGACCATGAACACGGACACCACCACGACCACGAACATGATGATGAGCATGATCATGAACACGGACACCACCATGACCACGAACATGATGATGAGCATGATCATGAACACGGACACCACCACG